>NZ_JAAVJC010000308.1 GCF_012033785.1 Streptomyces bohaiensis
GGCGCCGTCACCGGCCGCGCCGCCCGCGGAGGCGGCCGCGAGCACGCCGGTCGCCATCGCCGCGCCGAGCAGGGCGGGGGCCAGCCGGCGGGTGCGCTGGCGGGGAATCTCAGGGCTCATGGGGCCGACCGTATCTCGCACGGATGCACGAGTCAGCCGACCGATGTCAAGAAAAGGTAACGCCGGGGGCGCGCGCCGGGCGCGGTGGGGCGCGCCGCGGCGGCTCCCCTGCCGCCGCTACCCTCGCAGGGTGCAGCTCCACAACATCCCCCGGTCCCCTTTCGCCGACGACGACGGCTCCGCCGACCCCGACCTGGTGGCGGCGCTGTCCCACTGGGCGGAGCACCGCGAGGACCCGGGCGCGCAGGACGCGGTCGTCGCCCTGCTGACCGACGCCCGGCTGCTGGTGCCCGTCGTCGCCGTGCTGGGCGAGGCGGAGACCGGGCCCGACGGCCTGAAGCGGGAGAAGAGCAGCGAGATGGCGGTGCTCACGCTGGAGCGACCGGGCGGGCGCAGAACGCTGCCGGTCTTCTCCTCGACCGAGGCGCTCCTGCGGTGGCGACCCGACGCGCGTCCGGTCGCGGTGACCCCGCAGCAGGCGCTCCAGGCCGCGGTGCAGGAGGGCGTGGGGTCGCTGGTGCTGGACCTCGCCGGACCCGTCCCCTACGAGATCGCCGGCCGGGCGCTGCGCGCCCTGGCCACCGGCGGCGCCCCGGTGGACGGACCCGAGGTCGCCGGCGCGGTCCGGGCGCTGCTCGCCGCCGAGCCCGGGGTGGTCGCCGCGCAGCTCGTGCCCGGCGGGGAGACCGACGGCACACTGGCCGTCGTCTTCGACGCGGGGGCGGGGAGCCGGGAGGAGGTCACCCGGCTCGCCTCGGCGCTGGCCGCGGACACCGTGCTCCGCAGCCGACTGGTGCGCGGCCTGCAGGTGGCGGTGCTGCCCGCCGGGACCGCCCTGCCGGGCGGGGAGCCGCTGTACCGGCGCCCGGCGCGGTGACGCGCGGCGTCGTGGCGGGGGCGGCCGGCGGCACCGCACCGCCCCCGCTCGGCGCGTCGGTCAGCCGAGCACGGGGCCGGTGAACTTCTCGCCGGGGCCGGCGCCGGGCTCGTCCGGCACCACCGACGCCTCGCGGAAGGCCAGCTGCAGGGACTTCAGACCGTCGCGCAGCGGTGCGGCGTGGAAGGAGCTGATCTCGGTCGCTCCCGCGGTCACCAGGCCGGCCAGTGCGGTGATCAGCTTGCGGGCCTCGTCGAGGTCGAGGTGGTCCTCGCCCTCCTCGGACAGGCCCAGGTTGACCGCGGCCGCGCTCATCAGGTGGACCGCGACCGTGGTGATGACCTCGACGGCCGGCACGTCGGCGATGTCGCGGGTCTCTTCGGCGGCGTTCGCGGCGGAAGTGCCGGGGGGCTGGGTGCTGGCGTCGTCACTCATGGGTCGTCGTCTCGTCCGCATCTCGTGGGTGGGCCGTCCCGGGGCTGCCCGGGCGGCTGCGGCCCAGCGTAGGCGAGCGGTCCGACGCCGCCTCGGCGCCACCTGGGGAGGCGCGCGCCCAAGGGTGCGGTACGATGGCTGGTGACCGGCCGGACACCAGTGTGCGCTCACGCGCTTCACCCGGTGACCGGCCCGCAAGTGGAGGCTCCGTATCTCCCACCTGGTCGACCCCCGGTCGGCAGGTCAAAGGTCGGACTCGTGTCGCCGCGTGCCTGCGGTGGTGCGGCCAGTCTGTGAGGAGCCCCGCCGGCGACGGTCGGGGCTCTTGTCGTGTGCCCGGGCCGGCGGTCACCACAGACGAAACTCTCAGGCACGGCTGTCCGCCAGGCATCCGTGCGGTGAACCGAGGAGGCCCCATCAGCGCCGAGCCCCGCATCAACGACCGGATTCGCGTCCCCGAGGTGCGACTCGTCGGTCCCAGTGGCGAGCAGGTCGGCATTGTGCCGCTTGCCAAGGCCCTGGAGCTCGCACAGGAGTACGACCTCGACCTCGTCGAGGTCGCGGCGACCGCCAGGCCGCCGGTGTGCAAGCTCATGGACTACGGAAAGTTCAAGTACGAGTCGGCCCTGAAGGCCCGTGAGGCGCGCAAGAACCAGGCGCACACGGTCATCAAGGAGATGAAGCTCCGGCCGAAGATCGACCCGCACGACTACGACACCAAAAAGGGTCACGTCGTCCGGTTCCTCAAGCAGGGTGACAAGGTCAAGATCACGATCATGTTCCGTGGTCGTGAGCAGTCCCGTCCCGAGCTCGGGTACCGGCTGCTCCAGCGCCTGGCGGAGGACGTCCAGGACCTGGGGTTCGTCGAGTCGAACCCGAAGCAGGACGGCCGAAACATGATCATGGTGCTCGGTCCGCACAAGAAGAAGACCGAGGCCATGGCCGAGGCCCGGGAGGCACAGGCCGCCCGCAAGGCCGAGCGTCAGGGCGAAGCGCGGGCCTGAGCCCCGCCGAACCCCGGGCGAGACCAGACAGCGAAGCGGCGCGCGCCCGTCCGGCGCCCCCGGCCTCCCGGCCGGGAGCAGCCGGTCGGCCGCGCGCCACCGACGAGGAGAAGAACGGCGACATGCCGAAGAACAAGACGCACAGCGGTGTCAGCAAGCGCTTCAAGCTCTCCGGCTCCGGCAAGGTGATGCGCCAGCGCGCCGGTCGCCGCCACTACCTGGAGCACAAGTCCTCCACCCTCACCCGCCGTCTGGCCGGGACCACGGAGACGGCCCCGGCCGACGCGAAGCGGATCAAGAAGCTTCTCGGCAAGTGATCCGGCTGCGCCCGGCCCCGCACCACGCGGGGCGGCCGGGCGCGGCGACGAGGCCGGGACCCAACCGTTTCCGGGCCGCGTGAGTCAACCGCGGCCCTTCTACAAGGAGTTTTCACGTGGCACGCGTCAAGCGGGCAGTCAACGCCCACAAGAAGCGCCGGGCGATCCTCGAGCAGGCCAGCGGCTACCGCGGCCAGCGCTCCCGCCTGTACCGCAAGGCGAAGGAGCAGGTCACCCACTCGTTCGTCTACAACTACAACGACCGCAAGAAGCGCAAGGGCGACTTCCGGCAGCTGTGGATCCAGCGGATCAACGCCGCCGCCCGCGCCAACGGCATCACCTACAACCGGTTCGTCCAGGGGCTCAAGGCCGCCGAGGTCGACGTCAACCGGAAGATGCTCGCGGAGCTGGCCGTGAACGACCCCAACGCCTTCGCCGCGCTGGTCGAGGTCGCCCAGAAGGCCCTCCCGGCGGACGTGAACGCGCCGAAGGCCGCCTGAACCACGGCGCACACCGGCTGACGACGGACCCGCAGGCCACGCTGCCTGCGGGTCCGGCTCGTGCCGGGCCCCGCCCGCTGCCCGCGGCGCTCCGGGCACCCGCCCGTCCGCGTCGCGTCCGCCGCGGCCCCCGTCCTCCCTCCACCACGGAAACGAGCTTGTGAGCATGCTCCCCGCCGAGCTGACCTCCCCGCGCTCCTCACGCGCCGCAGCCGCGCGGCGGCTCGCCCGCCGCAGCGCCCGCACCCGGGAACGCCGATTCCTCGCCGAGGGCCCGCAGGCGGTCCGCGAGGCCATCGCCCACGGTGACGGCGAGGGTGCCTTCCTGGTGGAGCTGTTCGCCACCCCCGAGGCCGCCGAGCGCCACGCCGAGCTGCTCGCCGCCGCCCGGGCGGCCGGCGCCCGCACCGCGATCGCGGCCGAGGAGGTGCTGGCGGGTATCTCGCAGACGGTCACCCCCCAGGGGCTCGTCGGCGTCTGCCGGTTCGTCGACCGCCCGTTCGGCGAGGTGCTGGCGGCGGGTCCGCGGCTGGTGGCGGTCCTCGCCCACGTGCGCGACCCCGGCAACGCCGGCACGGTGCTGCGCTGCGCGGACGCCGCAGGCGCCGACGCCGTCGTGCTCACCGACGCCTCGGTCGACGTGTACAACCCCAAGGCGGTGCGTGCCTCCGTCGGCAGTCTGTTCCATCTCCCCGTGGCGGTCGGCGTGCCCGTCGCCGAGGCGGTGGCCGGACTCACCGCCGCCGGCGCCCGCGTGCTGGCGGCGGACGGCGCCGGGGACCGGGACCTCGACGCGGAGCTGGACGCCGGGGCGATGGGCGCCCCCACCGCCTGGATCTTCGGCAACGAGGCGTGGGGGCTGCCCGAGGAGACCCGCGCGCTCGCGGACGCGGTCGTCAGCGTCCCCATCCACGGACGGGCCGAGAGCCTCAACCTGGCGACCGCCGCCGCCGTCTGCCTGTACGCCTCGGCCCGCGCCCAGCGTGCCCCCGGGGGCTGCCGCCGCGCGCCCTGAACCGCCGGTGTCCCTGACGGGGTCTCAAACCGCGTTCGGTCCTAGTAGGGTTACGGAGCGGATACAGGAGGGGACGGGCGGGAATGGTGAAGCGGCCCGGGGCGGGCGAGCTGGACGTACCCCCCGACGACCTGCCCGACGGGCTGGTGATCGCCGACAGCCAGGGGCGCGTCACCTGCTTCAACGCGGAGGCCGCCCGGCTGACGGGCACCGATCCCGCACAGGCGCTCGGCTCCCCCCTCGCGGAGGCGCTGCCGCTGGAGGACCCCGACGGCCGCCCCTGGTGGCAGCTGACCGACCCGTACCGCGGTCTCGCCACCCGCGCCGGGCAGCCCGAGCGCAACCTGCTGCTCCCCGGTGGCCGGGAGGTGCTGGTGGCCGCCCGCTACGTCCGGGTGCGGCCCGCCGGCCCGGTGCGCCAGGTGGTCATCACGTTGCGCAGCACCGAGGCGCGACAGCGGATGGAGCGCTCCAACGCCGAGCTGATCGCCACGGTCGCGCACGAGCTGCGGTCCCCGCTCACCTCGGTGAAGGGATTCACCGCCACCCTGCTCGACAAGTGGGACCGCTTCACCGACGAGCAGAAGCGGCTGATGCTCCAGACGGTAGACGCCGACGCCGACCGCGTGACCCGGCTGATCACCGAACTCCTCGACGTCTCCCGGATCGACTCGGGTCGGCTGGAGATACGGCGCGAGCCGGTGCGGCTGGACGACGCGGTCCGCCGCCAGGTCAAGACGCTCGTCACCGCCGGCGCCGATCCGGACCGCTTCGAGTTGCGGCTCGCCCACGGGCTGCCCGTGCTCTGGGCGGACCCCGACAAGATCGCCCAGGTGCTCGGCAACCTGCTCGAAAACGCGGTGCGCCACGGCGCCGGAACCGTCACCATCGAGGTGGAACCCGTACCGCACACCGGTGACCGTTCGGAAGGCACAGCCGTGACCGTCAGCGACCAGGGGGCAGGCATCCCCGAGGACGCCATGCACCGCGTCTTCACCCGCTTCTGGCGGGGCTCCACCCGCGGCGGCACCGGGCTCGGCCTCTACATCGTCAAGGGCATCATCGAGGCCCACGGCGGGACCGTCACGGTCGGCCGCTGCCCCGGCGGCGGCGCCCGGTTCCGATTCATCCTGCCCGCGGGAACCCCGGCCGTCCTCGTCTCCTGACCCGGCGGCGCCGTCGCGCGC
>NZ_JAAVJC010000309.1 GCF_012033785.1 Streptomyces bohaiensis
CGCCGGCGCCGCGCACCGGGCTACGGTGGCCGGGTACCGGCTGTCCACCGAACCGCCCGCCACCGCGCGGGCCGCTGCCGGCGGCCCGCCGGGCGGCCACCACCCCCGAGGAGCCCCGTCATGGGCGATGTCCCTGTCCTGTCGTCCCCGCACGGCCTGTCCCTGCCCGCCATCGGCCTGGGCACCTACAAGCTGAAGGGCGCCGCCGGTGTCGAGGCGATCGGCGCCGGACTGCGCGCCGGCTACCGGCTGCTGGACTCGGCCGCCAACTACGACAACGAAGGAGCCGTCGGCCGCGCCGTCCGGCACTCGGCGGTCCCGCGCGAGGAGATCGTCGTCACCTCCAAGCTGCCCGGCCGCCACCACCGCCACGCCGATGCCCTCGCCGCCGTCGAGGAGTCCGTCTACCGCAGCGGCCTGGAGTACCTGGACCTCTACCTCATCCACTGGCCGAACCCCCGCACCGACCGGTACGTCGAGGCGTGGCAGGCGCTGGTCGAGGCGCGGGACCGCGGGCTGGTGCGGGCCATCGGCGTCTGCAACTTCCTGCCCGAGCACCTCGACCGCCTCACCGCCGAGACCGGGGTGACGCCCGCGGTGAACCAGATCGAACTGCACCCCTACTTCCCGCAGAACGAGCAGCGCGCCTACGACGCCGACCACGGCATCCTCACCCAGTCGTGGAGCCCGCTGGCGCGCGCCCGCGACCTCTTCGACGAGCCGGTGCTGACCGGGATCGCCAAGAACCTCGGGGTCACCGTGGCGCAGCTGGTCCTCCGCTGGCACCTCCAGCTCGGCGCGATCCCGCTGCCCAAGGCCACCTCGCCCGAACGGCAGGCTGCCAACCTGGACGTGTTCGGCTTCGAGCTGAGCGACGAGGAGATGGCGCGGATCGCCTCGCTGGCGCGCCCCGAGGGCCGGCTCGCCGACCAGGACCCCGCGCACTACGAGGAGTTCTGAGAGGCGGCGCCCCGCCTTCACGCTCGAGCCCCGCCGTCGTCCCGGACCCGCCGCGCGCGGGTTCCGGGACGACGCCCCGGCCCTGTCCCGCACACATGATCAGAGGTAGAGGCCGTCGCCGGTGGACGCACGGTCCTGGGCGGCGCCGGGGTCCGCGCCGCGGCGCAGCGCGAACAGCTCCGCCAACGTGGCGCCCTCGCGCCCGACGCCCTCCTCGCCGCCCAGCCACTCCACCGACTCCCGCCGGGAGAGCCTGCCGACCTCGATGCGGGCCAGGCACCGCCCGGGCCGCACCACCGCGGGATGCAGCCGCTCCAGGTCCTCGTTGGTGGTGATGCCGACGAGGACGCGGCGGCCCTGTCCCAGCAGGCCGTCCGTGAGGTTCAGCAGCCGGGACATGGCCTGGCCGGCAGCGTCCTTGGCGCCGCCGCGGATCAGCTCGTCGCAGTCCTCCAGCAGCAGCAGCCGCCACCGGCCGTCGTCCTCGTCGTCCGGTTCCTCGCCGATGGCCACGTCCATCAGGTAGCCGACGTCGTTGAACAGCCGCTCCGGGTCCAGGACGCAGTCGACCTGGCACCAGTCGCGCCAGGAGCGCGCCAGGGTGCGCAGGACCGAGGTCTTGCCGGTGCCCGGCGGGCCGTGCAGCAGCACCAGCCGGCCCGACACGTCCTCGGCGGTGGTCGCCATCAGCCGGTCCATCGCGGTCGCCACCGGCGCCGCGTAGTTGGGACGGGCCTCCGGCCACGACGCGGCGCTGATGCTGCGCGCCGTGCGGACCGGGCCGTTGCTGGGGGAGAAGTGCCAGAACCCCATCGAGACTTGCGCGGGTTCGGTCTCCTCCGGCTGCTCCGCCCCGTCCACGGCCTCCTTCAGCGCCCGCTCGGCGACCTCGTCACTGCGGGCGACGACGGTCACCTGCGCGCCGAACTGCCAGCGCTGGGCGCGCACGAGGAACCCGTCCCCGGCGGCGAGCACCGCGTCGTTGTCGGAGCCGCGGGAACTGTGGCGGATCCGGACGTCGGCGGGGAGCAGGCTGTGCTCCTCCCGGACCTGGCGGAGCCGTCGGCTCCGGGCGTAGGGGTAGTCCCCCGAGGCGTAGCCGGCGATGAGGAGGGCGTCGATGACCTCCCCGGGGGAGGTGGGGTCGTTGACGACGAGACCGAAGGGCGGCTGTTCCTCCGAGCGGGACGGGCGGTGATCGGCGTGCATACCGCCCATGATCGGCCATCGGGCGCCCCGGGCGCACGTACTTATGCGCGAGCCGACCCAGGGGCGCGACGCCTCCTTCGCACCGCACGGCCGGGCGCCGCCCGCCGCCACGGGCGGCGGCACCCCGGCGGCCTGCGGCGGCGCGCCGTGTGACCGTGCGTCAGATGGCGCGGGCGGGTGTGCGAGGGTGTACCTCCCCGAGGAACGGATGTGCGGTACAGCGCGCGTCCGGCGGCACGCCGTGGGGTGGTGCGCCCCGGCAGTGCGCCTGGCCGTCACGACCCCGGTGTGTTCGTCAACACCCTTGCGGGAAAGGTGAATCATGGGTCCGGGATACTCTGCCGCCTTGGCGGGGCGTTAGGGTGGATCGCCCCGGACCGGGTGGCCCAGTTACGGGTGGGAGAGGCATGGATCGGATAACAGTGCGCAGCAGGCCCCGTGTGCCTGCGGTCGAGTGCCGGAGCGGTGCGTCCGGACCGCGCCTTGAGCGCCATCTGAGCGTGCTCGCGGGTCCCGCCGTTCCGCAGCAGGACTCGGAGGACGCCACCAGGCTGATGCAGGAGCTGACCCGGCGCGACGCGCGCCCGGCACCGGCTTCCCGCGGGGCCCGGGTGCACCTCCTGGCTCCGCTGCGGCGGCTCCGCCGCACGCTCTTCGGCGGTCGCGGCTGACCGCCGACGACACTCCGCCCGACGGCCCGTCGGCGGGTGGTGGACCGTCCCCGGACGGCCCCCGCCCCGACGGGCCCTCGGCACGCGGTCACGAGGTCGGCGACGGCCTCTCCCGGTGCCCGCTCTCCCGGCGCCGGACGCCGCGCCCACCGGACTGCGGCCCGCGCGACCTCAGCGCGGGTCGGCGTCCACCGACACCGCGAACGAGAACCGGTCCCCCCGGTAGTGGATACGGACGACGTCCACGATCCGGCCCCGGTCGTCGTAGGAGATGCCGGTACAGTGCAGGATCGGGCTGAGCAGCGGGACCTCCAGCAGCCGCGCCGTCCCCGGGTCGGCCAGCCGGGACTGAACCGTGTTGTCGATCCGGCGCACCGCCACCCCCGCCTCGTCCCGCAGCACCTTCGTCATCGGCCACCGCTCCAGCAGGTCGGCGTCCACCCGCTCGGCGATGTCCGGCGGCAGCAGGTTCTCGGCCCAGTTGGTCGGCTCACCGCTCTCCGGGTCGCGCCGCAGCCGCCGGAACGCCACCACCTCGTCCAGCCCCGGGAAGTGCTCCGCCACCTCGGGCGGGACACCGGTCCGCTGCCGGGCCAGCAGCGTGCTCAGCTCCCCGGACTGCTGCGCCACGATGGCGTCGACCGAGCCGAGCAGCGGCACCGGTGTGCCGCGCGGCACGTCGGGTTCGATGAAGGTGCCGCGGCGCCGGTGGCGGCTGATCAGCCCCTCGGTCTCCAACTCCTTCAGGGCCTGCCGCATGGTGAGGACGCTGACGCCGTAGTGGCCTGCCAGCCGTTCCTCGGTCGGCAGGCGCAGCGGCTCCTGCGGCCGCCGGCCGAGTATGGAGGCGCGGAGCGACTGCGAGACCTGGTACCACAGCGGCAGCTTGCGGTTCAGCTCGACGGTGTCGGGGGCGAAGACGCTCATGCCGTACTCCCGGGGGCGCGGGGCTCAGGAACGGAAGTTCCGCCGGAGACCGTCCCACACGGTGTCGTAGTCCTGCTGGAGGTGCCCGGCGGAGCGTGCCTGCCCGGCCAGGGTGACCGGCCAGCGCGTCTCGAACATGAACGCCAGTCCGTCGTCCACCTTCTGCGGCACCAGGTCCGCGTCGCTCGCCCGGTCGAAGGTTTCCCGGTCGGGGCCGTGCGCGGACATCATATTGTGCAGTGAACCGCCCCCCGGGAGGAAGCCCGCCGCCTTGGCGTCGTAGGCCCCTTCGATCAACCCCATGTACTCGCTCATCACGTTGCGGTGGAAATAGGGCGGCCGGAAGGTGTCCTCGCCGACCAGCCAGCGGGGCGCGAAGACCACGAAGTCCGCGTTGGCCAGACCCGGGGTGTCCGACGGCGAGGTGAGCACCGTGAAGATCGAGGGGTCGGGGTGGTCGTAGCTGATGGTGCCGATGACGTTGAAGCGGCGCAGGTCGTAGACGTACGGCACGTGGTTGCCGTGCCAGGCGACCACGTCGAGCGGTGAGTGGTCCAGCGTGGCGGACCAGAGGTTGCCGCAGAACTTGGTGACGACCTCCACCGGGCGGTCCACGTCGTCGAAGGCGGCCGTCGGAGCCAGGAAGTCGCGGGCATCGGCCAGGCCGTTGGCGCCGATCGGTCCGAGTTCCGGCAGTTCGAAAGGGGCGCCGTAGTTCTCGCAGACGTACCCGCGGACGCTCTCGCCGGCCGCGACGTCGACGGCGAACCGCACCCCGCGCGGCACCAGCGCCACGTGGCCCGGCGGGACGGTCAGCGGGCCGAACTCGGTCCGCAGCTCCAGGGTGCCGCGCTCCGGGACGATCAGCAGCTCGCCGTCGGAGTTGCCGAACACCCGGTCCGGCATCGAGGTGTCGGCACGGTAGAGGTGGATCGCCATGCCGCTGCGCTGCCGGGCGTCCCCGTTGCCCCCGAGCGTCCACAGGCCGTCGACGAAGTCCGTGCCCGCCGCCGGGGCGGGCAGCGGGTCCCAGCGCAGCCGGTTCGGATCGGGGACGGTCTCGTCGAAGGGCGCCGACCGCAGGTCGCGGTTGTCGACGCGGGTGAGCGCCGGGTGGGCCGCCGAGGGCCGCACCCGGTACAGCCAGGAGCGCCGGGTGCGTGCCCGGGGCTCGGTGAAGGCGCTGCCCGAGAGCTGCTCGGCGTAGAGCCCGAGGGGTGCGCGCTGCGGGGAGTTGCGGTCCCGGGGGAGCGCGCCGGGGACGGCCTCGCTCTGGTGCTCGTTCCCGAAGCCGCTCAGCAGGGCGCGGCCGCCGGGGCCGGTCCCGATCGCCGGCGTGCCGGCCGTCGTCCGCGCGTCGTGGTGGTCCGTCATTGCGCCCTCGGCATCCCCGGTGCACCACCGGTCGCTCCGCGGGGTGCCGGGCACCCCGAGATTCCTTTGTCAGACCATAGGAATAGGGGTGACGTCACGTCAACGCCCGCGCACCTGATCGGGCCACGTGTCCGCCGGTCGCCGGAGCGCGGGACGTTGTCCGGCCGCGCCGGGGCGGCGCGCCCGCGGCGGCCGGTGCCCCGGGCACCGGCCGCC
>NZ_JAAVJC010000030.1 GCF_012033785.1 Streptomyces bohaiensis
CCCCCCCCCCCCCCCCCCCCCCCCCCCCCCCCGCGGCGTCACCGGTGACCGCCGGGCCGCCGCCGGTCACCGATCACGAGCCCGTCCCGCGCCGCCTCCGGGCGTGGCCCGCGGGCGTCGGACCCCGCCCGCCCCGTTCGGAGGCGGCGCGTGCCCGAACAGGTGTCCGGGTGCTCCGTCTGGTGACCGCTCGACCGCCTGCGGCACGCGCGCCCGGGGCGACGGCGCCGTGCGGCCCACCGCGCCGCCGGGACGGCGCAGCGGGGCCCGAAGCCGAGCAGGTCGGCGGAAAAGGGACGGCCGGTGGGTCCGGCGGGCACGCCTGCCGTGCCCGGGCCGCGGTGCTGCTGGGATTCCTGGGAAATCGGTTCATGATCGATTCCCCTGGCGGCTTCCCGTGAGCACTGTCCCTTTCGTGGGCCTGTGATCGGTTTCACTGATGCCCGTTCCGGGGCCACCGAGGCAGAAGATCTCGTCCGCTCAGCGGTAAGGAGCGTTCTCATTTCGGCACGTGACGGAGGTCACGAGGCGATCACACTTGAGCTGCCCGTCTGTCAGTACGACGAGATGCGCAATAGATTCCGCTCCACGCCGCACCCGTGAACGTTTGGGCACGAGTCCCGTGCGGTGACGTTCGGACTGGACTCGGTCCAGGGGGTTTACTGATGCTGAACAAGCGGATCGTGAAAATCGCACTGCCGGTCGCGATAGGTGCGTTGGCGCTGAGCGCCTGCGGCAGCGACGACGGTGGCGGCGGGAGCAGCAGCGGCGGTGGCGACAGCTCCACTTTCACCATCGCTTACCAGGGGCCGCTCTCCGGCCCCAACGCCCAGCTCGGCATCAACATGGAGAACGGCGTCAAGCTCGCCATCAAGGAGGCGAACGAATCCGGCGACTACGACGTCACCTTCGAATACGCCCCCGGCGACGACCGCGGTGAGCCCGGGCAGGCCACCTCCGCCGCTCAGCGGCTCATCGACAACGAGGACGTCGTGGCCGTGGTCGGCCCCGCCTTCTCCGGCGCCGCCAATGTCGCCGCGCCGGTGTACGGCGAGGCCGGCATCACCGCGCTCTCCCCGTCGGCCACCGCCCCGGACCTCACCGAGCAGGGGTTCCCGACCTTCCTGCGCGGTGTCCCCAACGACGGTGAGCAGGGCGCCGCGATCGCCGCGTTCTTCGCCGAGCAGGGCGTGGAGTCCGCCGTGGTCATCGACGACCTCGGCGACTACGCCGTCGGCCTCGGCAACGTCGTCGAGGAGGCGCTCGGCGAGGCCGGCATCGAGGTGCAGCGCGAGTCGCTGCCCGCCGACACCGTCGACCACAGCTCCATCGCCCGCACCGTGATCCAGTCCGGTGCCGACGGCGTCGCCTACACCGGCTACTACGCGCAGGCCGCGCCGCTGGCCGTCAAGCTCAGCGAGCAGGGCTACGAGGGCATCGGCCTTGGCGGCGACGGCGTCCGCGACCCGGAGTTCGTCAACCTCGCCTCCGGTGCCGCCGAGGGCTGGTACCTCAGCTGCCCCTGCCGCGACCTCAGCGAGGACGAGATCGGCCAGAAGTTCAGCGAGGCCTACGAGGCCGAGTACAGCACCGAGCCGGGCACCTACTCGCCCGAGGCGTACGACGCCGCGATGATGATCATCAACGCAGTCGGCGAGCTGGGTGACAGCGCCGACCGCGCGTCGGTCTACGAGGCCGTCGCCCAGGGCGAGCACGACGGTGTCGCCAAGACCCTCACCTTCGACGAGAGCGGCGAGTACGCCGGCTCCGGTGTCTACATCTACCAGGTCGAGGACAGCGCCATCACCTCGCTCGGCAACATCGAGGAACTGGTCGGATAACGACCGCGCGGTACCTCTTCTCCGGTGGGGCGTGGCCCGTTGCCACGCCCCACCGCTCCCGACGCGGCCGCCCCCGGGACGCCCCGACAGCGCGGCGCCCGGTGGCTGTTCTGGCAAGGAAGTGCCCTCGATGAGTTTTCACGACTTCTGGGACGTTCTCGTCCTGGGGGCGGTACTCGGCTCGCTGTACGCCGTTATCGCCATCGGCTACACGCTGGTGTACGGCGTGCTCCAGCTCCTCAACTTCGCGCACAGCGAGGTTTTCATGGTGGGGGGATTCGGCGGAGTCATCGCCCTCACCATTTTCGTCCCGGCTGCTGACCCCTCCGGTCTCCAGTCGATCGGTTACGTCGCGCTCGGCATTCTCTTCGGCGCCGTACTCGGCGGGACCGTCGCCTTCTTCCTGGAGAAAGTGGCGTACCGGCCACTGCGGAGACGCGGTGCGCCCCGGCTGGTCTTCCTGATCACCGCGATCGGCGCCTCGTTCTTCCTCTACAACCTGGTCGGCAAGCTCTTCGGGCGCAACCCGATGCCGATGCCGTCGATGTACGAGAACAAGACCGTCGTCACGATCTTCGGCTCCACCATCAGCGTCACGCAGGCGCTGATCCTCGGCTCGGCCGTGGTCATGCTGGTCGCGGTCGACTACGTGGTCAACCGGACCAAGCTCGGCTCCGGCATCCGCGCCGTGGCGCAGGACCCCGAGGTCGCCTCGCTGATGGGCGTCAACATCGACAAGGTCGTCTCCCGCACCTTCGTGCTGGGCGGCCTGATGGGCGGCGTCGCCGGATTCCTCTTCGGCACCACCAACCAGGTCTTCTACACCATGGGCTTCCTGCCCGGTATCACCGCGTTCGCCGCCGCCGTGCTCGGTGGCATCGGCAACGTCCGCGGCGCCATGCTCGGCGGTCTCACCCTCGGCGTGGTGGAGGCGTTCACCGTCGAGGTCTGGGGCGACGCCTGGCGCTACGTCGGTGCCTTCGCCGTGCTGGTGCTGGTGCTGATGTTCCGCCCCACGGGCATTCTCGGCGAGCGTGTAGCGAGGACGGCATGACGACTACGGAAACGGCACGGGACGTGTCCGCGGCCGCCCGGCTGCGCAAGACCTCCTGGTACCAGGAGCCCCGCTGGCAGCGGCTGGCGGCGCTGATCGGCGTCGCCGTCGTCGGCGCCCAGGTCACCGGCGTCGAGGGCAACAACCGCGACATCTTCTACGCCCTGAAGGAGAACTTCACCTCCACCGGCTTCGCCGTCTGGCTGGCGGTCTGCGTCGGGATCTGGGTGGTGCGCGAGTTCGCCCAGGCGCCGGTGGGCTCCGCCTGGCAGAGCGTCAAGGAGTCGGTGAAGGCGCCGGCCGGCGAGGTGCAGGCCGTCTGGCGCAAGCAGTTCTGGCTGCGCGTCGGCATCCTCAGCGGGGTCCTGGTCTTCCTGATCGTGCTGCCGCTGCTGGTCTCGCGCCACTGGCAGCAGGTGCTGGTCGACCAGATCGCCATCTACGTGCTGCTGGCGATCGGCCTCAACGTCGTCGTCGGCTGGGCCGGCATGCTCGACCTCGGCTTCATCGCGTTCTTCGCGATCGGCGCGTACAGCGCGGCGTTCTGGACCGGGTCCCTCCCGGTCGACCCGCCGATGGTGCTGAACAACTTCGCCGTCATCCCGATCGCGGTCATCACCTGCCTGGTCGCCGGCGTCCTGCTCGGCGCACCGACACTGCGGTTGCGCGGCGACTACCTGGCCATCGTCACCCTCGGCTTCCACGAGATCGTCTACCTCGGCGCCAAGAACTGGCAGTCCTTCACCGGCGGCACCTCCGGCGCCCGGGTGGAACGGTTCAGCATCGACCTCGGCTTCTGGTCGTACAGCTGGGGCCTGGACCCGCGGCCCTACTACTGGCTGCTCCTCGGTTTCATCATCGTGCTGATCGTCCTCTTCATCCGCCTGGAGCACTCCCGGGTCGGACGTGCGTGGACCGCGATCCGCGAGGACGAGGTCGCCGCCGCCTCCAACGGCGTGGACACCGTCCGCTTCAAGCTGCTGGCCTTCGCGATCGGCGCCTCCACCTCCGGCATCGCCGGCGTGATCTACGCGAGCAAGCTGGCGTACATCAACTCCGAGGCGTTCATCGTCCTCTTCTCGATCCTGGTGCTCTCCTACGTCATCTTCGGCGGCATGGGGTCGCTCCCCGGCGTGCTGATCGGCACCGCGGTGCTGGTCTGGCTCCCCGAGGCGCTCCGCGACTCCGTCCCGGCGCAGGACCGGTACATGTACCTGGGCGCGCTGCTGGTGATCATGATGATCTACCGGCCGCAGGGGTTGTGGCCCTCCCGCCGCCGACAGCGCGAGCTGCACATGGCGGAGGAAGGCACCGGCGGCGCCGACGCGCTGGGCGGTACGGCAGGAGGCAAGCAGGTATGACGAACGCGACCGAACAGTCCGCGGCCCCCGGGCCGGCGCAGACGGCCGAACCGATCCTCGAAGCCCGCGGGGTGACGCTGCGGTTCGGCGGTCTGACCAGCCTGGACGCGGTGGACCTCACGATGCGGCGGGGGGAGATCCTCGCGATCATCGGCCCCAACGGCGCGGGCAAGACCTCGCTGTTCAACTCCCTCACCGGCGTCTACGTGCCGCAGGAGGGGGAGATCCGCTTCCTGCCGCGCGCCGGCGGCGAGCGAGCCCTGCTCGGCACCAAGCCGTTCAAGGTGAGCCGCATGGGCGTCTCGCGGACCTTCCAGAACATCCGGCTCTTCGGAGCCCTCACGGCGATCGAGAACGTCAAGATCGCCTACGAGACCCGGCAGAGGACGGACGCCATCTCCATCATGCTCGGGCTGCCGCACGCGCGGCGCGCCGAGAAGGAGAGCGACCTCGCCGCGCAGCGGATGATGCGCTTCGTCGGTCTGGAGTCGCGCATCAACGAACTGGCCGCCTCGCTCAGCTACGGCGAGCAGCGGCGGCTGGAGATCGCGCGGGCGCTGGCCACCAGCCCCGAGGTGCTGCTGCTGGACGAACCCGCCGCCGGGACCAACCCGACGGAGAAGCGGGACCTGGAGACACTGATCCGCCGCATCAACACCGAACTCGGGGTGAGCGTGCTGCTCATCGAGCACGACATGCGGCTGGTGATGTCGGTCGCCGACCGGGTCACGGTGCTCAACTTCGGCAAGAAGATCGCCGAGGGGACTCCCGCGGAGGTCCAGCAGAACCCGGACGTCATCAAGGCGTACCTCGGGTCCGCCGCCGAGGACAGCGAGGTCGCGGAGATCGTCGCCGCGCAGGCCGAGCACGTCGTCGAGGTGACCGAGGCCGAGCACGACGCCGCCCCCGCCGCCCCGGCGGCCGAGGGCGAGACCGCCGCAGGACCGACCGAACTGCCCGCCGCCCGGGCGGTACCGCAGGACGAGGCCGGCCCCGGCGACGCGGCCGCCCCGCGCACGGAGAAGGGTGGCCAGGCATGAGCGGGCCCGAACTGGACAAGGACCCCGGCGAGCAGGGCACCCCGCTGCTGGAACTGCGCGGACTGAGGGTCTTCTACGGGGCCATCGAGGCGCTGAAGGGGGTCGACCTCACGGTCGGCCGCGGTGAGGCCGTAGCGCTGCTCGGCGCCAACGGGGCCGGGAAGTCCACCACGCTGAAGACCGTCTCGGGGATGCTGGCGCCCCGCCACGGCGAGGTGCGACTGCACGGCGAGCGCATCGACGGCATCGCCTCCCACGAGCTGGTGAAGTTCGGTCTCGGCCATGTCCCCGAGGGCCGACGCGTCTTCGCCCGGATGACGGTGCTGGAGAACCTCAACATGGGGGCGTACCGGTTCCGCCGGCCCGACCCCGACGACCTGGACCGGGTCTTCGGCCTGTTCCCGCGCCTCGCCGAGCGCCGCAAGCAGATCGCGGGGACGCTCTCCGGCGGCGAGCAGCAGATGCTCGCCATCGGCCGCGCGCTGATGGGGAAGCCCGAACTGCTGCTGCTCGACGAGCCGTCGATGGGGCTGGCTCCGCTGATCGTGGAGCAGATCTTCGACATCCTGCGCGAGGTCAACGAGCAGGGCACCACGCTGCTGCTGGTGGAGCAGAACGCCTCGGAGGCGCTGCAGCTCGCCAACCGCGGCTACGTCCTGGAGACGGGGGAGGTCGTGATGTCCGGTCCGGCCGACACCCTGCTGGCCGACCCCCGCATCCGCGCCGCCTACCTCGGCGAGCACGTCGAGGTCGACTGACCGCGGCGAGCCGCACGGCGGACATCGGAAGGGGCGGGGCGCCATCGGGCCCCCCGCCCCTCCGTCGTGCACGCGGTGGCCGCCGGTCCGCGCCGGCGGCCGCGTGGTCCGGTCAGCCCGCGGCGCCGCCCGGAGCGTCGGGGTTGTCCCGCAGCGCGCAGGTCAGCCGGGCGGAGCAGACCCGCTTGCCCGTCTCCTCGGTGACCACGATCTCGTAGGTGGCCGAGGTGCGCCCCGCGTGGACCGGCGTCGCCACCCCGGTGACCAGCCCTGACCGCACGCTGCGGTGGTGGGTGCAGTTGAGGTCCACGCCGACGGCGAGCCGATGCGGGCCGCCGTGCAGCATGGCCCCGATCGAACCCAGGGTCTCGGCGAGCACCGCCGAGGCACCGCCGTGCAGCAGCCCGTAGGGCTGGGTGTTCCCCGCCACGGGCAGCGTTCCCACCACTTCCTCGGGTGCCGCCCGCTCCACGTGGAGCCCGACCCGGTCGCCGAGATGCCCCGCGGAGAACAGCGAGGCCAGGTCGACGCCGAGGCCGGACCACTGGTCGAGGATGTGGGGCGGGAACTGGGTCGGAGGATGCTTCTCACCCATGGCGTGGCTCCGATCGTCGCTGGTCGTCGGTCGTGGGTCCGGGCGTGCTGGTGTCCGACGCACAGCGGGCGCGGATCGGGCCGTTGCCCCCGGGCCGGACGCCGAAGCAGACGCCGCGCCGCCGACCAGCTCCCCCTGACCGGAGCACGTCCCGCGACGGGTCGGGCCCGCGCCCGCCCGGGCCGTCGTACCTGAGGGAACCAGCCGATGGGGGGCTAGGGTTCCCGCATGCGTTCCACTGCTTCGAATGCCCCGTCCGGTGACGGCGCCGTGGAGTTCTCAACGGCCTTCCGGCCATGCGAGGGCAAGTCGGCGCCCAGTCCCGGATCAGCCGCCGAGGCGGGTCCCGAGCGGAACTCCGATACCGACCCCGTGTCGCTGTCGATCAGTGAACTGGCTCACCGGTGCCGAGTGAGTACGCGGTCACTGCGGTACTACGAGGAGCAAGGTCTGCTGCTCCCGTCGCGCAACGCCGTGGGGCACCGCAGGTACCGGGCCGGAGACGCCGTCTGTGTCGGGTTCATCCAGCGTCTGTACGGCGCGGGCCTGCCGAGCGACCTGATCCGCACGGTGGTGCAGGAGTGGAAACGTCCGGACTCCGCGCCCCGGGTCGAGGCTCTGCTGCGGACCCGGCACGCCGAACTCTCCCGTGAAGTGGAGGAACTGCGTGCCAAGGTGACGGGCTTGGAAGCCCTACTGAGGGCGGTGACCGGCACCACATGACTTGCCCTTCACGCCAGCGTGAACGTCTACCTTCCTGTCGAACACCTCGACATCCCCCAGGGAAGGCGGACAGATGGGCAGCTACATGCTGGCGCAGCTCCAGCTCAAGTACGGTTTCGCGAATCTGGCGCGCTACGAAGCCGCCATGGTGACCATCCGCGAACTCTTCGAAGCGCAGGGCATTTCGCTGGTTGCGGGGACGGTGACGCGGGTCGGACCGTTGTACGAGGCGTTCAACCTGTGGGAGATCGAGGACCAGGGCCACCTGGAGCGCGCCCTCGACGCCATGGCACTCGGCGACCCTCGTGCCCTGGATGCGATGGGCGAGCTGGACGCCACGGTGGAACACGAGCAGACGCGATTCCTCGGCGCGCTCGCGTTCTCGGGGAGCGCGAACAGCCCGTAGGCCTTCGGGTCGGGGAGCTCTCAGCACGGCCGGCAAGCACGGATTCCCCTGGGGGTCGGGCCCAGGGGCTGCAGGGCCCCCTGCCGGACCTCACGGCGCGGGGAGCGTCGCCCCGGCCTCCGCCGGCTCCAGCCGGACCACCACCGACTTGCTGGTCGGGGTGTTGGAGACGTCCGCGGTGGAGTCCAGCGGCACCAGCACGTTGGTCTCCGGGTAGTAGGCCGCCGCGCAGCCGCGCGCCGTCGGGTAGTGCATCACCAGGAACCCCGGCGCCCGGCGCTCCACCCCGTCCCGCCACTCGCTCACCAGGTCGACGTACTCCCCGTCCGCGAGGCCGAGCCCGGCGGCGTCCTCCGGGTTGACCATCACCACGCGCCGCCCGCCCCGCACCCCGCGGTAGCGGTCGTCGAGCCCGTAGATCGTGGTGTTGTACTGGTCGTGCGAGCGCAGCGTCTGGAGCAGCAGCCGCCCCTCGCCCACCTCGGGGAACTCGACCGGCGCGGCGGTGAAGTTGGCCCTGCCCGTGGCGGTGGGGAACCGCCGCTCGTCGCGCGGCGCGTGCGGCAGGGCGAAACCGCCCGGGCGGCGCACCCGCTCGTTGAACTCCTCGAACCCGGGAACCACTCGCGCGATGCGGTCCCGCACCAGGTCGTAGTCGCGCTCGAACGCCTCCCAGGGGGTGGCCGACCGGTCACCGAGCACCAGGCGCGCCAGCCGGCAGACGATCGCCGTCTCCGACAGCAGCCCCGCGTCCGCCGGCGCCAGTCGGCCGCGTGAGGCGTGGACCATCCCCATGGAGTCCTCCACGGTGACGAACTGCTCCCGGCCGCCGCTCCGGTCCCGCTCGGTGCGGCCGAGCGTCGGCAGGATCAGCGCCCGAGCCCCGGTGACGCAGTGGGAGCGGTTGAGCTTGGTGGAGACGTGGACCGTCAGCGCGGCGCGCCGCACCGCCTCCTCGGTCACCGCCGTGTCGGGGGAGGCGGCGACGAAGTTGCCGCCCATGGCGAAGAAGACCCGCACCCGCCCGTCGCGCAGCGCCCGGATCGCGTCGACCGTGTCCAGGCCGTGCTCCCGGGGCGGTGAGAAGGAGAACTCCTGCTCCAGTGCGTCGAGGAACGCGGCCGCGGGCCGCTCGACGATCCCCATCGTCCGGTCGCCCTGCACGTTGGAGTGGCCGCGCACCGGGCACACCCCCGCCCCCGGCCGGCCGATGTCGCCGCGCAGCAGCAGCAGGTTGACGATCTCCCGGATCGTCGGCACGGAGTGCTTGTGCTGGGTGAGCCCCATCGCCCAGCACACGACCGTCGCGCGGGACTCCAGCACCATGCGGGCCATCGCCTCGATCTCCGCACGCGTCAGCCCGGTGGCGCGCAGCGTCGTCTCCCAGTCCGCGGTGCGCGCCGCCTCGGCGTAGGCGTCGAACCCGTGGGTGTGCTCGGCGATGAACGCGTCGTCGGTGCCGCCCTCCGCCTCCAGCACCAGCCTGCTCACCATGCGGAACAGCGCCTGGTCGCCACCGAGACGGATCTGGAGGAAGAGGTCGGTGAGCTCCGTGCCGCCACCGGCGAGCCCCACGGGCGACTGCGGGTTGCGGAACTTCCGCAGCCCGGTCTCCGGCAGCGGGTTCACCGTGATGATCCGCGCGCCTTCCTTCTTGGCGCGCTCCAGCGCGGTGAGCATGCGCGGGTGGTTGGTCCCGGGGTTCTGCCCCGCGACGATGATCAGCTCGGCCCGGTACAGGTCCTCCAGCAGCACGCTGCCCTTGCCCACGCCGATGGTCTCGCCGAGCGCCGACCCCGACGACTCGTGGCACATGTTGGAGCAGTCCGGGAGGTTGTTGGTGCCGAACTCCCGCGCGAACAGCTGGTAGAGGAAGGCAGCCTCGTTGCTGGTGCGGCCCGAGGTGTAGAAGACCGCCTCGTCCGGCGTGGGCAGCGCCCGCAGCTCCGCGGCCACCAGCTCCAGTGCCTGCTGCCAGGAGACCGGCCGGTACCGGTCGTCGCCCTCGGCGAGGTACATCGGGGTGGTGAGCCGGCCCTGTTTGCCGAGCCAGTAGCCGGAGCGGCCGGCGAGATCCGCCATCGGGTGGCGCTCGAAGAACTCCGGGGTCACCCGTCGGCGCGTCGCCTCCTCCGCCACCGCCTTGGCGCCGTTCTCGCAGAACTCGGCGGTGTGGGGCTTGTCCGGCTCCGGCCAGGCGCACCCGGGGCAGTCGAACCCGTCGTGCTGGTTGACCCGCAGCAGGGTGAGCGCGGTCCGCCGCACCCCCATCTCCTTGCGCGCCATGTCCATGGCGTGGGCGACGGCCGGTAGCCCGGCCGCGCTCTCCTGCGGGCCCCCACCGGTGCGCGGCGCGTCCTGGATCGGATCGCCCGAGGGCGGCTGAGGCATGGTGGGTCTCCCGTCGGCCGGTGGGTCTCCCCCCGATCGTGTCACGTCGCGCCGCGGGTGGCACGGGCCCCGACGGCACGGGCGCGGGCGTCGGCGGCACGGGCCCGGGCGTCGGCGCCGGGGGCTGTCGGCGGTCCGTGGGAGGATGCGCGGGTGGCTGAGAACACGGTGAGCAACGCAGAGCAGAAGTCCGAGTCCGCGCCCCGGCGGCTGATGCTGCTGGACGGCCATTCGCTGGCCTACCGGGCGTTCTTCGCCCTTCCCGCGGAGAACTTCACCACGGCGGTGGGGCAGCCCACCAACGCGATCTACGGGTTCACCTCCATGCTCGCCAACACCGTCCGTGACGAGGCGCCGACCCACCTCGCCGTGGCGTTCGACGTCTCCCGCAAGACCTGGCGGTCCGACCGGTTCCCCGAGTACAAGGCGACCCGCTCCGCCACCCCCGACGCCTTCCGCGGCCAGGTGGAGCTCATCGGCGAGCTGCTGGACGCCATGGCGGTGCGCCGGTTCGCCGTGGACGGCTTCGAGGCCGACGACGTCATCGCGACCCTGGCGACGCAGGCCGCCGCCGACGGCTACGAGGTGCTGATCGTCACCGGCGACCGCGACAACTTCCAGCT
This sequence comes from Streptomyces bohaiensis, assembly GCF_012033785.1. Lineage (GTDB taxonomy): Bacteria > Actinomycetota > Actinomycetes > Streptomycetales > Streptomycetaceae > Streptomyces > Streptomyces bohaiensis. The sequence goes on from NZ_JAAVJC010000030.1 coordinate 10,793, forward strand.
GGTGACCGACGACGTCACCGTGCTCTACCCGACCAAGGGCGTCTCCGAGCTGACACGGTTCACCCCGGCCAAGATCGAGGAGAAGTACGGCCTGCGCCCCGAGCAGTACCCGGACTTCGCCGCGCTGCGCGGCGACCCCTCCGACAACCTCCCCGGCATCCCCGGAGTGGGGGAGAAGACCGCCACGAAGTGGATCAACCAGTTCGGATCGCTCGACGACCTGCTGGCGCGCGCGGAGGAGGTCAAGGGCAAGGCGGGCCAGAACCTCCGCGACCACCTGGAGTCGGTCCGGCTCAACCGGGAGCTGACGGAGATGGTCCGCGACGTCGAACTGCCGGCCGGCCCCGCCGACCTGGCGCGCGCCGCCTTCGACCGCGACGCCGTCACCGTCCTGCTGGACTCGCTGGAGTTCCGCAACCAGAACCTCCGCGAGCGGCTCTTCGCTCTGGACCCCAGCGGTGAGGAGGCCCAGGAGGCCCCCGCCCCCGGCGTGACCGTCGAGGGGACCGTCCTGGCCACCGGTGAGCTGCCGCAGTGGCTGGAGGCCCACGGCGGCGTCCCGCTCGGTCTGGCGACCAAGGACACCTGGTCGCTGGGGACCGGCGCCGTCCACGCGGTGGCCCTGGCCACGGCGTCGGGGCCCGCCGCCTGGTTCGACCCCGCCGAGCTGGACGAGGCCGACGACCGCGCCTTCGCCGCCTGGGCCGCCGACCCGGAGCGGCCCAAGACCGTCCACGGCGTCAAGCAGCTCCAGCGGGTCTTCGCCGACCACGGCTGGCGGCTGGCCGGTACCGACACCGACACCGCCCTCGCCGCCTACCTGGTGCAGCCGGGACGGCGCTCCTTCGCCCTGGAGGGGCTGAGCCTGGAGTTCCTCGGCCGGGAGTTGGCGCCGGCCGCCCCCGATGACGGCCAGCTCGCCTTCGGCGTCGAGGACGCGGCGGAGGCGGATGCGCTGATGCAGCAGGCCCGTACCGTGCTGGACCTCGGCACCGCGCTCACCGAGCGGCTGCGCGAGGTGGGAGCGCTGGAGCTGCTGCGCGACATCGAGCTCCCCACCTCCGAGCTGCTGGCACGGATGGAGCGGGCCGGCATCGCCGCGGACCGCGCCGCCCTCGGTGCGCTGGAGCAGCGGTTCGCCGCCGCGGTCCAGGAGTCCGTGGCGGCCGCGCACGCCGCGGTCGGCCACGAGTTCAACCTCGGCTCGCCCAAGCAGCTCCAGGAGGTCCTCTTCGGGGAGCTCAACCTCCCGAAGACCAAGAAGACCAAGACCGGGTACACCACCGACGCCGACGCCCTCGCCTGGCTCGCCGGCCAGACCGAGCACGAGCTGCCGGTGCTCATGCTCCGCCACCGCGAGCAGTCCCGCCTGCGCACCACGGTCGAGGGCCTGATCAAGACCATCGCCGCGGACGGCCGCATCCACACCACCTTCAGCCAGACGGTGGCCGCCACGGGCCGGCTCTCCTCCACCGAGCCCAACCTCCAGAACGTTCCCGTCCGCACCGAGGAGGGCCGCGCCATCCGCGGCACCTTCGTCGTGGGCGAGGGGTACGAGGCGCTGCTCACCGCCGACTACAGCCAGATCGAGCTGCGTGTCATGGCGCACCTGTCGCAGGACGAGGGGCTGCTGGAGGCCTTCACCTCGGGCGAGGACCTCCACGACACGGTCGCCTCCCAGGTCTTCGGGGTGCCGCGCGAGCAGGTCGACCCCGAGATGCGGCGGAAGACCAAGGCGATGAGCTACGGCCTCGCCTACGGCCTCTCCGCGTTCGGCCTCTCCCAGCAGTTGTCGGTGAGCCCCGAGGAGGCTCGGGCGCTGATGGACACCTACTTCGAGCGGTTCGGCGGGGTGCGTGACTTCCTGCAGCGCGCGGTGCAGGAGGCCACCGGCGTCGGGTACACCGAGACGCTGCTGGGCCGGCGCCGGTACCTGCCGGACCTGACCAGCTCCAACCGCCAGCGCCGGGAGATGGCGGAGCGGATGGCGCTCAACGCCCCGATCCAGGGCACTGCCGCCGACATCGTCAAGATCGCGATGCTCAAGGTGGACGGCGCGCTGGCCGCCGAGGGGCTCCGGTCCCGGCTGCTCCTCCAGGTGCACGACGAGATCGTGCTCGAGCTCGCCCCCGGCGAGCGGGAAGCGGTGGAGGCGCTGGTGCGCCGCGAGATGGCGGGCGCGGTCGCGCTGCGGGCCCCGCTGGACGTCTCGGTGGGCGTCGGCGACACCTGGGAGAGCGCGGCGCACTGAGCCCCGCGCATGTCGACCGCCGAGCGCCGTCCGGGTCGACCGGGCGGCGCTCGCGGGGGTGTCGGAGCCCGTTCGGCGTCGACCTGGGGGTGGCGCGGGTCACTCCGGCGGGGTAGCTGCTGTCCGTTGCGTGCCGGAAAGTGCCCTTTTGCTGTGCTCGTGCGGCGAAGCGCGCATTGACCCGGCTGCGATGCGCCCGTATGCTATAAGGCGCGCTGCGGGCCTGTGTGCCTCGGACGGAGCAGGCCGCGCTCGCATCTGTTGTATGTCCCTCGGTGGTCGAGGCGCATTCCGGGTTCGTCCCTCACGGACGGTTCGGGAAGCGCTGCTCGGGCTGCCTGGCTTCGGCGGTGCGAAAAGGGTCCACAGCGTGGTATTGCCTACGACTCTTTGTCCGTACCGGAGCCCTTTCACACATGACGAGCAGCACCGAGAGCACCGTGACCACCCCGCAGGTTGCGGTAAACGACATCGGTTCCGAGGAAGACTTCCTCGCCGCGATCGACGAGACGATCAAGTACTTCAACGACGGCGACATCGTCGACGGCGTCATCGTGAAGGTCGACCGGGACGAGGTCCTGCTCGACATCGGTTACAAGACCGAGGGCGTCATCCCTTCCCGCGAGCTGTCGATCAAGCACGACGTCGACCCCAACGAGGTCGTCGCCGTCGGTGACGAGATCGAAGCCCTTGTTCTCCAGAAGGAGGACAAGGAAGGCCGCCTGATCCTCTCGAAGAAGCGCGCCCAGTACGAGCGCGCCTGGGGCACCATCGAGAAGATCAAGGAAGAGGACGGGATCGTCACCGGTACCGTCATCGAGGTCGTCAAGGGTGGTCTCATCCTCGACATCGGCCTCCGCGGCTTCCTCCCGGCCTCCCTGGTCGAGATGCGCCGCGTGCGCGACCTCCAGCCCTACGTGGGCAAGGAGCTCGAGGCCAAGATCATCGAGCTGGACAAGAACCGCAACAACGTGGTCCTGTCCCGCCGTGCCTGGCTGGAGCAGACCCAGAGCGAGGTCCGCCAGACCTTCCTCACCACCCTCCAGAAGGGTCAGGTGCGCTCCGGCGTCGTCTCCTCCATCGTCAACTTCGGTGCCTTTGTGGACCTGGGTGGCGTCGACGGCCTGGTGCACGTCTCCGAGCTGTCCTGGAAGCACATCGACCACCCCTCCGAGGTTGTCGAGGTCGGCCAGGAGGTCACGGTCGAGGTCCTGGACGTCGACATGGACCGCGAGCGCGTCTCCCTGTCGCTCAAGGCGACCCAGGAAGACCCGTGGCAGCAGTTCGCCCGCACGCACCAGATCGGCCAGGTCGTCCCCGGCAAGGTCACCAAGCTGGTGCCGTTCGGTGCGTTCGTCCGCGTCGACGAGGGCATCGAGGGCCTGGTCCACATCTCCGAGCTGGCCGAGCGCCACGTCGAGATCCCGGAGCAGGTCGTCCAGGTCAACGACGAGATCTTCGTCAAGGTCATCGACATCGACCTGGAGCGTCGCCGGATCAGCCTCTCGCTGAAGCAGGCGAACGAGAACTTCGGCGCCGACCCGATGGCCGTCGAGTTCGACCCGACCCTGTACGGCATGGCCGCGTCCTACGACGACCAGGGCAACTACATCTACCCCGAGGGCTTCGACCCCGAGGCCAACGACTGGCTCGAGGGCTACGACAAGCAGCGCGAGGAGTGGGAGCGCCAGTACTCCGACGCCCAGACGCGCTTCGAGCAGCACCAGGCCCAGGTCATCAAGTCCCGCGAGGCGGACGCCCAGGCCGAGGCCGAGGGCACCGAGACCGGCGGCGCCGCGGCGTCCGGCGGTTCCGGTAGCGCTTCCTCCGGTGGCGGTGGCTCGTACTCCTCCACCTCCAGTGAGGACTCGGGCGCCCTGGCCTCCGACGAGGCCCTCGCCGCGCTCCGTGAGAAGCTGGCCGGCGGCCAGAGCTGATCACACGCTGCCCCTGGGCAGCGCCGCGTGACGCGGAACCACTCGGCCCCCGCGACCATCCGGTCGCGGGGGCCGAGCCGTGTCCGGGCCGGTCGGTCACCCGTCCGCCCGCCTGAGACGGTGTGGGCGGGGCCCCCTTCCGGGAACGCTGTCGGCGGGGGCCGTTACTCTCTGCCCTGTCCGGGAATGCGCGCACTCTCGCAGACGTTCTGCCGGACACGGAACGAAGTGGAAGGGGTGCGGCGCCGTGCGCGATCCGCAGGAGTTGTACGCGTGGGACCCGGAAGGGTTGCGTCGCGCCCAGGCGGCGGTGGCCGCGCCGGACGCCGCCGGGCTGGTGATGCTCTACCACTTCAACGGCTTCATCGACGCCGGGGAGACCGGCGCCCAGCTGGTGGAGCGACTGCTCGACGCCGACGGTGACGCGGCCCGCGCCGAGGCGGGGGACGGCCTGGCCGACGGCCCGGAGCCGGATCTCGCGCTGGAGCTCGGCCTGGACCGTGCGGGGGAGGGCGACCTGCCCAGCGGCCCGGCGGCCGAGGAGTCCCCGGACGCCGCGCCGACCGGGGAGGACCGACCGGCGGCAGCCGGCGCGGACGACGGCGCCGCCGAGCAGACGGCCGCCACCGAGCAGCGACTGCCTGGGGTGGTCGTCGCCCGTTTCGACCACGACCGGCTCGTCGACTACCGGGCACGGCGCCCCGCGATGGTGTTCCGCCGCGACCGCTGGGCCTCCTACGAGCAGCCGCAGTTGGAGCTGCGCCTGCTGCAGGACGCCACCGGCCAGCCGTACCTGCTCCTCAGCGGTCCCGAACCCGACGTGGAGTGGGACAGCTTCACCGCGGCCGTGCGGCAGATCGTGGAGCGGCTCGGGGTCCGGCTGGCGATGACGTTCCACGGCATCCCCATGGGGGTGCCCCACACCCGCCCGGTCGGACTGACCCCTCACGGCACCCGGATCGACCTCGTTCCCAGCCAACCGGGGCTGTTCACCGAGGCGCAGGTGCCCGGCAGCGCTGCCTCGCTGACCGAACTGCGGCTCGGCTCGGCCGGCCACGACGTGCTCGGCATCGCGGCGCATGTGCCCCACTACCTGGCGCGGTCGCGCTACCCCGACGCCACCCTGGTGGTGTTGGAGACGATCACCGCCGCCACCGGGCTGGTGCTGCCCCGCGCCGCCCACGCGCTGCGGGCGGCCGCGGCGGCGACCCAGGACGAGATCGAGCGGGAGATCGCGCAGGGCGACGCGGAACTGGTCGCCGTGGTGCGGGGGCTGGAGCAGCAGTACGACGCGGTCGCGGGCGCCGAGGGGCGTCGCAGCCTCATGGCGGAACCGTCCGAGCTGCCCTCCGCCGACGAACTGGGCGCCGTCTTCGAGCGGTTCCTCGCCGAGCGGGACGACGGGGACGAGGGGCCGGGCCAGGCCCCCGGCCGCTGACCGACGCACAGCCGCCTCCGGCCGCCCTCCGGCGGCCGGAGGCGGCGCTGCGTCCGGGAGCCACGTGAACCGGTCGGCTACGCTGCGGGGCATGCTGACAGTGGGAGTGACCGGAGGCATCGGCGCGGGCAAGAGCACCGTGGTGCGGTTGCTGGCCTGCCATGGGGCCGTCGTCGTCGACGCGGACCTCGTCGCCCGGGAGGTCGTCGCGCCCGGTACACCGGGACTGGCCGCCGTCGTGGCGGAGTTCGGTACGGACATCCTCGCCGCGGACGGTTCGCTGGATCGCCCCGCGCTGGCCGCGGTGGTCTTCCACGACCCCGAGCGGCTCGCGGCGCTGAACGCCGTGGTGCACCCGCTGGTCGCGGAGCGGTCGGCCGAACTGCAGGCGGCCGCCCCCGCCGACGCGGTCGTGGTGCACGACGTGCCGCTGCTGACCGAGAACGGCCTCGCCGACCGCTACGACCTGGTCATCGTGGTGGACGTGCCCGAGGAACTCCAACTGGACCGGCTGACGCGGCTGCGCGGCATGACGGAGGAGGCGGCCCGCAGCCGGATGGCGGCCCAGGCCGACCGCGCGGCGCGGCTGGCCGTCGCCGACATCGTGGTGGCCAACTCCGGGACCACGGCGGAACTCGCCGCACGCGTCGCCGAGGTGTGGCGGGAGCTGGAGGCCCGCGCCGCCGCGGCGCCGCCTGCCGCCGACCGCTGACGGTCGGCCCCGACGGGCGGCGGCCGGGAGAGGCCCGCCCCCGTGCGGCCGCCGCGCCGTGCGCACGCCGGTGGGGGCTGTCCGCCCCTGACGCGATATCAACCGGTGTGCGCCGGAGCGGTTTTGGTGCCCGTCGACCCGGCTCGTAGTATCCGCCAAATGATCATAGGAAGACGGCTCGCAGCCACCCTCAGCGGTGTGTTCGCGGCCCTGATAGTGGGCGCGACAGCGGCCCCCGCGGCGGCGGAACCACGCCCCTCCCAGGACCCGCCGAAGGTCCAGCTCGTCCTCGACGTCAGCGGCTCCATGGGGGAGAGCTACAGCGCGGGGCAGACACGGATGGACGCCGCCAAGCAGGCGTTCAACGAGGTCATCGACGGCCTCCCGGAGACCGTCCACCTCGGCATCCGCACCCTCGGCGCCAACTTCCGCGGCGAGGAGATGACGGACGAGGCCTGCCGCGACAGCGAGCAGATCTACCCCGTCGGCCGCGTCGCCAAGGCGGAGGCCAAGGAGGCGGTCGCCGCGCTGGAGCCCACCGGTTTCACCCCGATCAGCCACGCGCTGCGCGAGGCCGTCGCGGACTTCGGCGGCGAGAGCGACAACTCCCGCCGGATCGTGCTCATCACCGACGGCGAGGAGACCTGCGGACCGCCAGACCCCTGCGAGGTGGCCCGGGAACTGGCCGCCGAGGGCATCCGCCTGACCGTCGACACGCTCGGCCTCACCCCCAAGGACGACAAGGTCCGCACCCAGCTCGGCTGCATCGCCGAGGCGACCGGCGGTACCTACACCGCGGTGCAGGACGTCGACCAGCTCACCGAGCGACTCGGCCAACTGGTCGACCGCTCCGCCGAGGTCGTCGTCGAGGCACCCGCTGTCGTCGAGGGCGCCAGCGACGATTGTGCCGCCGCGCCGCTGCTGCGCGCCGGTGTCTACAGCGACCGCGAGGAGATCGGGGAGCACCGCTTCTACCGCGTGCAGCTCGCGCCCGGCCGGGAGCTGCGCGCTTCGGTGAGCGTCGCCGCCGACCGCCCGGTCGACCGGGACTACGCCGTCATGCTGCGGCTGCTCGACGAGGACGGCCAGGAACTGGCCCGCGGGCGCGAGGCCGGCCACGGCCGCACCGACGTGATCTCCACCGGGCTGCGGTACCCCTGGGCGGAGCGCGCCGCGCTCCCCGACGCCGACGCCGACGCCGGATCCGCAGCCTCGCCGTCGCCCGACGCGAACGGCGACGGGAGCGGTGACGGCGAGGAGAGCGTGCTCTGCCTGGAGGTCAGCAACGCGTTCTCCGCGCCCGACTCGGTGCAGCGCGCTCCCGGCATGCCGGTGGAGCTGACCGTCGACCTGGTTGCCGCCGCCGACAGCCCCTCCGACGTGGCCGCCTTCGGTCTCGCGCGGGGATGGGTGCCGCTGGTGCTGCTGACCGTGACCGGCCTGGTGGCCGGCGTGGTCTGGGGACTCGTCCGGAGGGTGTTCGCATGAGCCGCCACACGACCGTCCGCCATCGAGCCCGGCGGGTCGGCCGCCCCGCGGCGGTGCTGGCCCTCGCCGCGGGCCTGCTGCTGGGAACGGCCCCCGCGGTCCTCGCGCAGGAGGACGGAGAGTCCGCCGGTGAACAGCAGGGGTCGGACGGCGGGTCGACCGACCCGGCCGCCGACCCCACCGAGGCCGGGACCGGCTTCCGCGACGCCGCCGTGCTCGGGGAGTCCGGCCGCGGCACCGCACGCGCCACCGTGGGGGAGTTCCTCTACTGGGCGTTCCCGGTCGCGGCGGGGCACGACGCCACCGTCGACGCCACGGTGACCTTCGAGGACGACGGCGACCGCAGTGGCCCCAGCGTCTGGCAGATCGACGTCCACGACGGGTTGCGTCGCAAGCAGTCCTGCGTGGGCGGCGACGCCACGGTGGAGGCCGCCGCCGACGCGGCCGAGGTGACCCTCGGCTGCGCGCTGCGGACCGTCAGGTCGTGGGCGGAGCCGTGGTCGGGCGACCCGCTCCCCGGTGCCTACTACGTGCGGCTGACCGCGGTGGAGCTGCCGGAGGAGGACCTCGGCCTCCCGGTGTCGGTGGTGGTGCGCACCACCACCGAGGACGCCGGGGGAGCCCATGCCCGCGGCGGCGAGCTGGGCGCGCCGCTGGTTCCCACCCCCCGGGCCGGCTCACTGGACGACGGAGCGGGGGCCGGGTCCGCGGAGGACGCCGCGGAGGACGCCGAGGAGTCCGGCTCCGACGCGGATGCCGCCGACCCCACCACCGATGACGGCGTGCGGTTCGCCGGCGTGGTGGCCGAGCCCGAGGGCGGTTGGAACGGCGGGTGGTGGTCCGACCGGTGGCTGTGGACCGCCGGCGGCGGGGTTCTCGGCGCGCTGGCCGCGCTGGGCGGCTACGCCCTCGTACGCCATCCCCGCGTGCGCGGCTGAACGACGCGCGGAACGACGGTGGGACCGGTGCGCGGCACCGGTCCCGCCGTTCGTCGTGTCCGGGCCCGAACAGCACCGGTGACGCGGCCCGTTCGCCCGTCGGCGCGGGAAGATGCACCCCTTCAGGCATCGTGTTGCATCGGAGTTGCAACGGAACGGTACAGGCCCTGTGTTCGGCTTGAACCCGACCTCTAGCATCGGCTCCCCGTGGCCGGTGGGGCACGGGCGAAGAACGTGCAGGGGGAGTGCGTCATGCTCGCAGCGGAAGTATCCACGGAAGACTTCACCTACGGCCTCATCACGCCGGTGTTCGCCTTCCTCATGGCAGTCGTCGGCAGCGCGCTGGGGCTGCGCTGCACCACCCGGGCGCTGAGCAGCGACCGCAACCGCCGGCCGGGGTGGTTGGCGCTGGGAGCCCTGGCGATGGGGACCGGCATCTTCACGATGCACTTCATCGCCATGATGGGGTTCACCGTCCCGTCGATGAGCCTGAGTTACGACCTCGGCATCACCTACGCGAGTCTCGCGGTGGCCGTCGGGGTGGTGGGGATCGGTGTGTTCCTGGTCGGGTACGCGCCGCGCAGCAACCTCACACTGGCGGCCGGCGGTGTCGTCACGGGGTCCGGGGTCGCCGCCATGCACTACCTGGGCATGGCCGGGATGGGCATGGCCGGTGTCATGCGGTACGACCCGGTGACCGTCGGGATCTCGGTCGCCATCGCGGTCGTCGCGGCCACGGTCGCTCTCTGGTTCGCCGTCAACGTCAACGGCTTCGCCGCCTCGTTGGGGGCGAGCGTCATCATGGGGGTGGCGGTCACCGGCATGCACTACGCGGGGATGGCCGCGGTCTCGGTCCACACCCACGGTGCCGCTGCCTCCGGCGGTGGGCACGCGCAGGTGGAGATCCTGATGCCCGCGCTGGTCGTGCCGATCGTGGCGCTGGTCTTCGTCGGCCTCTTCGTCGGCCTCGACCCGATGACGGAGCAGGACATCCACGAGGGGATGAACCGGGGCGACCAGTACGGGGAGGGTTCCCGGCCGCGTGCGGAGGCCCGGCCCCGCCCCACCGGGACGGGTCCGGGCGCCGTACGGTGACCCGGTGACGTCCCTGAACGAAGATCATCGCGAAGAGCCGCCCGCCCGCGGACGGTTCGGCCCCGAGGCCACCATCGAGATCGACCCCCGCCAGGTGCGCGGCGCCCGCTGCGTCTACTCGCCCGAGCGTGACGGCGAGCCCGACCCCGGCGAGGTCGTGTGGACCTGGGTGCCCTACGAGGAGAACGACGGCCGCGGCAAGGACCGCCCGGTCCTGGTGGTGGCGCACGAGGACGGGCCCGGCCTGCTCGCGCTGCAGCTCACCTCCCGCCCGCGGGAGAACGACCACGAGTGGTTCTCCCTCGGGACCGGCCCCTGGGACCGCCAGGGGCGGGAGTCCTGGGTGGACCTGGACCGGGTGCTCCGCATCCATCCGCAGGGCATGCGCCGGGAGGCGTGCGCGCTGGATCGGGCGCGGTTCCAGGCCGTCGTCCACCGGCTCCAGCAGTTGTACGGCTGGCGCTGACCGACGCGGCTCCCGTCCCGACCGGGGTGGGAGCCGCACCCGCCGCTCCGGGCCGCGTCCCCCGTCGCGGAGGGCGCGGCCCGGCCGCGTGTCCGCCGTGGCACCGCGTGTGTCCGCCGAGGTACCGCGTGTCTGCCCGCCGGATTGCCGCGGCACACGCGGCCCGGCCGCGTGCCGGCTCCGGGGGCCCGCCGTGCGGGCCGCGTGCGATGGTCCCCGGCAGGAGACTGGGCAGACCCTAGGCTGCGGCCATGACGGACACCTCACAGCCCTCGAGGGACGCGCAGGGCGCCCCTCCCTCCCTCCGGCAGCTTCCCGTGGACTGGGACCGCGCCCTCGCCGTTGCCGCCCACCCCGACGATCTGGAGTACGGCGCCGCGGCCGCGGTGGCCGAGTGGACGGCGGCCGGCAAGGACGTGCGGTATCTGCTGGTGACCCGGGGCGAGGCCGGTATCGACGACATCGAGCCGGAGCGGTGCGGGCCGCTGCGGGAGCGCGAGCAGCGCGCCGGCGCCGAGCGGGTGGGCGTCTCGACGGTGGAGTTCCTCGACCACCGCGACGGAGTGGTGGAGGGCGGTGTCGCCCTGCGGCGCGAGCTGGCCGCCGCCATCCGCCGGCACCGGCCGGAGCTGCTGGTCACCCTCAACCACCGGGAGCACTTCGGCGACCGGGCCGCGCTCAACACGCCGGACCACCGCGTCGTGGGCCAGGCGGTGATCGACGCCGCCGCGGACGCGGGCAACCGCTGGATCTTCCGGGAGCAGCTCGACACCGCCGCCTTCCGGGCCGACCCCGGCAGCGCCTCGGGGGCCGGCCAGGACGGGCGCCTCAGCCCCTGGAACGGGGTCCGCTGGATCGCGGTGGCGGCATCGCCGCAGGCCACCCACGCCCAGCCGGTCGGCGAGGAGGCGCTGCGCCGCGCGGTGGCCTCGCTGCGGGAGCACCGGGCCTACCTGCGAGGGCTCGGTGTCGAGCCGGACCGTTACGCCTCCGACCTCGTCCGGGGTGCGGCGGACGGTGCGGCGGAGCGGTTCGACGGCCGGCGCTGCGTCGCTTTCGAGCTCTTCCCGCGCTGACCGCCGCTGGTGCGCGTCGCCCCCGCCCGGCCGGGGCGGGGGCCGATGGTCCCGGAACGGACGCGCCGACCGTCCCGCCGGAATTCCCTTCGCCCGCGCTTTCCTGTGACGTGGCACACGGGGAATTCGGCCGTTACTAATCTGCTTAGCGGGTGCGCGGGACCGAGGTCCGGGACCTTTGTCCCAGGCCCGCGGGGAAATCGGCCGTGTCCGCCCCGGGAAAATGACCGAGGACTCGTTCCCCGCCCCTGTGTCGACTGCCATGCGCCCCTTGATGTCGGCGTCCTGACGATTGTCGGACCCCGGCGCGGGCCGCTGCGGAAGGGGCCAATTCCCCCTCTGTGAATCTACGGCCGTTGTTAGTGGAAAGCGCTGTTTGAAGCCTCCGGAAAAGCCCCCTATCAATGGTGGTGGCGCTCGAGGAAATCGGCGCCCCCCACACATCGGAGGATTCACCGGAATGTCCCGCACTCACCTGTCCCGCGCCTTCCTCCCCCGGCTGCGCAGCCGGGCCGGAACCCTGACCATCGGCGCCTGCGCCGCGGCCCTGCTGGCCGGCGGCGGGGTCGCGCAGGCGACCGGCAACGGGGACCTCTTCGCGACGAGCAGCTCCACCGACCTGGCCCACTACGCGGCCACCCAGGCCGACCTCCGGCAGAGCGGCGCCGCCACGGACGCCAAGCTGGCCATCGACGGCAAGGCGACCGAGGTCCAGACCGCCGTCGACCGCGCGGCGAAGCAGGCGGAGGCCGAGAAGGCCGCCGAGGCCAAGGCCGCCAAGGAGAAGAAGGCGGCCGAGCAGAAGGCCAACGGCTGGACCGCCCCGATCTCCGGCGGCTACACCATCAGCGCGACCTACGGCAACAGCGGCAACCGCTGGGCCGCCGGCCACAGCGGCCAGGACTACGCCGTCTCCAGCGGCACTGCCGTGCACTCCGTCGCCAAGGGCACCGTGGTCAAGGCCGGCGGCAACGGCGCCGGTGACGGCCCCGCCTACGGCAACGCCGTCGTGGTGAAGCACGGCGACGGTACCTACTCGCAGTACGCGCACCTCTCCCAGGTCCAGGTCTCCGTCGGGGACCAGGTGAAGTCGGGCGAGCAGATCGCCCGCTCCGGCAACACCGGCAACAGCAGCGGCCCCCACCTGCACCTGGAGATCCGCACCACCCCCGACTACGGCTCGGCCGTCGACCCCGCCAAGTTCCTGCAGAACAAGGGCGTCGGCTGACACCCCCGGACCGGACGCGGGCGAGCGCGTCCGGCCAACGGGCCGGCGGCCGGGCGACGAGCCCGGCCGCCGGCCCGTTGCCGCGTCGCGCCGTCCTGCCGGCCCTGACCCCGGTCGCCTCAGGACACCGGGAGCGGCGCCCCGACGCCGGAGCTGAGCGCCGCCCGCACGACGTCCGGATGGTCGGTGATGATGCCGTCCACCCCCAGCCCGGCCAGCGCGAACGCGGTGGGGCCGTCGTTGACGGTCCACACGTTCACCTGGAGACGGCGGCCGTGCGCCCCGCGCAGCTCCTGGATCGCCGCCACGTACTCGGCCGTCGCCGCGGTGTGCCGGGGGTTGATCTGGTCCACGTACTGCGCGTGGCGGCGCAGCTCCGCCACCGGCGGATTGCCCAGCAGCCCCGTACGCACCCGCGGCGCGAGCTCGTGCAGGGTGCGGACCGAGGCCGCGTCGAAGCTCTGCACCACCAGCGCGCTGCGCAGCGTGCGGGGCGACAGCCAGCCGTGCTCCCGCAGCGCGGCCACGATGTCCGCCTCGATCCCCGGATACAGCTCCGGGGACTTCACCTCCAGCAGCAGCTTCTGCCCGTGCGCTGCCATCCGGTCCAGCACCTGGCCCAGCGTGGGCACCCGCTCGCCCGCGAACTCCGGCCCGTACCAGGAGCCGGCGTCGAGCTCCGCGATCTCCGCCGCGGAGAAGTCGGTCAGCGTCCACGGCGCGCGGTCGGGGTACCGCTCCGGCGCGTCGGTGGTCCGGGCCAGGTCGTTGTCGTGGATCACGACCAGCTCGCCGTCGCCGGCGCGCTGCACGTCGACCTCCACCCACTCCACCTCCAGCTCCGCCGCGGCGTCCACGGCGGCCAGGGTGTTCTCGGGGGCGTGGCCGGAGGCGCCGCGGTGCGCGACCACCGCCGGTCCCGAGCCGTGCCCGGGCGCCGCGGCGCCCGCGGCCACCGGGGCAGGACCGCCGGTCGCGCCCGCCGGCGGCCCGGCCGGGGCGGCGGCGGTCAGCGCGAGGGTGACGGCGACGAACGCCGACCCGAGAGTCGTCAGGGCTGAGTGCAGGGACACCGGGAACTCCTTGGGTCGTGGAGGGACACCCGGGGGATGCTGCCCGCGCGCGGTGTACCCATACGGGCGAACGGTGGCCCAGCGGCCGAACGGCCGGTGACCGGGCGGTCGCGCTCGTCGCCCGGCGCGCTTCCCGCCGTGCGGTGTCGGTGGCTGGTCGTACCGTGGGGTCATGCGACCCGTTTCCGACATCGAACGCACTGTGGCGCCCCTCGAGGTCGTCAGTCCCTACCAGCCCAGCGGTGACCAGCCGGCGGCCATCGACGAGCTGGAGAGACGGGTGCGTGCGGGGGAGAGCGACGTCGTCCTGCTCGGCGCCACCGGAACCGGCAAGTCCGCGACCACCGCCTGGATGATCGAACGGCTGCAGCGACCGACGCTGGTCATGGCGCCGAACAAGACGCTGGCCGCGCAGCTGGCCAACGAGTTCCGCGAGCTGCTGCCGAACAATGCCGTCGAGTACTTCGTTTCGTATTACGACTACTACCAGCCCGAGGCGTACGTCCCGCAGACCGACACGTACATCGAGAAGGACTCCTCGATCAACGACGAGGTCGAGCGGCTGCGCCACAGCGCGACGAACTCGCTGCTCACCCGGCGTGACGTGGTCGTGGTCGCCTCCGTCTCCTGCATCTACGGCCTGGGCACCCCGCAGGAGTACGTCGACCGGATGGTCCCGCTCCGGGTGGGTGAGGAGATCGACCGGGACGCGCTGCTGCGCCGCTTCGTCGACATCCAGTACGCGCGCAACGACACCGCGTTCACGCGGGGCACCTTCCGGGTCCGCGGGGACACCGTGGAGATCTTCCCCGTCTACGAGGAGCTCGCGGTCCGCATCGAGATGTTCGGCGACGAGATCGAGGCCCTCTCCACGCTGCACCCCCTCACGGGTGAGGTGGTCTCCGACGAACAGCAGCTCTTCGTCTTCCCCGCCTCCCACTACGTCGCCGGGCCGGAGCGCATGGAGAAGGCCATCGCCGGCATCGAGGCGGAGCTGACGGGGCGGCTGTCGGAGCTGGAGCGGCAGAACAAGCTGCTGGAGGCGCAGCGGCTGCGCATGCGCACCACCTACGACCTGGAGATGATGCGGGAGATCGGCACCTGCTCCGGCATCGAGAACTACTCCCTGCACATCGACGGCCGGGAGCGGGGGACCGCGCCCCACACCCTGCTGGACTACTTCCCGGAGGACTTCCTCCTGGTCATCGACGAGTCGCACGTCACCGTGCCGCAGATCGGCGCCATGTTCGAGGGGGACGCCTCCCGGAAGCGGACCCTGGTCGACCACGGTTTCCGGCTGCCCTCGGCGATGGACAACCGGCCGCTGAAGTGGGAGGAGTTCCTAGGGCGGGTCGGCCAGACGGTCTACCTCTCCGCGACCCCGGGCCCGTACGAGCTGTCCCGCGGCGACGGCGTGGTGGAGCAGATCATCCGTCCCACCGGGCTGGTCGACCCGGAGGTGGTGGTGAAGTCCACCGAGGGGCAGATCGACGACCTGGTCCACGAGATCCGCACCCGCACCGAACGCGACGAGCGGGTGCTGGTCACGACCCTCACCAAGAAGATGGCGGAGGACCTCACCGACTACTTCATGGAGCTGGGCATCCGGGTCCGCTACCTCCACAGCGACGTCGACACGCTGCGCCGCGTCGAGCTGCTGCGGGAGCTGCGTTCCGGCGAGTACGACGTCCTGGTCGGCATCAACCTGCTCCGGGAGGGGCTGGACCTGCCGGAGGTGTCGCTGGTCGCCATCCTCGACGCGGACAAGGAGGGGTTCCTGCGATCGGGGACCTCCCTCATCCAGACCATCGGCCGCGCGGCGCGCAACGTCTCCGGCCAGGTCCACATGTACGCCGACCGCGTCACCGCCGCGATGGAGAAGGCGATCGACGAGACCAACCGGCGGCGGGCCAAGCAGATCGCGTACAACGAGGAGCGCGGGATCGACCCGCAGCCGCTGCGCAAGAAGATCGGGGACATCGTCTCGGACATCATCCGGGAGGAGATCGACACCGAGAACCTGCTGGCCACCGGCTACCGGAAGCCCGCCGAGACGGGCCGCGGGAAGGCGCCCGTACCGGGGAGGACCGCCCGGGAGCGCCGCGAGGAGAGCGAGCTGACCGACCGCCCCGCCGCCGAACTCGCCGACACCATCGAGCAGCTCACGGAACGGATGCGCGCCGCCGCGGCGGAGCTCCAGTTCGAGGTGGCCGCCCGGCTGCGTGACGAGGTCTCCGAACTGAAGAAGGAGCTGCGCCAGATGAAGGAGGTCGGGCTCGCCTGACGGCCCGACCGGAGCGGCGGCCCCGGGCCCGTCCGGGGCCCTGGTCGCCCGCAGTCGCGCTGACGTAGGGTTTCGAACGGGTCCCCCGGGCCCCAACGACCGACGTGAGCGCGACAGGAGTGGACATCCATGGGCGTCAACTTGTCCAAGGGCCAGGCGATCAGCCTGGAGAAGAGCGACGGCGGCGGGCTCTCCGCGGTGTCCATGGGCCTCGGCTGGCAGGCCGTGAAGCGCTCCGGCTTCCTGGGCAAGCTGTTCGGCGGCGGCGACATCGATCTCGACGCCTCGGCGGTGCTGTTCGCCGGCAGGGAGATGGCCGACGTCGTGTACTACCGCCAGTTGAAGAGCAAGGACGGTTCGGTCACCCACACCGGTGACAACCTCACCGGCGGCACCGGGGGCGGCGACGACGAGGTCATCCTCGTCGACCTGACCGCGGTCCCGGCCGAGGTGGACCAGATCGTCTTCACCGTGAACTCCTTCACCGGGCAGACCTTCACCGAGGTGGAGGACGCCTTCTGCCGCCTGGTGGACCGGACCAACGGCGAGGAGCTCGCCCGCTACACGCTGACCGGCGGCGGTGCCTACACCGCGCAGATCATGGCCAAGGTCAGCCGCAGGGGCGGCGGCTGGGAGATGACCGCCATCGGCGTCCCCTCCCAGGGCCGGACCTTCAAGGACCTGCTGCCGGACATCCTGCCGCACCTCTGACACGGCGGGCGGGCCGCCGCACGGCGCCGCCGCCCCACCACGGCGCGGGCCGGGGAGGGACACCTCGGTGTCCTCCCCGGCCCGCACCGCAGTGCGTCCGCCGGGGTGGTCAGCGCACCAGGTTCACGGTGACCTCGGCGCGCTCCCCGTTGACGGAGACCGCCACCGTGACCCGTCCCGGCCGCAGCGCGGCCAGCGTCCCGGCCTCGGGGTCGAGGACCGCGGCGTGACGCCGGTCGGCGTCGGCCGGGTCACCGACGTGCACCGTCGCCGACCCCGACCAGTCGGTGCTGACCGGCCAGGCGGCGGGCACCTCCCGCGCCTCCTCCCCGGCGCCCTGCGTCACCGTCGCCGCCACCGGCACCGTCTCCCCGACCCGCACCGCGGCGGGCACCGCCGGTGTCAGGCCGTCGACGTGCGGCCGGGTCCGGACGGAGATCCAGTCCGGCCCGCCGGGCCGGCCGGCCGCGAGTGACGCCGGCCGCCCGGCGCCCGGCACCTCGTCCACGCCCACCGTGGACCAGCCGCTGAAGCCGCCGCGGTCCGGCGGCGCCGAGGGGCCCTTCCCCGCGTTGCCGTTGATCAGGTACGGCACGCCGTTGTGGTGGGAGGAGTCGAACAGGCCGACGTGCGACCCCAGGTGCGCCGCGCCCTTGCCGGTCTCCTCGCGGAACGTGGTCAGCCAGTGCTCCAGCAGCCAGGCGTCCATCCGGTCGGTGAGCCGACTGGCGGGCTGCGGACCCGGATCCTGCGGCGGCACGTGCGAGACGACCACCACGGATCCGATCGCCGCGTCGGCGGCCGCGGCGTCGAGCTGCTCACGCAGCTCCCGCCACTGGGCGTAGCCGCCGCCGCTGATCGACAGGGAGGAGGTGTCCAGGGTGACGAAGCGGGTGCCCCGGTGGTCGAAGCTCTGCTGCCGCGCGCCGAACACCTCCTCCCACTGGTCGATCGTCCCGCCCATCACCTCGTGGTTGCCGGGTACGTAGTACCAGGGCAGGTCGCCGAGCTCCTCCTCGATCATCGTCCGTGCGAACTCCAGGTCCGCGGGGGAGCCCTCGTCCACCCAGTCGCCGTTGATGACGACGAACTCCGGCGCGGAGGCGCGCGCCTCGCGCAGCGTCCGTCGCGCGGCGGCCACCGCGTCGCTGTCGGGGTCCCGTGCCACGAACTGTGCGTCGGAGACCAGCGCGAACCGCCAGTCACGGG
This sequence comes from Streptomyces bohaiensis, assembly GCF_012033785.1. Taxonomy (GTDB): domain Bacteria; phylum Actinomycetota; class Actinomycetes; order Streptomycetales; family Streptomycetaceae; genus Streptomyces; species Streptomyces bohaiensis. The sequence continues at coordinate 28,699 of NZ_JAAVJC010000030.1, forward strand.
CGTCGGCCGCCGCGGCGGTGGTGATCAGCGGGTCGACCACCGGTGCGGGGTCCGGCAGGTCGGCGTCGGGCGGGGTGTCGGCGACGAGCTGGTCGACGGCGATCTCGCCGCGGTACGCGGCGTCCGGCCGGGTCTCGGCGATGTACACCCGGTGGACGACGGCCGGGTAGGAGAACCCGTCGGGCACCTCGAACGTGATCTGCCGCCATCCGATGAACCCCAGGTGCTCCCCGCGCAGCACCCGGCTGGTGCCGTCGGCGTCCTTCAGATGCAGCGCGGGCCAGGCGCCGTTGCCGTCGCCCCGCACCCAGAGGGTGAAGCTCTGCGGCTGCCCTGCGACCCGGATGTCACCCCCGGCCGGGGTCGCGTACGCCGCGCGGGTGCCGGTGCTGCGGTCGAAGGCGTACCGCAGCCCGAGCGCCGCGCCCTGGCGCCCGTCCGGTTCGGCGAACAGCTCGCCCGCTGCCCGGGCGTGGGAGAAGCGCCAGTCGTCGACGTTCTCGAAGTCGGCGACGGTGGTGGCGCGCAGTCCCACCCCGGCGGAGAGCACGGTGGTCACCTCTCCCACGCGGGCGGTGATCGTGCTCGCGGTGTAGGTGTCGGTGAGGGCCCGCACCGTCCAGCCGCCACGCGCCGGGTCCGGCTCGACCTCGATCAGCTCGGCGTCGTACGTGAGGGAGACGTCCCGGGGTTCGACGGGTGCCGAGTAGCCCGCCGCGTCGTGGCCCAGCAACCCGAACCGGGTGGTGTCCCCGGCCCCGGAGAGCGCGAGCCTGCGGCGCGTGGGCTCCAACCGCTCCACCTCACCGAGCACCGTCAGCTCCAGGGAGCCGGTCGCGGTCCCCGCCGTGGCCGAGACCGTGGCGGGCCCCGGTTCCGCGCCGGTGAAGAGACCGTCGGCGTCCACAGCGCCGGACCCGGCGGGCGACACCGACCAGGCGGCGCGGGTGGGTCCGGCCGGGCCGAGGGTGGCGTCGTGGACGTGGGCGTCCAGTTGTCTGGTCAGTCCGGACAGGACCCGGTCCGTCCGGGCGTCTCCCATCGTCTCGCCGTTCGGTGCCGACGCGGGCAGGGCGCGGGTGGCCACCCGGATACCGGTGGCCTCGCCGCCGCCCGCGGGCGCGGTGAGGGCCAGCCCGTTGGGCACCGGTCGCTGCTCGCCGTCGGAGGGCTTGTTGACCAGGTCGAGTCCGTCCCTCCCCGCTGCTCGGGAGAGGAGCGTGGTCGAGCCGCCGCCGTCCAGGTTGAGCGCGGAGTGAGCGCCCAGGCGCTCCATCATGACCGCGAGTTCGGTGAGGGTGACCCCGCCGGAGTGCGCCTGGCGGCCGTCGACCACCACCACGTACATGTCGCTGCCGTCCTCGGAGAACCCGACCGCGGTGCGCGGAGCGGTCGCGTTGTTGGGGCGGCCCTCCCAGTCCTGGGCCTCGCCGTCCACCACCAGCAGCCCGTTGCCGCCCACCGCCGTGCGCGGCAGCGCGCTGCCGTCCGCGGTGCGTGCGGCGTACTCCATCTCCACCGTGTCGCCCGCCGCCAGAGCGGAGAGCGCGATGGCGCCGGCGTCGCGGCCGAGCAGCACGGTCGCGTCGGCGGGGACCCGCTCGCGTCCGGGCTTCTGGGAGACCGAGGTGACCCGGCCCTCCTCCACGACGACCTCGGTCACCTGCTGGGCGCCGAGCACCGGCAGCAGCCGATCCGCCTCCCCCCACCCGGCGGTGTAGACGCCGATGCCGTCGGCCGGCAGCGAGGCCGCGTTGTAGCTGGTCAACGCCGCCTCCCCGGTCGGGCCTGCGACCTTCCCGTCGAACAGCACGTCGAGCACCCGGCCGGAACCGTCACCGTCGACGCCGACGACGGTGGTGCGGTTCAGGCTGCCGGACTGCACCAGTTCGCCGTCCCGGATGCCCGGGGCGAGCGGGGCGTTGGTGGCGTTGATGTCGAAGAAGTCGGCGTTGACGGCGGCGACGGTGCTGCGACCCGCCCCGGGATCGTGGGCGGCCGCCAGCTCACCGACGGTCGCCGCGTCGGCGACGTCCGCGGTGGCCAGGTAGTCGACCGTGAGGTCGGCAGCGAGGTCCACGGTGAGGGTCTGGACGTCCAACCACTTGTCGGATTCCAGGCGTTGCGTGCCGGTGAGCTCGGCGCCCGGGGCGATCGGCCGGGCGGAGGCGGAGATCTCGGTGCCGTCACCGTCGACCACTGTGCGGGCGGCCGGATCGGGAGAGGGGGTCTGGGCGGTTGCCGGGGGGATCAGACCGACGGCGAGGGCCGCCGCCACCGCTGTCGCGGCGAGGGGGAACGCGCCGCGGACGCGGCGCCATGGCTGGCGGGTACCAGACACAGGGTCTCCCTGGGACGTGGACGCGGGCACACGTGTGCGCACCCGGTCGCTCAGAGTCGCAAGGGAATCACAACGGGCACCAGTGGTACGGCACAACGTCCACATGACAGACCAGTGAAAGCTCGGGAGCGCGGAGGTGGTCCGGGGCGTCGCGCCGATGCGCCCGAATACCCCGTCTCGGACGCCGACCGCACCCGATCGCCGCAGCGCGCGAACCGCCGCGCACGCCGCCACCGTCCGCCCTCTCGCTGCTCACCGGGGGTGCGCGCCGTCACCGACCGGATGGACGCCTGGCTGCTGGAGCACTGGCTGACCACGTTCCGCGAGGAGACC
>NZ_JAAVJC010000310.1 GCF_012033785.1 Streptomyces bohaiensis
CCGCAGGGCAGCCTCAGCAGTCCGCAGGACGCCTCGGGCGGCTACGGCGCGCCCCAGCCCTCCGGCGGGTACGGCACGCCCGCGCCGCCGGCGCAGCCCCCCGGCGGGTACGGCACCCCGCCGCAGTCCGGCGGGTACGGCACGCCCGGCCCCACCGCGGGCTACGGCGCGCCGCAGCAGCCCGGCGGCTACGGCTATCCGCAGCAGCCGACCCCCGGGTACGGCTACCCGCAGCAACCGCCCCCCGGATACGGCTATCCGCAGCAGCCCACCGCCGGCTACGGCTATCCCGGCGGCCCGGCGGGTTCCACCACTCAGCCCCAGGGCTTCGGAGCGCCGACCGCTCCCGGCGCCGCGGTCTCCCTCGACAAGTCCGGCGGTGGCTCCGGCGGCTCCGGCGGCAAGGAGTGGAGCTTCTCCGGCTCTCGCGGCCCGCTGATGGTGCTCATGGTCGGCGTCGTCGTCTCCGCGCTCGTCGCGGGCGGCTTCACCGTCTACAACGTCACCCGTGACGACTCCACCACCGCCGCCCCGGCCGACGACGAGAACCCGGCCCCCGGCGGCGACGAGAGCGGGGACGGTGAGGGCGACGACGGCTCCGGCGGCGGCACGCTGCCGACCGACCCCATACAGGCCTCCCTCCTGTTCGAGGAGGAGGCGCCCGACGTCGCCGAGGACCACTACAACTTCTCCCCGGGCCTGTGGGAGGCGGACGGCTCGATCACCCGGGTCGCCGACCAGCAGGTCATCAGCTGGGACGAGGACGGCGAGATCGCCTGGCCCTACCCGACCAACCGCAGCGACTGCGCCTCGTCCGCCGCCGCCTCCGAGGGGCGGGTGGCGATCCTGGAGGGCCAGAACTGCGAGGTGCTGACCGTCCTCGACCTCGCCGACGGTGAGTCCGTGGTCACCATCGAACTGGACAGCAGCTCCGTGAGCGGACATCCCGCGATCCTCGGTGACTACGTCGCGGTGGCGACCTACGCGGGTGGCTACGGCTGGGAGATCGAGACCGGCGAGCCGCAGTGGGAGCCCCAGGCCGGCGAGGACTGCAAGGTCCGCGCTTACGGCGTCCACGAGGACCTCTTCATTGAGCACCAGCAGTGCGGCGGCATCGCCATCGACACGGGGGTGCCCGGCTCGGTCGTCGCGCGGAGCGAGAGCGGCGAGGAGCAGTGGAGCTGGTCCTACGAGGCACAGCACGACGACCAGGAGTTCATCCTCGAGAGCCTCGTCTCCGTCGACCCTCTGGTGATCCGCGCCACCCTCGGCCCGGAGGGTGGCGGCGCCGCACTTGACCGTGAACCCGCGATGTTCGCAGTCGAGGACGACTACAGCGGCCTGGGCCCGCAGCTCGACTTCAACCGTGACCGCAACGTCGACAGCTGCGGCTACCGCGCTCAGTTCGTCTGCGACGAGGCCGTCGTCCACGACGGCCTGCTCTACCTGACCACCACCGACCGGCCCGCGACGATCGTCGCGGTCGAGATCGCCACCGGCAACGCGCTGTGGGAGATCGGAGCACTGGAGGACGACCGCGCCGAGCTGTACGCCGTCGGCGTGCAGGACGACAAGGTGATCGCCTACCAGGTGCCGAGCTACTCCGGGGTCGGCCGCGTCGTCGCCATCGACCCGGAGACCGAGAGCGCCGACGTCGTCATGGTGCTGCCGCTCGACCAGGCAGAGAACGTCCGGGAGATCATGTCCTTTGCCAGTGCGACCGATGCGGTGGTCCGCTGGTACGACGACCGACTGCTCCTGGCCCGCACCAGGTATGCGGCGCGCTACGAAACGCCCTCGCTCCAGGTCTACGGCTGAGCCGTGCCGGCCACCGCCGGTGGTGCTGTTCCGGCCGGAGCACGTCCGGTGTGAGACAGCTATCGGCGTCCGACACCCCCGGTACCCCGCGACGGGTACCGGGGGTGTCGCGTTGCCCGTACTCTGCCGCCTCAGGCCCGTTCGCGCGCCGCACGCGTCGCGGTGTGCGGCCCCCACCCCGGCGGGCGGGACCGGGAGCGGGGCCGCGGGAGGCGCGATGACGTTACGGGTGGTGGTCGCCGACGACCGGCGACTGGTCGCGGAGGCGCTCGCGAGTGCGCTGCGGATGCGCGGGCACCGGGTGCTCGCCGCCGGCAGCCCGGTGGGGCGGGCCGTGGAACTGACCACCGGCCGTTCGCCGGAGGTCTGCCTGCTGGGGTCGGCCGAGCCCGACGGCGCCTCGGTGCTGGAGCCGCTGGCCCGGCTCGTCGCCCAGGCCCCCAAGCTGGCCGTGGTGGTCCTGGGACCGGTGCCGTGCCCGCGCGGGGTCGCGGCGGCCTTCGCGGCGGGCGCACGCGGCTACGTGCGCCACGACGAGCGGATCGACGGCGTGGAACGGGCGCTGGCCCGCGCCCGCGCCGGCGACGCGGCGGTGGCGCCCGGATTGCTGCGCGAGGTCTTCGGGGCCCTGTTGGAGCCCGGGCCGACGCCTGCCGCCGAAGGGGCCCGGCTTGCCGCTCAGTTGACGCCCCGCGAGGCCCACGTGCTGCTGCGGATCGTCGACGGCGACGACACCCGGCGGATCGCCGACGGCCTCGGGGTCGCGCCGAGCACCGCCCGGACCCACATCCAGCGGCTGCTCGCCAAGTTGGGGACCGCCACCCGGCTGGAGGCGGTGGCGGTCGCGGTGCGGACCGGGCTGCTGGAGCAGTTGGGTCGCCCGCACCCGCCGGAGGACGGCACCGCCGCCGGTCGCTGACCCGACCGCGGCCTCGCGCCGTCCCCGGCGCGAGGCTCGAAGCGAGGCCGGCACGGCGCTCGGCTCCTCGCGGCCGTCGCGGTTGCCGCGGTTGTCGCAGCGGCCATCCCCCTCTCCTTACCGTGCCGCACGCGAACGGGGCCCGGCCGGGGCGCTGTTGACGACCCCCGGCTCGGCCTGTTGGATGCTGGTGGAAGATGTTCGGTTCTGTTCGGTTGTGGGCCCCGGGCGGGGGCCCGGCGCCGGACACGCTCACGGCGGGGCGCGCGCCCCGCCCGAGGTGGGAGGCTCGGATGCGCAGGACCACCACCCGGCTGTCCGACGGTCGGGAGTTGATCTACTACGACGCAGACCCGCCGACCGGCGACGCCCCACCCGCGCGGCGCGTGCCGCGGCCCGACCCGCGACCCGCGCCGCCGCCCGTCGCCACCACCACCGCGCTGCGGACCGACCGGCTCGCGGGGGAGACCGTCGCCTACGCGGCGCACCGCCAGGACCGGACCCACCTCCCGCCCGCCGAGCACTGCCCGCTCTGCCCCGCCACCGGCGGGCGCAGCGAGGAGATCCCCGACCCCGACTACCAGGTAGCGGTGTTCGAGAACCGCTTCCCCTCCTTCGGCGGCGGTCACGGCCGCTGCGAGCTGGTGTGCTTCACCGCCGACCACGACCGGTCGTTCGCCGACCTGGAACCGGCGCGGGTCGCCCTGGTGCTCGACGCGTGGACCGACCGCACCGCCGCACTCTCCCGGCTGCCTGGGGTGCGCCAGGTCTACTGCTTCGAGAACCGCGGCGTGGAGATCGGCGTCACCCTCCACCACCCCCACGGCCAGATCTACGCCTACCCGTACCTGCCGCCGCGCACCGCCCGCACCCTCGCGGCGCTCGCCCGTCACCGCGCCGAGGCCGGGGAGAACCTGCCCGACGCGCTGCTGGCCGAGGAACTGGCCGACGGGCGGCGGATCGTGGCCGCCACCGACCACTGGGTGGCCCACGTGCCGTACGCCGCGCGGTGGCCGTACGAGGTGCAGCTGCGGCCCCGGCGGCGCGTACCGGACCTCACCGCCCTCGACGAGGGGGAGCGAGCCGAGTTCCCCGAGCTGTACCTGCGGCTGCTGCGCGGGTTCGACCGGCTCTTCGGCGACAACGCGCCGCCCACGCCGTACATCGCCGCCTGGCACCAGGCCCCCGTCGGCGACCCCGCTCCCGGCGAACCGGAGGTCGCCCGTGAGGAGTTCGCGCTGCGGCTGGAGGTCCTGACGGTGCGGCGCGGCCCGGGGAAGCTGAAGCACCTCGCCGGCTCGGAGTCCGGTGCGGGCGCCTTCGTCAGCGACGTGCTCCCCGAGGCCGCCGCCGAGCGGCTGCGGGAGGTGGTGTCCCGATGACCGGCCGCGCCGGAGCGAGCCACGCCGCGGGCGGCACACCGGACCCGCCGCGCGCGCCGGCAGAACTGGCCGATGCCGCACGGCAGTTCTTCCGCGCCCGCCACGGCGGGCCCGCCGCCGTCGTCTGGACGGCGCCGGGGCGGGTCAATCTGATCGGCGAACACACGGACTACAACGGCGGGTTGGTTCTCCCGCTCGCCCTGCCGCACCGGACCGCCGTCGCCGCCGCACCCCGCGACGACGGGCTGGTGGTGCTCCACTCCGCGGCGCGCGGTGCGGCACCGGTGACGGTGCCTCTCACCGCGGTGCGTCCGGGCGCCCCCGACGGCTGGGCGGCCTACCCTGCCGGGGTCCTCGCGGAACTCCGCACCATCGGGGCCGAGTTCCTTGGCGTCTCCCTGGCCGTCGTCTCCGACGTCCCCGCCGGCGCGGGCCTGTCGTCCTCCGCCGCCCTGGAGGTCGCCGCCGCCGGGGCGCTGGCCGACCTCGCCGGGATCGACGCCGACGCCCGGACGCTCGCCGAGATCGGCCGGCTCGCCGAGCACCGCTACGCGGGCGTGCCCTGCGGCGTGATGGATCAGCTCGCCGTCGCCTGTTGCCGGGCCGACCACGCGCTGCTGCTCGACACCGACGACGGGAGCCTGGACCACATCCCGCTCGACCCCGGCGCCGCCGGTACCGCGCTGCTCGTCGTCGACACCCGGGTGCGGCACCGGCTCGCCGACGGCGCCTACGCACGGCGCCGCGCCGGCTGCGAGGAGGCCGCCCGACTCCTCGGCGCCCCGGACCTGCGCCGCCTTCAGGAGCGGGGCGGCACCGCGGAGAGCCTGTCCGCCGATCTGCCCGACGCACTGCGGCCGCTGGTCCGCCACGTGATGACCGAGAACGCCCGGGTACGCCGGACGGCACGCCTGCTGCGCAGCGGTTCCGTCAGCGGTATCGGGCCACTGCTCACCGCCGGACACGCCTCGCTGCGGGACGACTTCGCCGTCTCCTGCCCCGAGGTGGACGTCGTGGTGGCGGCCGCGGTCGCCGCGGGCGCCCTCGGGGCCCGGATGACGGGAGGCGGCTTCGGCGGCTCGGTCGTGGTGCTGGTGGAGACCGCGGCGGCCCCGGAGGTGACCGAGGCCGTGCTCGCGGCCGCGCGGCGCTCCGGGCAGCCGGAACCGCGGGTCTTCCCGGCGACCCCGGCGGCCGGCGCCGCCCGCGCCCCGGGCT
>NZ_JAAVJC010000311.1 GCF_012033785.1 Streptomyces bohaiensis
GCCCGGTGGCGCGGTGCGGGGGTGCGGGGTGCGGGGTGCTGCGGGAGGCGTGCTGCGGGGAGGGGCGGAGCGGGCGCGCCGCGGCGGCGGGGAGGGGCGGCCGCGGCGCGTCCCGCCCGCTACTCGGCGGCCTTCAGACGCAGCACGATGTCCAGCGCGTTGGGCTGGGTGGGCTGCGGCGGGCCGTAGGGGTCGGACTCGTCCGGCCAGCCGACCCAGTTGGTGGTGTTGTACTGGGCGCCGATCGGACCGGCGACGGTCGGGACCATCGGCACGTCCTCGACGAGGATGCGCTGCAACGTGTGGAGCGCCTCCTCGCGTTCGCCCTCGTCGCTGGTGGTGGCGTAGGTGTCGAGCGCGGCGTCCGCCTCGGGGTTCTGGTAGCGGCCGAAGTTGCCGCCGGGCGAGCCCTCGCCGACGGGGTGGTACATCCCGCCGTCCATGATGTGCTGGTACATGTCGTAGGGGGTGCCGCCGCTGTTGGTCCAGTGCAGGGTGGCGTCGAACTCGCCGTTGTCGACGGCGGTCCGCCAGGACTCGACGGTCTGGGTGTTGAGCGTGGCCTCGATGCCGATCTCGCCGAGGTTGTCCGAGATGATCGACAGCGCGGTGAGGTAGTCGGACCAGCCGGCCGGACCGATCAGGTCGACGGTGACGGCGTTGCCGTCGGGGTCGAGCAGGGTGTCCCCGGAGGTGTCGTACCCGGCGTCCTCGAGTTCGGCGCGGGCGGCGTCGGCGTCGGCCTCCACCGTGGCGTCCCGGTACTCGGGGGCGAGGAACGGTTCCCCGGCGGGCAGCGGCAGCCCGGTGGGGCTCTCCAGCGCCGGGTAGAGCCCGGCGTGCGCCTGGACGTGGATGTCGTCGCGGTTGATCACCTGGGAGACGGCGCGGCGCAGCGCCGGGTCGTCGAACGGTTCCTGGTCGGTGTTGAGCCAGAGGCCGTGGACGCCGAGACTGGTGGGGAACCAGAGGTTGTGGTGGTCGGGGTTCTTCGCGATGTAGACGTTCTCGTAGTCCGGCATGAAGACGAACGACCACTCGGAGTCGCCGTTGGCCAGGGCCGTGGTCTGCGCGTTGTTGTCGTTGTACGAGGTGTAGCGCAGTTCCTCGACCTCCGGCAGCCCCTGCCAGTAGCTGTCGCGCCGCGTGAGGGTGACGGTCTGCGGGGTGAAGGTCTCCAGCACGTAGGGTCCGGTGCCCACCGGCTCGCGGTTCTCCCAGGTCTCCGGGGAGTCCTGCTCCGACCAGATGTGCTCGGGGACGATGTAGGTCCCCAGAATGCGGTTCTGGTTGACGAACTGGGACTCCCCGAAGGTGAGCCGGACGGTGTCGCCGTCCTGCTCGACCTCCTCGAAGGGGATCGCCGCACCGTTGAACGCGGGGGTGTCCATCACGAGTTGGAAGGTGTAGGCGATGTCGGCGGCGCTGAACGCGGTGCCGTCCGACCACTCGGGGCCGTCCTGCGCGGTGATCACCAGCTCGGTGAAGTCCTCGTTCCACTCCCACTCGGCCGCCAGCCAGGGCCGGGCGTCCTCGGCGGGGCGGATGCCGTTGTACATGGCGAGGGGCTCGTAGATCATCGCGCGGTAGCCCAGCGAGACACTGGCCGAGGTGGCGAGGAACGGGTTGCTGTTGTCGGCCTGCGGCGCGTTGGGCATGCCGACGTTGAGGACGCCGTCGCCGCGCGGGCCGGCGTTGCTGGTGCCGCCGCCTCCGCCGGAGCAGGCGGCGAGGGTGCTCAGGACGACCGCGGTGGCGACCGCGACGGTGGCGCCGCGGCGGCGGTTCCCTCTGCGGGGGGTGACTCTCATGGTGGGCTCCTCGGACGACGGGTGCGGGTGCGGGTGCCGGGTACCGCGGGTCGCTGCGGTGACCGGATGGTGCGGGCGCTGCTGGGTGCTCGGTGGTGCGTGGTGGTGCGTGGCGTGCGTGCTCATGCGTGGGGGTGCGGTTCACATGCCGTGAACCGGTGTATTACGGGCGGCCGTCGGGCAGGCCGGACCGCGGCGGCGGGGCCGGGGCGCAGCCGCGGGAGGAGCGGGCAGGGGGTGCGGGGCCTTGGGGTGCGGGGGCCGGCCTCAGTTCGGGGCGGAGGCCCGGACCACCAGCTCGGTCGGCAGGACGACCGGCTCGGCGGGCAGCGGCGCCCCCTGGAGGTGGTGGAGCAGCATCTGGGCGGCGGTCTCGCCCATGCGGCGGATCGGTTGTCGGATGGTCGTCAGCTGGGGGTCGGAGACGGAGGCCATGGGGACGTCGTCGAAGCCGATGACCGCGACGTCGTCGGGGACCGAGCGGCCGGCGGCGCGCAGCGCGGCGAGGGCGCCGACCGCCGTCTGGTCGTTCAGCGCGAACACCGAGTCGAAGGGCCGCCCCTCGGCGAGGACGCCCTCGACGGCGCGCCGGCCGGAGGAGACGGTGAAGTCGCTGCCGACGACGAGGGCGCCGGGCTTGGGGAGGTTCCGCTCGCGCAGCGCCGCCCGGAAGCCGGTGAGCCGGTCCTGGACGCATCCGAAGCGCGGCGGACCGGCGACGACGAGCGGGCGGACGCGTCCGGTGTCGAGGAGGTGGCGGGCGGCGGCCGCGCCCCCCTCGGCGTTGGTGGTGGCGACGAACGGCAGCCGGGGGCGCTGGCCCTGGTCGTCGATGACGACGGCGGGCAGCCCCTGGGCGTGCAGCTTCTCCAGCGTGGGGAGGGCGTCGCCGGGGACGATGGCCAGCAGCCCGTCGAAGGCGCGGGCGGTGACCTGGCTGGTGAACTGGGCCATCGACTGCTCGCCGCGGTTGCAGGTGAACAGCAGCAGGCCGTACCCGGCCGACTCCACGGTGTCGGAGACCCCTTGCAGGATCTGGCTGATCCACGGCCAGCCGAGGGAGGGGACCAGGATGGCGAGGGTCCGGCTGTTGCCGCGGGCGAGGCTCACGGCGCGGGAACTGGGCACGTAGCCGAGTTCGTCAATGACGCCCCGGACGCGTTCGGCCGTGGTGCGGTCCACCTCTCCCTTCCCGTTGAGCACACGGGAGACGGTGGTCTTGCTCACGGCCGCGGTACGGGCGACATCGGCGATGGTGACGCGCATGGCGGGCTCCCTGGACAGGTGGCTCGGCCGGTGGCGCGCCCGTGGGGGACGCGACGCACCGGCACCGGTTCCGGAACCGGTTCCGGTCGGTGTGCGCGGCAGTCAACTCGCCGCGCGGTGGGCCGTCAAGACGTGCAGAGAAGATCCGGAACAGTCCGGACCACCTTGCAAAATCCCTTCGGTTGGTGAAGGCGAAGTGCGCCGAACTCCCGCACGGCGAGAGAGCGCTCTCTGGTTTGGGGAGATTCTCCGTGCCGCGCCGGAGGAACCCTCAACTGGCTGTCGATGCAGTGATTTCAACGGTTCCATCGACCGTTCGGCGACGGGGTTCCGGGAATGTTGAGCATGGCTTGACGGTCCCTTAAGGCGCTCTTAGGGTCCCCGTCAGAGAACGCTCTCTGATGTCTTGCGGAACGCTCCGGGTCGCACCCCGGCCAGCTATAGCATCCGGCTGTCCAGTGCGCGGCCCACCGTGCATCCCCGCCGGTCCCCCGGCCGGGGCCCCCACCGCGGACGAGTCACGCGACCCCCATCCGAGGAGCCCGGACCATGACCTCACCCCCCACGTCCCGCCGCCGCACCCGCAACCGCCTCCTCACCGTGGCCGTGGCCGGCGCCGCCGTCGCGGCGCTGCAGCTGACCGGCATCCCCGGCGCCATCGCCGGTGACGACACCGAGGTCGCCCCCGAGCCGGCGGGCGAGGTGTCGGCGCAGAGCTACGGCGTCGCGGAGTTCCTCGCCGAGTGCGAGTTCAGCCACCGGCTGCCCGACGACCCGATCGTCTTCCCCGGCCTGCCGGGCGCCTCCCACATGCACAGCTTCTTCGGCTCGCCCGTCACCGACGCCCACAGCACGGCGGCGGACCTGATCGAGGCCGGCCAGACCACCTGCGACCCGCTGGTCGACCTCTCCTCGTACTGGATGCCGACGCTGTTCGTCGACGGCGAGCCGGTGGAGCCGCAGCAGGCGACGTTCTACTACCTCGGCGAGGGCGTCAACCAGGACGTCACCGAGCGGATCCAGCCCTACCCCGAGGGCCTGCTGATGCTGGCCGGCAACGCGGTGGCCGGGCCGGACGACCCGGTGATCGCCCGCTGGTCCTGCCTGCACGCCGGGGAGGTGGAGCCGTCGAAGGACTTCGTCAACTGCCCCGAGCACAGCGCGCTGGAGTCCTACCTGGACTTCCCGCAGTGCTGGGACGGCGTCAACCTCGACTCCCCCGACCACCAGAGCCACATGGCCTACCCGGTCGCCGGTGAGTGCCCGGAGACCCACCCGGTGCCGGTGCCCAAGATGCGACAGGTCGTGCGCTACCCGGTCAACGGCGACCCCTCGCGGTTCGAGCTGGCCTCGGGCCCGGGCTACACGATGCACGCGGACTTCATCAACGCCTGGCCGCAGGAGGAGCTGGAGCGCCGGGTGCGCGACTGCCTCAACGCCATCGTGAAGTGCGGCGCCGACGGGAACCCGCTGTGATGTCGCGCCGCGCCCGTCGTGTCGCCACCGTCGCGGCGGCGGCCCTGCTGGCGGCCGTGCCGCTGACGGGCTGCGGGGCGGAGGACGACCGGGGCGCGGCGCCGGAGGGAACGCCGGCGGCGGAGGCTCCCGCCGCCGGCGCCACCGACCCGGCGACCGTCGACACCGAGGAGGCCGACCACGGGCTGAGCGGCACCGACCTGGCCTGGCTCCAGCTGATGGCGCCGATGAACGACCGGACCATGCTGCTGCTGGAGCTGGTCGAGGAGGAAGGCGCCGACGCCTCGTTGGGCGCGTTCGCCGCCGAACTGGCGCAGACCCACCCCGAGGAGACCGCCCGGCTGCGGGCGATCCTGGACGACGCGGGGGTGCCGGACACCAACCCGCACGAGGGCCACGCCATGACCGGCATGGTCACCGACGACCAACTGGCGGAGATCGCCGGGGCGTCGGACGTGGACGCCGCGGCGCGGGAGGCGCTGCACGAGCACCTGGCGCAGGCCGCGATGATCTCCGGTTCGGCCGCGGAGAACGGCAGCGACGAGGCGACCACCGCTCTCGCCGCCGAGCTGGCCGAGACCCGCGAGGGCCAACTCGCGGAGCTGGAGGCGCTGAACGGCTGACCGCCGCGAGACGGCGACGGCGGTGGCGGCAGCCCGGCCGGCTGCCGCCACCGCATCCGCAGGTCGAGCCCGCACCCCGCGTTCCCCGTCGAACCCGCGCACGCCTGCGGCCCCGGACACCGACCGTCCGGGGCCGCAGGCGTGCGC
>NZ_JAAVJC010000312.1:0-3433 GCF_012033785.1 Streptomyces bohaiensis
ACACAGTGGACGCAAGCAACTATGGACAAGCCCTCGGCCTATTAGTACCAGTCAACTCCACCCATTACTGGGCTTCCATATCTGGCCTATCAACCCTGTCGTCTACAGGGAGCCTTACCCCATCACGTGGGTGGGAGCCCTCATCTCGAAGCAGGCTTCCCGCTTAGATGCTTTCAGCGGTTATCCTTCCCGAACGTAGCCAACCAGCCATGCCCTTGGCAGGACAACTGGCACACCAGAGGTTCGTCCGTCCCGGTCCTCTCGTACTAGGGACAGCCCTTCTCAAGACTCCTACGCGCGCAGCGGATAGGGACCGAACTGTCTCACGACGTTCTAAACCCAGCTCGCGTGCCGCTTTAATGGGCGAACAGCCCAACCCTTGGGACCGACTCCAGCCCCAGGATGCGACGAGCCGACATCGAGGTGCCAAACCATCCCGTCGATACGGACTCTTGGGGAAGATCAGCCTGTTATCCCCGGGGTACCTTTTATCCGTTGAGCGACGGCGCTTCCACAAGCCACCGCCGGATCACTAGTCCCGACTTTCGTCCCTGCTCGACCCGTCAGTCTCACAGTCAAGCTCCCTTGTGCACTTACACTCAACACCTGATTACCAACCAGGCTGAGGGAACCTTTGGGCGCCTCCGTTACTCTTTAGGAGGCAACCGCCCCAGTTAAACTACCCACCAGACACTGTCCCTGATCCGGATCACGGACCCAGGTTAGACATCCAGCACGACCAGAGTGGTATTTCAACAACGACTCCACACACACTGGCGTGCATGCTTCACAGTCTCCCACCTATCCTACACAAGCCGAACCGAACACCAATATCAAGCTATAGTAAAGGTCCCGGGGTCTTTCCGTCCTGCTGCGCGAAACGAGCATCTTTACTCGTACTGCAATTTCACCGGGCCTATGGTTGAGACAGTCAAGAAGTCGTTACGCCATTCGTGCAGGTCGGAACTTACCCGACAAGGAATTTCGCTACCTTAGGATGGTTATAGTTACCACCGCCGTTTACTGGCGCTTAAGTTCTCAGCTTCGCCAGAACGAATCCTGACTAACCGGTCCCCTTAACGTTCCAGCACCGGGCAGGCGTCAGTCCGTATACATCGCCTTACGGCTTCGCACGGACCTGTGTTTTTAGTAAACAGTCGCTTCTCGCTGGTCTCTGCGGCCACCCCCAGCTCAAGGCGCAAAGCCCATCACCAGACGTGGCCCCCCTTCTCCCGAAGTTACGGGGGCATTTTGCCGAGTTCCTTAACCATAGTTCACCCGAACGCCTCGGTATTCTCTACCTGACTACCTGAGTCGGTTTAGGGTACGGGCCGCCATGAAACTCGCTAGAGGCTTTTCTCGACAGCATAGGATCATCCACTTCACCACAATCGGCTCGGCATCAGGTCTCAGGCACAAGAGAAGCGGATTTACCTACTCCTCGCCCTACACCCTTACCCCGGGACTACCACCGCCCGGGATGGACTACCTTCCTGCGTCACCCCATCACTCACCTACTACCAGCTCGGGTCACCGGCTCCACCACACCCACACCCGTCAAAGACGGGAAGCAGGGGGCTTCACGGGCTTAGCATCACCAGATTCAGCGTTGGCGCTTCAAAGCGGGTACCGGAATATCAACCGGTTGTCCATCGACTACGCCTGTCGGCCTCGCCTTAGGTCCCGACTTACCCTGGGCAGATCAGCTTGACCCAGGAACCCTTAGTCAATCGGCGCACACGTTTCTCACGTGTGTATCGCTACTCATGCCTGCATTCTCACTCGTGAACCGTCCACAACTCGTTTCCACGGCTGCTTCACCCGGCACACGACGCTCCCCTACCCATCCGAACCCCCGTTAGGAGTATATGTTCGAATGACACGACTTCGGCGGTGTACTTGAGCCCCGCTACATTGTCGGCGCAGAATCACTAGACCAGTGAGCTATTACGCACTCTTTCAAGGGTGGCTGCTTCTAAGCCAACCTCCTGGTTGTCTCTGCGACTCCACATCCTTTCCCACTTAGCACACGCTTAGGGGCCTTAGTCGATGCTCTGGGCTGTTTCCCTCTCGACCATGGAGCTTATCCCCCACAGTCTCACTGCCGCGCTCTCACTTACCGGCATTCGGAGTTTGGCTAAGGTCAGTAACCCGGTAAGGCCCATCGCCTATCCAGTGCTCTACCTCCGGTAAGAAACACGCGACGCTGCACCTAAATGCATTTCGGGGAGAACCAGCTATCACGGAGTTTGATTGGCCTTTCACCCCTAACCACAGGTCATCCCCCAGATTTTCAACTCTGGTGGGTTCGGGCCTCCACGACCTCTTACAGCCGCTTCACCCTGCCCATGGCTAGATCACTCCGCTTCGGGTCTTGAGCATGCTACTGAACGCCCTATTCGGACTCGCTTTCGCTACGGCTCCCCCACACGGGTTAACCTCGCAACATACCGCAAACTCGCAGGCTCATTCTTCAAAAGGCACGCAGTCACGACACAGCAGGCAAGCCCACTGTGCGACGCTCCCACGGCTTGTAGGCACACGGTTTCAGGTACTATTTCACTCCGCTCCCGCGGTACTTTTCACCATTCCCTCACGGTACTATCCGCTATCGGTCACCAGGGAATATTTAGGCTTAACGGGTGGTCCCGCCAGATTCACACAGGATTTCTCGGGCCCTGTGCTACTTGGGTGGCTCCCAAACGAGCCATTGCAGTTTCAGCTACGGGGGTCTTACCCTCTACGCCGGGCCTTTCGCATGCCCTTCGCCTACCACAATGGTTTCTCACTCGCCCAGCCGCCGGCAGACGACTGAAGGAAACTCCCACGACCCCGCATGCGCAACCCCTGCCGGGTATCACACACATACGGTTTAGCCTCATCCGGTTTCGCTCGCCACTACTCCCGGAATCACGGTTGTTTTCTCTTCCTGCGGGTACTGAGATGTTTCACTTCCCCGCGTTCCCTCCACACACCCTATACATTCAGGTGCGGGTGACAGCCCATGACGACTGCCGGGTTTCCCCATTCGGACACCCCCGGATCAAAGCTCGGTTGACAGCTCCCCGGGGCCTATCGTGGCCTCCCACGTCCTTCATCGGTTCCTGGTGCCAAGGCATCCACCGTGCGCCCTTAAAAACTTGGCCACAGATGCTCGCGTCCACTGTGCAGTTCTCAAACAACAACCAGCCCAACCAGTCACCCCACACAACGTGCGAGTACACCTGGTGCCGGCACCGAAGACACGACACACGGCCGCACCCTCAGACACCCAACAACGTGCCCAGCCCACCCGCAGCAACCAACCCCCGTTCCACACCCCCCACAAAGAGAGGCAGTACTAGAAAGCCGGCAACCACCAGCACACTGAATAGTCAACGTTCCACCCATGAGCAAACCAGCACCGGACACTCGCCGATGAACTGGCCTCTGT
>NZ_JAAVJC010000313.1 GCF_012033785.1 Streptomyces bohaiensis
GCGAGCGACCGCGCGGTCGCTCGCCGCGCCCGAGGTGTCGAACGCAGCCGCCCGGGGTCGGTCCGCACCGTCACGGGCCTGCCGCCCGGCCGGTTCCGTGCCGCGCTCACGGAAGGCACGCCGGTACTCGGTGGGGCTGCTGCCGAACGCGGCGCGGAACGCCCTGCTGAAGTGAGCCGTGCTGGTGAAGCCGCTGCGTGCGGCGACGGTGCTGACGGAGGGCGGCTGCGGGGCGGCGTCGGCCAGCGCCCGCCGCGCGCGCTCCAGCCGGGAGTGGCGGATGTGCCCGGCGACGGTGAGGTCCTCGCCCTCGAAGAGGCGGTGGAGCTGACGGAGGGAGAGATGGTGGTGGGCGGCGACCTCCGCCGGGCCGAGCCGCGGGTCGTGCAGGGTGCGTTCGATGTAGGCGCGCACCTCCAACCGGAGGTTGCGGTCGCGCGTCTCGGGCGGCGTGTGGGCGTGGGCGTCCAGCTCGGCGGCGATGAGGCCGGCGACCAGGTCGGTCAGCACGGTCGCGAGTCGTGGCGCGTCGGAGTGGCGGTACGACGAGGGGTCGTCGGCGATGGAGGTGAGGAAGTGGGCGAGAAGCGCTCCGAACCCCGACCGGCCGGAGAGCGGACGCCCGAGCAGCGGCGTCAGGCCGGACCGGCCGGGTGAGGGCAGCGCGGCCCGCGGCACCTCGACGCCGACGCCCACGACACGGTCCCCGGGACGCGAGGCCACATCGATCGGCAGCGACGAGTCCAGCATGTAGAGGCCGCCGGGCGCGTGGTCGGCGTCGACGCCGGCGTGCCGAGTGAGGAGCGGACCGCAGGACGGCGCCATCAACGTCAGGTGCACGAGCTCGGGGTCGGCCTGCCGGATCTGCTTGCGCGACCTGCGGTAGGTGCACGAGGTGGTCTCGGCCGGCCAGACAGTGGCGCCGCCCAGCGGCACGACCCGTTGCAGGACCCGGATCTCCTCGGGCCCGGCGGGTGCGACCTGTATGGGGGCCATCGTGCGGGACATGCAGTCACGCCAGGCCTCGACCCGGTCCTCGACCGGGTAGTCGTCGGTGCAGAAGACCACCTGGTCCAACACCTGCCGGGTCCACCTCCGCCGGGCGGGCGGCCGGAGCCGCCACGGCCAACGCCGGTGGACGGCTTCGGCCTTCTGGTCTGAGCCTTTCAACCGTGCTGCACCGAACGCCTCTTGTCCAACACGATACGCCAACCGTGGCACAGGACACACCCAGTGTGACGACAGGTGGCGACGGCGATCCCCCGACCCGGGCGCGGGCAAGCGGGCCGGCCGGCGGGGCCGGGGCGGGACGAAGGGGCGCGGCCGATCGACCGATGCTGCTCGGCAGCCTGGCCACCGGCCTGTTCGCCGGCTGTCCTCCCTCCTCCCGGACGGGAGGCGACGCCCGGTCCGCGCAGGCTTCCGACTCGGAGTTCGGGGCGGGGATGCGCGCCGCACCGACGAGGCGGCGCCCCGGCCGCTGTTCCCCCGGGAGCAGGACCGCAGCCGGGCTGCCGCCGGACGGTCGCAGCTGCACGGTCGTGTCGGTCGCCCGGCCACCCGCTCACGCTCGGCGGCAACGCACCGCTCAACGACGCCTCGCCCCGGCCGAGGCGCGGGCCGGGAGGGAAGCACGCGCTTCCTTCGAGCAGCGGTGGACGGCGCCGCGTTCGGCCCGTACCCGGCCCCACCAGCCAGGATCACCTCCCCCTCCCCGTCCCGCCCCGGCACGGAAGCGGGGCAAGGGAGTGAAGGGCAGCGCACACCACCGCCGCGGCTGCCGGAAGTTCTCTAACGGCCCTGCAGCCGAATCCGCAGACTCGCTCTGAGCCCGCCGCCAGCCGCGGGCCGGTCCGCTCCGTGGAGGTGACTGGTGGACAGCGGTGAGGCCCACGCAGGGACGAGCAACCGGGCGAGCGGCACGGGGCACGCCGCCGACGGCGCCGGACACCGGCCGGACCCGACCGAGCAGGAGCGACCCATGTCGTTCGCGCAGCGTCGACTGTGGTTCCTGGACCGGCTGGGGGCGGGCGGGCACAGCGACCTGCTGCCGCTCGCCCTGCGGGTCCGGGGGGAGCTGGACGAAGCCGCGCTGCTGGGGTCGCTGGAGGCAGTGGTGGCGCGGCACGAGGTGCTGCGCACCCGGTACACCGCCATCGACGGCGAGCCCGTCGCGCGCGTCGCGGAACGCGTGACCGTTCCGGTGCGGCGGCCGGAGCCGCGGGACGAGGACGCGGACCGGGCGGTGGAGCGCCTGCTGTCCGAGGAACTCGCGACACCGCTGCCGCTGGAGGAGGGGCCGCCGATCCGAGTGGTTCTCGCGCGGCTGCGCGAGGACGAGCACCTCGTGGTGGTCAGCGTGCACCACATCGCCTTCGACTTCGCCTCGTGGTCGGTCCTCTCCGCAGAGCTTGCGGCGGGTTACCGGGAGCGGACGGGAGGCACGCCGGCCGAGCCCTTCTCCCGGCCGACGCAGTACGCGGAGGTGGCCCGCACGGAGACAGAACGGCTCGACGGCCCTCGCGCGGCTCGCCATCTGGCCTACTGGCGCGACCGGTTGACCGGCCTGGAGCCGCTTCGGCTGCCGACCGACCTGCCGCGACCCGCGCTGTGGGACGGCCGGGCGGACATCGCCCGGTTCACCCTCGACGCGCCCCTGGTCGGGACGGTCGACGCGCTGGCACGGGCCCATCGGGCGACGCGGTTCATGGTACTGCTGGCCGCGTTCCAGGCAACGCTCGGCCGACTCTCCGGGCAGCGGGACATCGCGGTCGGTGTCCCGGTCAGCGGGCGCGACGGGCCCGAACTCGCGGGCGCCATCGGTCTCTTCGTGAACACCCTGGTGCTTCGCACGGATCTCGGGGAGGCCCGAACCTTCTCCGAGCTGCTGCGGCTGGTCCGGGCCGACGCGCTGGCGGCCTTCTCGCGCACCCGGACACCGTTCGAGCGCGTCGTCACGGAGGTGGCCCCGCCCCGGGACCCGTCCCGCAACCCGTTGGCACAGGTGTCGTTCCAGCTGATCACCCTCGACGAACCGGTGGAGCGGCTGCCCGGTCTGGATGTGGAGATGGTCTCCACTCCCGCGGGCGGCGGGCCGTTCGACGTCGCGCTCGACCTGTTGAATCTGCCCGACGGAACCGTGGCGGGCCGACTCCAGTACGCGACATCGCTGTTCACTGCCGACACGGCCCGACAGATCGGCGCGGCCTTCGCGCAGTTGCTCTCCCTGCTGGTGGCGGCCCCGGAGGAGGCCGTCGCCGACAGGGCGGCCCTGGTGCCTCCCCTGCCGGGGGGTGAGCGGCGCCGGCTGCTCGCCCTGCACAACGACACCGCGCGTGGCGTACGGGACGTGGTGTGGACCGAGCTGTTCGCGGAGCAGGCCGCCGCCACGCCGGACGCGGTGGCGGTGACCTGCGCCGGGCACGACATCAGCTACGCCGAGCTCGACGCCTCTTCGGCCCGGTTGGCGAACCGGCTGCGGGAGTCGGGGGTGGGGCCGGGCATCGCGGTCGGGGTGCTGCTGGAGCGCGGCCCGGCCGTGCCGACCACGCTGCTGGCGGTGCACCGGGCCGGTGGCGCCTACCTGCCGCTCGATCCGGCGCTGCCCGACGCGCGGCTCCGCCATATCTGGGAGGACTCCGGGGCCCGCGTGGTGATCACCGAACGCGGGCTCGTCCACCGGGTCTCGGGCACCACCGCCACGACGGCCGGTCCCGAAGCGGTCGCCGACGACGGGACGCGCCGTCCCGCGAGTGGCGCCACCGCACACCCGGGGGACCCGTTGGTGTTGCTGCCGGACGAGCCCGGCGAGGCCGCCCGGACAGCAAGCGCCGACCCCGTGGTGCCGGAGGGCGGGCCCTCCGCCGACGATCTGGCCCACGTCTTCTACACCTCCGGCTCCACCGGGCGGCCCAAGGGTGCGCTGATCCCGCACCGCGCGCTGACGCACTTCCTGGTGGCGATGGCGCGACGGCTCCCCTCCGGCCCGGGTGACACCTTCGCGGGGATCACCACGGTCTCGTTCGACCCCTCCCTGCTGGAGCTGTGCCTGCCGCTGCTGACCGGCGCTCGACTCGCGCTGGCCGACCGGGAGGAGGCCCGTGACCCGGAGCGGATGGCGGCGCTGATCGCGTCGTGCGGCAGGGGCGTCGTGCAGGCCACACCGGTGACGTTGCGGATGCTGGCGGACACCGGCTGGACGCCCGCTCCGTCGCAGACCGTGCTCAGCGGCGGGGAGGCGCTCCACGAGGAGCTCGCTGCCCGGCTGGCGGCCGACGGGGCGCAGGTGTGGGACCTGTACGGCCCGACCGAGACGACGGTGTGGGCGACGACCGCGCGGCGCGACCGCCTCGGCCGCCAGGCCGACTGGCAGGCACGGGACAACACCGTGGTCCACGTGCTCGACGACCGGATGGAGCCGGTGCCCGAGGGGGCCACCGGGGAGGTGTACATCGGCGGCACCGGCCTCGGCTGGGGCTACGTCGGTCGGCCGGAGCTGACAGCGGCGGCGTTCGTACCCGACCCGTTCGGCGGCTCCGGAGACCGGTTGTACCGCACCGGCGACCTGGCGAGACGGCGGCCGGACGGAACGCCGGCGCTGCTCGGGCGGGCCGATCACCAGGTCAAGATCCGCGGCCACCGCATCGAGCCGGGCGAGATCGAGGCGGCGCTGCTCGCCGACCCGGCGGTCCACGCGGCGACGGTGGTGGCGCTGGAACAGGGGGACGGCACCCACCGGCTCGCCGCCTACCTGGTGCCGGCTGCGGGCTCCGCCCCGGCGGAGGCGACGCTGCGCGCCGCGCTGCTGCGCACCCTGCCGGACTACATGGTGCCCGAGGCGTTCGTCGTGGTCCCGGAGCTGCCCCGGACCCCCAACGGCAAGGTCGACCGGCGGGCGCTGCCCCCGGTGCCGGTCTGGACCGCCGCGGCCGGGGCGACCCCGCCGCGGAACGACGCGGAGCGGGCCGTCGCCCGGGTGTGGGAGGAGGTCCTTGGCGTGGACGGTGTCGGCGCCGAGCACGACTTCTTCCAGCTGGGCGGCCACTCGCTGCTGGCGACCCGGGTGGCCGTACGGCTGCGGGACGCCGCCGGGGTCGACGTACCCGTCCGCGCCCTGTTCGAGCGATCGACGGTGGCGGCCCTGGCGGCGGCGCTGCCCGACTACCCCGCCGTGGACACCCGCCGCGCCGTGCCCGCTCTGGGCGCGCGCCGCCGCAACCGCCGGCCGGCCGCGGCC
>NZ_JAAVJC010000314.1:0-3543 GCF_012033785.1 Streptomyces bohaiensis
GCGCTGCGCAGCTCCACCGTCTCCTCGACGAGGTCCAGCGCCGCCTCGATGTCGGCGCGCAGCGCCGCGACCCGCTCCGGCGCCGGCGGCCCGGCGGGCACGCCGCCGCCCGCGTCGGGGTCGGTGAGGTGGCGCTCGGTCAGCCGGACGCAGCCGATGTCGACGCTGCGCGCCGCCCGGACGGTGTCGGCGCCCAGCACGCACTCGGTGGAGCCGCCTCCGATGTCCACGACGAGGGAGTCGCCGCCGCGTCCGTCGGCGGGCAGTCCGCGGGTCGCGCCGGTGAAGGAGAGCTGCGCCTCCTCGTCGCCGGTGATCACCTCCGGGGTGACGCCGAGCAGCTCGCGGACGCCCGCGGTGAACTCGTCGCGGTTCTCCGCGTCCCGCGAGGCGGAGGTGGCGACGAAGCGGACGGCAGCGGGGTCGACGCCGAGCGCGGTGACCGCCTCCGCGTACTGGCGGCAGGCGGCGAAGGTCCGCTCCAGCGCCTCGGGGGCGAGCCGCCCGGTGCGGTCCACGCCCTGTCCGAGCCGGACGATCTCCATGCGGCGGTCGAGGTCGGCCAGGCGCGAGCCGTCGGCGGCGACGTCGGCGACCAGCAGCCGGATGGAGTTGGTGCCGCAGTCGACCGCCGCGACGCGGGTCGCGCCGTCGGCGGGCGGGGCGTCGGAGCGGGCGTCGGAACGCGGGGTGTCGGTCACTGGTCCTCCTCGGAGCCCCGGGTGCCCTCGGTGCCGCACGGCTGCACGCAGGGGCCCTTGCGCCACCACTCGGGCAGCATGGCGATGGCCTCGTCACCGAGCGGGTTGACGCCCGGCCCGGCCACCAGCGAGTGGCCGACGAGCACATGCAGGCACTTGACGCGGTCCGGCATGCCGCCGGCGCTGGGGAACCCCTCCAGCACCTCGATGGCGTCGCGGCGGCGCAGGTAGTCCTCGTGGGCCGACCGGTAGGCGGCGGCGAGCTCCTCGTCCTGCGCGAGCCGCTCGTTCATCTCGCGCATCACCCCGTCGGACTCCAGGGTCCCGATGGCGGAGGCGGCGCGGGGGCAGGTCAGGTAGTACGTGGTGGGGAACGGGCTGCCGTCCTCCAACCGGGGCGCGGTCTCCACCACGTCGGGGTTGCCGCAGGGGCAGCGGTGGGCGATGGCGCGCAGGCCGCGCGGCGGGCGGCCCAGCTGCTGCCGGAACGCCTCGATGTCGGCGTCGGTCGGCTCGGTGGGTTCGGTGAGCGGGGGTGGGGTGTCCATCTGCTTCAGTCCAGGGTCGGGAGGGGCACGGCGCGACCGCCCGGCAGGCGGCCTCAGCGTGGCTCGTCGGCCCGGTCCACGCCGTCCCAGAGGTTGTCATACCAAGGCCGGTTGGCGCCGCTGCGGTCACGGTGACGGCGGTCGTCCGGCTCGCTGCCGCCCACGTCGGGGAGGGTGAACCCCACCTCGCCGGGACGTACGTAGTGCAGGTGGCGGCGGGCCTGCTGCTCGACGTAGGCCTCGTCCTGCCAGCGCGCCTTCTCGTCCCGGAGCTCCTCGACCCGCTGCTGCGCCTGCTCGGCCTGGCGGCGCTGGTCGCCGATGTCGGAGCGCTGGGAGATGTACTGCCGCAGCGGGTAGGCGAGCGCGACCATCAGCGAGCAGACGACGAGCGCCAGCACGGCGGCGCGGCCGGTGAGCCGCGAGCGGCGGGGCGGGCGGCGCAGCCGCCGGTTCTGCGCGCGGTAGACCCGCTCGGCGGCCTGCTCGCCGAGCACCTTGAGCCTGGTCGTGGTGGAGAACCTGCTCCGGCCCGCGGACACACCGCCTCCTCAGTCACCCGGGAATCCTCGGCCACCGTACGGGACGGGTGCCGGTGGGGGGCGCGTTGGGCCCGGCCGTGGCGCGCGTGTCCGCCGGACACGGTGCGGGGAGGTGTCGCGGGGGTGCGGCACGCGGGCACGCCGACGGCGCCGGGCTGCTGCCCGGCGCCGTCGGGGTGTGAGGGCGCGTCAGCCGTGGCGGCCTCGGCCCTCGCGGTGTCAGCCCTGGAAGCGGGGGAACGCGGAGCGGCCGGCGTAGACGGCGGCGTCGTCCAGGATCTCCTCGATGCGGAGCAGCTGATTGTACTTGGCGACGCGGTCCGAGCGGGCCGGGGCGCCGGTCTTGATCTGGCCGCAGTTGGTGGCGACGGCCAGGTCGGCGATGGTGACGTCCTCGGTCTCACCGGAGCGGTGGGACATGACGCACTTCAGGCCGCTGCGCTGCGCCAGCTCGACGGCGTCCAGCGTCTCGGTGAGCGAGCCGATCTGGTTGACCTTGACGAGGAGGGCGTTGGCGGCCTTCTCGTCGATGCCGCGCTGCAGCCGCTCGGAGTTGGTGACGAACAGGTCGTCACCGACGAGCTGAACGCGGTCGCCGACGCGGGCGGTGATGGTGCTCCAGCCCGCCCAGTCGTCCTCGAACAGCGGGTCCTCGATGGAGACCAGCGGGTAGTCGTCGACGAGACCGGCGTAGTAGTCGGTCATCTCCTCGGCGGTGCGGTCCTTGCCCTCGAAGGTGTAGACGCCGTCCTTGTAGAACTCGGAGGCGGCGCAGTCCAGGGCGAGCGCGATGTCCTGGCCCGGGGTGTACCCGGCGGCCTTGATGGCTTCCAGGATGAGGTCCAGCGCGGCGCGGTTGGAGTCGAGGTTGGGCGCGAAGCCGCCCTCGTCGCCGAGGCCGGTGGAGAGGCCGCGCTCCTTCAGGACCGACTTCAGCTTGTGGTAGACCTCCGCACCCCAGCGCAGCGCCTCGGAGAACGACTCGGCGCCGACCGGCGCGATCATGAACTCCTGGATGTCCACGTTGGAGTCGGCGTGGGCACCGCCGTTGAGGATGTTCATCAGCGGCACGGGCAGCAGGTGCGCGTTGGGGCCGCCGAGGTAGCGGAAGAGCGGCAGGTCCGAGGACTCGGAGGCGGCGTGCGCGACGGCCAGCGAGACGCCGAGGATCGCGTTGGCGCCCAGCGAGGACTTGTCGGCGGTGGCGTCCAGGTCGAACATGGCCTGGTCGATCAGGCGCTGCTCGGTGGCGTCGTAGCCGACCAGCTCGGGGCCGATCTGCTCGATGACGGCGAGGACGGCCTTCTCGACGCCCTTGCCGCCGTAGCGGTTCGGGTCGCCGTCACGCAGTTCGAGCGCCTCGAAGGCGCCGGTGGAGGCGCCGGAGGGGACGGCGGCACGGCCGGTGGAGCCGTCGTCGAGGCCGACCTCGACCTCGACGGTGGGGTTGCCTCGTGAATCGAGGATTTCCCGGGCTACGACGACGTCGATGGACGGCACGCGGTTCTCCTTCGGGTGAGTCTGTCTCAGCCCTCTGAGCCTATCCGCCCGCCGGGGATGCTGCGCCGATCAGCTCACCGATCGGTCCGGTTTGTCGGGTGCCCGAGGACGGGAACGGCATGGAAACCGCAGGTGAGGGCGGGGGTCATCTTTTTGTTTAACGGGGGAAGAAAACCCGGTGGGCGCACCCGTGGTGCGGGTGCGCCCACCAGCGGGGGGGGGGGGGGGGGGGGGGGGGGGGGGGGGGGGGTA
>NZ_JAAVJC010000314.1:3551-5175 GCF_012033785.1 Streptomyces bohaiensis
GCCCACCAGCGGCGCCCCGGCTCGGGCCGGGGCGCGCGGGGATCAGAGCGAGAGCTGCTGACCGGGGAAGATCAGGTTCGGGTTGCCCCCGACGACCGACTTGTTGGCCTCGTAGAGCTCCTGCCAGGTGGTGTCGTTGGCCTCGGCGATCTTGTGGAGGGTGTCGCCGGAGCGGACGGTGTAGTCGCCCTGCTCGCCGGAGGAGGCGGGCTTCTCGGCACGCTCGGTGGAGCGGGAGGCGGGGGCCTCGGCGCGCTGCTCCTGCTGCGGCTCGGCCTGCTGCTGCGGGGCCTCCTGCTGCTGCGGCGCGGCCTCCTGCTGCGGGGCCTGCTGCTGGCCGCCGAGCTCGGGGGCGGGACCACCGGAGGTGAGGCCGGCGACCTGGCCGCAGTGCGGCCACGCGCCGGGGCCCTGCATCGCGAGGAGCTTCTCCGCGGTGGCGATCTGCTGGTCCTTGCTCGCGAGGTCGGCGCGCGAGGCGTACTGCGCACCACCGGCCGCCTCCCAGCTGGACTGGGAGAACTGCAGGCCACCGTAGTAGCCGTTGCCGGTGTTGATGGACCAGTTACCGGTGGACTCGCACTGGGCGACCTTGTCCCAGGTGTCGACGGAGGCGGCCTGGGCGCCGGTGGCGCCCATCAGCGGGAGGGCGACCGCGGCACCGGCAGCGCCGGCGATGGCGGCCACACGGGCGGGCTTGGAGGGACGGCGGTGGCGACCCTTACCGGAGAACAGCATGTCGTTCCTTCTCACCGACGCCTACGAGGTGAGCTGTCGGGTTCGGGCTAGTGAGTCGCCCGGCCGGTGCGGCGTGCGCCGCCCCGTCTTCACCCCAAGCCGTTCCGGACGGATCCGGACCGGCACTTACCTTGGGTCCCCCGCTCCTGCCTGCGGTGCTGCACAGAGCCGTACCCCCGGGCCGGCGGCAGGATTAGGCGTGAGCGACCCGGTTCACCCGCGGTGTGCGAGCCCGGCGACAGTAGGCACAGCCACGATCACGATTCAAGAACGATGAAGATCACGCCCCGGGACCGACTTGACGTGAGTTGGGAAACGTCTTCGCAGGTCAGAGGGGCGAGATCGCCCCGAAACAGGCAATACAACCCCTAAGTCATCCGAGATGATGGTCACACGATCGATCGCAAACCGGTCAAAGTGGCGTCAAAGCCTGCAATCTGGCGGATGCTGACGCGATGGGGAGCGGCGCGGCACCCCGGTCGGCGGGGCGCCGCCGCAGCTCGCGGCGGGACCGGCACCCCGGGGTGAGTCGGCGCACAGCGGCCGGCCGAATCGCCCCGACCGGTGCCGAGTTGACCGTGAACGCACCGCCCGGCACCTCGTCCGGTCGACCGTCCCCGAGCTGCGACGCGGCGCCACCGGGACACCCCGCCGCGCGCCGACACGGCGAGATCACCCCGGATGGGCGCAGCGCCTGCGCCGGGCGGGTGGGAGGACGCATACCCGCGCCGAAACGGTGCAGGGGCGGCACATCGGCGGGCGCCCGGCCCGGCAGCCGGGTGCGCGGCGGCCTCGGTGACCGTCAGTCCGACGAGTCGCGCGTGGTCCGGGTGCGTCCCCTCGGGGAACTCCGCGATGGTGACCCGGTCGGGGCTGAACGAGCCGT
>NZ_JAAVJC010000315.1 GCF_012033785.1 Streptomyces bohaiensis
GCGGACGCCGGGGCGGACGGGACGGGCGGAGGCGGCCGGGAGGCCGGCGGAGGCGGGGCGGCGGGCGCGGTCAGCCGCGCTGCTCGGCCGCCGCCTGGAGCGCCTCCACCGCGCCGACGGCGAGGCTCAGCGCGATGTGGCCGCGCATGAGTTCCTCCACGCCGTCCGCGTCGCCCGCCACCACGAGATCGGCGAGACGGGCGTGCTCGTCGTGGTCGCGCAGTCGGGGGGCGTCCCCCTCGGGGAGGTGGAGGCCGAACCGCCGGTACCGGTCGGTCTTGTCCCAGAGGTCGTCCAGCAGCCGGATCATCACCGGGTTGTGCGAGGCCCGGTAGAGCGCGCGGTGGAAGGCGCGGTGCGCCGCCAGCGCCTCTTCGCCGGTGGCGCGGTTGACCGGCAGCAGCGCGTGCTGCGCCAGGCGCAGGGCGTCGATGTCCGCCGGGGTCCGCCGCTCGGCGGCGAGCCGCGCCGCGGCGGGATCGAGCGAGAGCCGCACCTCCAGCAGGTCGCGGGCCTCCTCCGCGCTCATGGCGGCGACCCGGGCGTCCCGGTGGGCGTCGAGGTCGACCAGCCCCTCGCTGCTCAGGCGGCGGGCCGCCTCGCGGATCGGGGTGATGCTCATGCCGAGCTCCTCGGCCAGGTCGTACTGGGCGAGCCGGGACCCCGCCGGCAGCGCGCCGCTGAGGATGCGGCCCCGCAGTTCGGCGTAGGCCAGGTCGGCCTTGCTGGCGAAGACACCCCGTATGGACACCTCGGCCCGCCCCCTTTCCGCACCCCGGTCGCCCCGCGCGGGGAGCGACCGCGTCCCCGCCCGGCGCGGTCGGCCGGGGTCTTGACGGGACGCTCGTGGGGCGTGAACCTAGCACGCGGACAATCTTATAAGTTACAACCTGACGGTGCACCGGGAAGGAACCGCATGAGGATCACCGCCGTGCACGAGGGCGTCGTGCCCATCAGCTCCGCGATACGCAACGCCTGGATCGACTTCACGACCATGGACTGCTCCGTGGTCGCCGTCGTCAGCGACGTCGTCCGCGACGGCCGACCGCTGGTCGGCTACGGCTTCAACTCCAACGGTCGCTACAGCGCGGGCGAGATCCTGCGCCGCCGCGTCCTGCCGCGGCTGCTCGACGCCGAGCCCGGCGCCCTGCTGGACGAGGCCGGCCGGCTGGACCCGGGCCGGGCCTGGCAGGTGATGATGCGCAACGAGAAGCCCGGCGGCCACGGCGAGCGGTCGGTCGCCGTCGGCGTCGTCGACATGGCCCTGTTCGACCTCGCGGCCAAGATCGAGGACGTCCCGCTCCACCGCTACCTCGCCGACCGCCACGGGGACGGCACCCACGACGACACCGTCTTCGTCTACGCCGCCGGCGGCTACTACGCCCCCGGCCGGACCCACGCCGACCTGCGCGACGAGATGCGCGGCTTCCTCGACCAGGGGTACGAGGTGGTCAAGATGAAGATCGGCGGCGCCGACCTCGCCGAGGACCTCCGCCGCATCGAGACGGTGCTGGAGGTGGTCGGCGGCGACGGCTCCCGGCTCGCCGTCGACGTCAACGGCCGCTTCGACCTCGCCACCGCGCTGGAGTACGGCCGCGCCATCGAGCCCTACGGGCTGTTCTGGTACGAGGAGGTCGGCGACCCGCTCGACTACCGCCTCAACGCCGTCCTCGCCGAGCACTACCCCGGTCCGATCGCCACCGGCGAGAACCTCTTCTCCCTCCAGGACGCCCGCAACCTCGTGCGCCACGGCGGGATGCGCCCCGACCGGGACGTCATCCAGGTGGACCCCGCCCTCTCCTACGGGCTCACCGAGTACCTGCGGGTGCTGGAGATGCTGCGCGACCACGGCTGGTCGACCCGCCGCTGCGTCCCGCACGGCGGCCACCAGTTCTCGCTCCACATCGCGGCGGCGCTGAAGCTCGGCGGCAACGAGTCCTACCCCGGCGAGTTCCGCCCCACCGGGGGCTTCGCCGACGGCGCCCGGGTCGAGGGCGGCCGGATCGGCCTGACCGACGCCCCCGGCATCGGGCTGGAGCTCAAGGCGGAGTTCTACCGGGTGCTGCGGGCGCTCCACAGCTGAGAGCGTCGCCGAGACGCGCCCGGAGCGGGACCGGCGGGTCACCCGGACGCCGACCGGGTGAGAGATGGGCCGATCCGGGCGCGCGTGCCACCACCCGTCGCCGGTCTCCGGTTCCGTGGCACGGATGGCGCGGTACCGTCCCCACCCGGGCACCGGCACGGCCGGTCCCGCGCCGGGCACGGCGTCGCGAAGCGCAGAGAGAGGGTCGTCATGGCGGAGGAGCGGGCACAGGACACCACCGGGGGCAGCGGGGCGGGGCCCGAGGGCGGGGCGCCGGACCCCGCCGCCGACGTCTACGACGTCGTGGTGATCGGCGCCGGACCGGTCGGCGAGGTGCTGGCCGGCCGCGTCTCCGACGCGGGGCTGAGCGCGGTGATCGTGGAGAACGAACTGGTGGGCGGCGAGTGCTCCTACTGGGCGTGCATGCCCAGCAAGGCGCTGCTGCGGCCGGTCGCCGCACTGGCCGACGCGCGCGCCGTGGCCGGCGCCCGGCAGGCGACGGACGGAGAGTTCGACACCTCGGCCGTCCTGGCGCGGCGGGACGACTTCACCCACGACTGGGACGACTCCTCGCAGGTGGAGTGGCTCGACTCCGTAGGGGTCCCCCTCGTGCGCGGCGTCGGCCGCCTCGCCGGGGAACTGCGGGTCGCCGTGGAGACCTCCGACGGCAGCAGCCGCGTCCTGACCGCCCGGCACGCGGTGGCCGTCTGCACCGGGAGCCGCGCACTGGTGCCCGACCTCCCCGGCGTCGCCGAGGCCCGTCCGTGGACCAGCCGCAACGCCACCAGCGCCTCCGAGGCCCCCGCCCGGCTCGCCGTGGTCGGCGGAGGCGTGGTGGGGGTGGAGATGGCCACCGCCTGGCAGGCGCTCGGCTCCCGGGTCACCCTGCTGGCGCGCGGCGACGCCCTGCTGCCCCGCATGGAGCCGTTCGCCGGGGAGCTGGTGGCCGGGTCGCTGCGCGACGCCGGCGCCGACGTCCGCATCGGCGCCTCGGTGGCCGCGCTGCGCCGGCCCGACCCCGCCGGGCCGGTCACCGTGGTGCTGGAGGACGGCGGCGAGGTCGAGGTCGACGAGGTGCTGTTCGCCACCGGGCGCGGACCGCGCACCGAGGACCTGGGCCTGGTGACGGTCGGGCTGGGGCCCGGCGACTGGCTGCGCGTGGACGACAGCTGTCGCGTGGACGACGTCGCCGGCGGGTGGCTCTACGCGGTCGGCGACGTCAACGGCCGCGCCCTCCTCACCCACCAGGGCAAGTACCAGGCACGTGTCGCCGGGGACGCCATGGTCGCCCGGTACCGGGGGCGCTCGGCGGCCGGCGGCCGCTGGGGGGCGCATGCCGCCACCGCCGACGACGAGGCCGTCTCGCAGGTCGTCTTCAGCCACCCGGAGGTCGCCTCGGTGGGGCTGACGGCGGCGGACGCCGCGTCGCGCGGCATCCGGACCCGGGTCGCCGACGCGGAGCTCGGCGACGTGGCCGGCGCCGCGCTGTACGCCGACGGGTACCGGGGCCGTGCCCGGCTGGTGGCCGACGCCGAGCGGGGCGTCCTCGTCGGCGCCACCTTCGCCGGCCCGGCGGTCGCCGAGATGCTGCACGCGGCCACCGTCGCCGTGGTGTCCGAGGTACCGGTGGAGCGACTCGCCCACGCGGTCCCCGCCTACCCGACCATCAGCGAGGTCTGGCTCGGGCTGCTGGCCCAGCTCCAGGGCTGAGCGCGCCGGTCGGCGGCGGGCCTGTCGGGCGGGCTCCGCCCGCAGTTCCCGGCCGGTACGGCCCCGCCGCCCTCGGCGACGTCCGCACGTTCGCCCCGGGGCGTGAGGCCCCGCCGGGCACCGCCCATGCCCGCCGCACGGCACCCACCGCCGGCCGTCCGGTGGGGCGGGCGTCCGGTGCGGCCGGCCGCGTCCCGGCCGAATGTCACCCGTTCGCCGCGCCGGGGGACCGCATGCGGGGACTCCCCCGGCCTACAGTCGCGGGGAGAAGCGCTGACCAGGAAGGCAGGACGGATGGCCGATGCTGAGGGGCGCCGCGGCGCCGGGACCGCAACAGTGGTGACGGGCGCGACCGGCCGACTCGGCGGACGGGTCGCCGCCCGGCTGGCCGAGGCGGGCCTCGCACAGACGCTCCTGGTGCGCGACCCGGCGCGGGCGCCCCGGCTCGCGGGGGCGGCGGTGGCCGCCGCGGGGTACGGGGACCGGCGCGAGCTGGTCCGGGCGCTGACCGGGGCGGACCGGGTCCTGATGGTCTCCGCGTCGGAGTCGGAGGACCGCCTCGACCAGCACCGGTCGTTCGTGGACGCCGCCGCCGAGGCCGGCGCGGGCCACATCGTGTACACCTCGTTCCTCGGTGCCGCCCCTGACGCCACCTTCACGCTGGCGCGCGACCACTGGGTGACGGAGCGGTACATCCGCGACAGCGGCCTGTCGTACACCTTCCTGCGGGACGGGCTCTACGCCGACTTCCTGCCCGGCCTGGTCGGCGAGGACGGCGTGATCCGGGGTCCGGCCGGCGAGGGCGCCGCCTCCGTCGTCGCCCAGGACGACATCGCCGACGCCGCGGTGGCCGCGCTGCTCGATGCCCCGGCGCACGACGGCGCGGTCTACGACCTGACCGGCCCGCGGGCGCTCACGCTGGCGGAGATCGCCGCGGAGCTGACGGAGGCGACGGGACGGCCGGTGACCTACCACCCCGAGACCGTGGCGGAGGCGTACCGGTCCCGGGAGGCCTCCGGAGCGCCCCGCTGGCAGCTCGACGCCTGGGTGTCGACCTACACCGCCATGGCGGCGGGTGAGCTGGCAGCCGTGAGCGACGCCGTTCCCCGGCTGACCGGCCACCCGGCGACGCCGCTGGCACAGGTGCTGCGGCGCACCGCGGGCTGAACTCCGCCGCTCCTGGGCGGTCCGGCGCGGACCACCCCGCGGCCGCGGCGTCGAGCCGGATCGGCCTCCTCCGAGGGGTCCGCCACGGCCGGTGCCCTCGGTCCGCGCCGGCGGGACCCCGGATCACGCCGTCCTCGCCGACCAGGCCGGGCAGGAAGTCGGCGTAGA
The DNA here is from genome assembly GCF_012033785.1 of Streptomyces bohaiensis. Lineage (GTDB taxonomy): Bacteria > Actinomycetota > Actinomycetes > Streptomycetales > Streptomycetaceae > Streptomyces > Streptomyces bohaiensis. The sequence continues at coordinate 5,129 of NZ_JAAVJC010000315.1, forward strand.
GCCCGTCCCGC
>NZ_JAAVJC010000316.1 GCF_012033785.1 Streptomyces bohaiensis
GCCCGGTCGCCTACCGCGCCCCGGCCGCCGAGACCGCCCGGGAGGCCCGCCCGGCAGGAAGCTGACCCGTCCGGCCGGGTACCGACCCGCCCGGCGCTCCCGTCCCGCGCCCCGGGGCGGGAGCCGGGGGGCCCCGACGTCGATCGGACGCGGCGGGGCCGCCGGGAGGCCGTTTGCGCCGGTTGGGGCCACGATGGTGGGTGATGTCCGTGCAGGGTGCGGTGGCAGAGCCGCGCCCGCCCCGCTCGGGAGGAGCCCCATGGCGACGGAGCCGGCGTCCGAGGTGGAGGAGGAGCCGCACCGGGAGGCGCATCGCGGCAGGCTGTGGGTGTCGCTCGGTGCGCTGATGCTCGGGCTGTTCCTCGCCGCGCTCGACCAGACGATCGTCGCCACCGCGCTGCCCACCATCGTCAGCGACCTGGGAGGCATCGACCATCTCTCCTGGGTGGTGACCGCCTACCTGCTGGCCTCCACCGCCGGCACCCCGCTGTGGGGAAAGCTCGGTGACCTCTACGGGCGCAAACGCCTCTTCCAACTCGCCGTCGTCATCTTCCTGGCCGGCTCGATGCTCTGCGGCGCGGCCCGCAACATGCCCGAGCTGATCGGCTTCCGGTTCCTGCAGGGACTGGGCGGCGGCGGGCTGATCGTCCTGTCGATGGCGATGGTGGGAGACCTCGTCTCCCCCCGGGAACGCGGCCGCTACCAGGGGATGTTCGGCGCGGTCTTCGGGACGACGAGTGTGCTGGGCCCGCTGCTGGGAGGTCTGTTCGTCGACCACCTGAGCTGGCGGTGGGTCTTCTACATCAACCTTCCCTTCGGTGTGCTCGCCCTGGCGGTCATCGCCACCGTGCTGCACCTTCCGGCGCGCCGGGAGCGGCACACCATCGACTACGCCGGCACGGGGCTGATCGCCGGGGTGGCCGCGGGACTGGTGCTGGTCGCCTCCCTGGGCGGTACCACCTGGCCCTGGGTCTCCTGGCAGACGGCCGCCCTCACCGCGGCCACGCTGGTGGGGCTGGCCCTGTTCATCCGGGTGGAGCGCCGGGCGGTGGAGCCGGTGCTGCCGCTCTCGCTGTTCTCGGTGCGCACCTTCACGCTCTGCTGCTGCATCGCGTTCATCGTCGGCTTCGCGATGTTCGGCGCGATGACCTACCTGCCGACCTTCCTGCAGGTGGTGCACGGCGTGAGCCCGACCTCGTCCGGGGTCCACATGCTGCCGATGGTCGCGGGGATCTTCGTCACCTCCACCCTCTCGGGGCAGATCATCACCCGCACCGGGCACTGGAAGATCTTCCCCGTGCTGGGCACCGCCGTGGTCGCGCTCGGGCTGGCGCTGCTGCACACCCTGGGCCGGGAGACGGGCACCGTCCGGATGAGCCTGACCTTCGCCGTGTTCGGCATGGGTCTCGGCATGGTCCTGCAGGTGCTGGTGCTGGCGGTGCAGAACGCGGTGCGCTACCGCAACCTCGGCGTCGCCACCTCGGGCGTCACCTTCTTCCGCACGGTCGGGGCCGCCTTCGGCGTCGCGGTCTTCGGCACGATCTTCGCCCGGCTGCTGGGCGAGAACCTGCGCACCGAACTGGCGGGCGCCCAGCTGCCGGGCGGGGTCAGCGTGGATTCGCTGCTGCACGACCCGCGCGGGGTGGCGCAGCTCACCGGCGGAGCGCGCACCGGGGTGCTGTCGGCGTACTCGGACGCCATCACCGCGGTCTTCCTCTACGCGGTGCCGGTGGTGCTGATCGGCCACCTGCTGGCGTGGCTGCTGCGCCCGGACCCGCTGCGGGGCAGCGTCCGCGCGCCCGAGGGCAGTGAGACCGTGGGCACCACCGCCGTGGAGCGCTCCTCCCGGGAAGAGGTCGCCCGGTCGCTGTCGGTGCTCGCCAGCCGTACGGGCCGGCGCGACCTCTACCGCTCCATCGGCGACGCCGCCGGCGCCGACCTGGCGCCCGCGGCGTGCTGGTTGCTGCTGCGCGTCAACCGCTACGGCTTCGTCGAGCCGGGCCCGCTGCCCGCCCGGACGGCGCTGCCGCCCGAGGTCGTCGACGGCGCGGTGCGCCAGCTGGAGCAGCGGGGAATGCTGGCGCGCACCGGGGACGGGTCGGTGCTGGAGGCGACCGACCGGGGCCGGCTGGTCACTTCGCGGCTGCTCGCCGCGCGGGACGAGGAACTGTCGCGGATGCTGGGGGACTGGTGGACCCCGGACCGACCGCAGGACCTGGCGCAACTGGTCCGCGACCTGAGCACCGAGTTCGGCGGGTCGAGCGCGGAGTGGCACCGCTGCGACGGCCGCGCCGCTGCTCCCGTCCCGAACTCCGCACCCAGCGGCAGCCACCCGGCCCCCGGCGGTGACCGGGGGAGCGGCGAGGGCTGACGTCGCGCGGGCGCCGCGCGGCAGCCGGCCTCGGCCGGGGAGCGCCCCGCCGTGCGGCGTTGCCGGTGCGGCGCGCCTCCCGGCTCGCCGGCGCGGGGCGCTCCGCCGGCCCGTGGGCGGCTCAGCCGGCGTCGGTCCCGAGCCCCGCGAGCACCAGCCGCAACGCGCGCTCCGCCTGCGGCGCCGGGTCGGTGTACTGCTCGGTGGCCAGCGCGATGCCGACGATCACCACGAGGAGGTCCTCGACGGTGACGTCCGGCCGGACGGCCCGGTCGTCGACGGCTCGGCGCACCAGCGGGTCGCCGGCCGCACCGAGGGCCGCCGCGCAGGAGTCCTGGGCGTCGTCGTCCCGGAGCGGCCGGTAGGAGAGGGCGTCCGCCAGGCCGCGCGCGGCGAGCGCGTAGGCGAGCACCTCCCGCAGCCACGTCTCGAGCGCCGAGCGGCTGTCGCGCTCGCCGTGAAGCATGCGGGCGCGGTCGCACAGCGCGCGGACGCGCTCCGTGAAGACGGCGTCCAGCAGTGCCGCCCGGGTGGGGAAGTGGCGCCGCACGGTGGCCGATCCGACGCCGGCGACGCGGGCGATCCGCTCCAGGGAGGCCTGGGCTCCTCGGGCGGCCACCTCGGTCTCGGCCACGGCCAGGACGTGGGCGCGGTTGCGGCGGGCGTCGGAGCGCTGGCCGGTCATGGTCTCTCCCGTGTTGATAAGTGGCGGGCCCCGCCGTATCTTAGCGGAACGCAAAACGGCGGGCCCCGCCGTTTTTCTGTGATCATCGAAGGGATGTGCGCATGACCGTTGCTGCCACGCCGGTTCTCGTCACCGGTGCCACGGGCCGCCAGGGCGGGGCGACCGCCCGCGCCCTGCTGGAGCGGGGAACGCCGGTGCGCGCCCTGGTGCGCGACCCGGGTGCGCCGCGCGCCCGCGCCGTCGAGGAACTCGGCGCCGACCTGTGCGTGGGGGACCTCACCGACCCCGCGACGCTGGGGCCGGCCGTGACCGGCGTGCGGGCCGTCTTCTCCGTGCAGATGCCCGCGTACACCGAGCAGGGGTTCGACTTCGCCGGAGAGGTCGAGCAGGCGGAGAACCTCATGGCCGCCGCGCGCGCCGCCGGCGTGGAGCAGTTCGTCCAGTCCTCCACCAGCGGCGTGGGCCGGCACGTCGAGGCGCCCGGCTGGGCCGAGGGGCGGTGGGCGGTCATGGAGGCGCCCCTCGGTGCGAAGGCCGCGATCCAGGACCGGCTGCGCGCGTTCGACTTCCCCCGCTGGACGTTGCTCAAGCCGTCGTTCTTCATGGAGAACTTCGAGCCGTCGATGCGGTTCTACTTCCCGCGCGGAGTGGAAGGCGGCCTGGTCACCGTCGTCAAGCCGGGCACCCACCTCGCGCTGGTGGCGGCCGCGGACGTGGGTCGCGCCGCGGCGGCGGCCCTGTCCGACCCCGCCCGGTTCCATCGGACGGAGCTGGAGCTCGCCAGCGACTACCTGACCATGACCGAGATCGCCGCGACCCTCTCCCGCGCGCTGGGGGTACCGGTGACGGCTCCGGACATGACCGAGGAGCAGGCGCGTGCCGCCGGTATGGGGGACATGGGGGCCACGCACGCGTTCATGGAGGTCGTCGGCCAGCCGGCCCGCCCGCGCTTCGCCCGCGCGCTGGGCATCGACCTGACCGGCTTCGAGGAGTGGGCGCGCGCCCGGCTGCGGTCCGCGGCCTGACGGAGGCACCGGGGCTGCGGGGCGTGCCCCGCGGCCCCGTGCCGGTCGGTCGGCCCGCCCTGCCGGCGGTGCCGGGCCGGCGGTCGCCACCGCGGCGACCGCTCGTGGTCGTCGGGAGTTCATCCCCGGGGGTGGCATCACGGGCGCCTGTTTTGTATCGTGACGATACAAAGTGGTTCCGCCCGTCCCCGACCGTTCGGGCGGAACCGCTCTGGTCCGCTTCTTCGCCCCTGCCCCCGGACACCAGGAGCCCGCCCACGTGACCGCCGCTCGCCCGCTCGCCCAGGAACTGACCGCGCGTGCCCTCCTGCTCGACATGGACGGCACCCTCGTCAACTCCGACGCCGTGGTCGAGCGGGTCTGGCGTCGCTGGGCCGCCCGGCAGGGCATGGACGGTGATGCCGTTCTCTCCGTGGTGCACGGCCGCCAGGGCCACGCCACGATGGCGGAACTGCTCCCCGACCGCCCCACCGAGGTCAACCACGCCGAGAACCAGGCGCTACTGGCCGAGGAGAAGGCCGACATGGCGGGGGTCGTGCCGATCCCGGGCGCTGCCGCCTTCCTCGCCGCGATCGCCGCCGTCCCGCACGCCCTCGTCACCTCGGCCGACCTGCAACTGGCCACCGCGCGGATGGCCGCCGCCGGACTGCGCGTCCCCTCGCCCCGACTGACCGCAGAGTCGGTCAGCGCCAGCAAGCCGCACCCCGAGGGCTTCCTCAAGGGCGCCGCCGAACTCGGTGCGGACCCCGCGGACTGCGTCGTCCTGGAGGACTCCGCCGCCGGTATCGCCGCCGCCCGTGGCGCGGGGATGCGGGTACTCGGCATCGGACCCCGGGCGGTGGCCCACGACCCGGACCTCGCCGTGCCGGACCTCACCGCGGTGACCGTGACGGTGCTGCCCGACGGAGCCGTCCGCCTCACCCGGGTCTGACCGCCCGCTCCCCGCACTCGCCACCGCCCGCACCCGGCCCGCGCTCCGGTGCGGGCCCCGTCGTGCCGCCCCGGCCCGCACACGGGCGGGAACCGGCCGCCGCGCGGGGAGTGGCCGGC
>NZ_JAAVJC010000317.1 GCF_012033785.1 Streptomyces bohaiensis
CTCCTCCCCGCCGCCGCGCGGCCCCGCCGCCCGGCCCGCGGCCGCCGTCGCTCAGCCGCCGTCGGTCAGCCGCCGCACCGCCGACACCAGCCGGTCCACGTGCTCCGCGGGGGTTCCCGCGCCGAAACTGACCCGCACCGCCTGCACCGGCGCGTCGTCGCAGCCCCCCGCGTCCGGCCCCGGTACCGCGGCGGAGCCCTCCGCCAGCAGGCTCCGCAGCAGCGGATGCGCGCAGAACAGCCCGGCCCGCACACCGATCCCGTACTCGTCGGAGAGCCGGCGCGCGAACCCGGCGCTGTCGTGGCCCTCCACGACGAACGACACCACGGCGACCCGCTCCGCGTCCGGCCCGAAGAGCGACAGCTCCCGGACGGCGGGCACCGACGCCAGCCCCTCCCGCAGCCGCCGCAGCAGCGCCTGCTCGTGCGCGGTCACCGCCGCGTACCCGACCGCGGACAGCGCGCGGCACGCCGACGCCAGCGCGTGGACCCCGACCACGTTCGGCGACCCCGCCTCGTGCCGCGCCGGGCCCCGCTGCCACACCGGCAGCAGACCGCCCGCCGCGCCGCCGTCCACCCGCAGCGACGCGCCGCCGCCGGCCAGGTACGGCTCGGCCGCGTCCAACCAGTCGGCGCGCCCCGCCAGCACCCCCGCGCCGAACGGCGCGTAGACCTTGTGCCCGGAGAACGCCACCCAGTCGACCCCCAGCTCCGCGACGTCCACCGCGCGGTGCGGGACCAGCTGCGCCGCGTCCAGCACGGTACGGGCGCCGTGCTCCCGCGCCACTTCGGCGAGTGCCGCCACGGGCCAGAGCTCGCCGGTGACGTTGGAGGCCCCGGTCACGCACAGCAGGGCGGGCCGGCCGGCGGGCAGCTTCCGCAGCGCGGCCGCGGCGAGGGCCACCGCGTCGGCCGGCGAGGACGGGGCGGGCAGGGTCACCACCCGGCGGCCGTGGTGCTCCCAGGGAAGCAGCGCGGCGTGGTGCTCCGTCTCGAAGACCAGCACCGTGCAGTCGGCCGGGAGGGCGGCCGCCAACAGGTTGAGGGAGTCGGTGGTGGAGCGGGTGAAGACCACCTGGTCGTCGGGGCGGCAGCCGAGGAACGCCGCCACATCGCGGCGGTCGCGCTCGAACAGCTCGGTGGAGAGCCGCGACAGATGACCCGCCCCGCGGTGCACGCTCCCGTACTGCGGCAGGTACGCGGCGACCGCCTCCCAGACGGCGCGTGCGGCGGGCGCGCTGGCGGCCAGGTCCAGAGCGGCGTAGGGCACCTCCCCGCCGCCGGTCAACGGCGCCCGGACCTCGTCCCCGAGCACCGCCAGCGGCGGCGGCGGACAGGCGGGCAGCTCAGCGGCGGGCGCGGTGGTCGTCCCGGTGGCGCCGGCGGAACGGACGGCGTCGGAGGGGACGGCGGCGGAGGGGGCGGTGGCGGTGGCGGAGAGGCTGGGCATGACGGATCTCCCGGGATCGCGGGGCGAGGGCGAGGGTTACCGGCCGCGCGGCGCCCGGGCCGTCCCGCTCGGGGCGACAGGGCGCGCGACGCGCTGCGGACGACCGCCGGACCACCGGCGTCCCGGACCCGCCCGGCGCGTGCCCGGCGGGGCCGTCGGCAGAGCGGACGGCCACGGCGCGGGGCGCGGAACGGAGTCGGGGGACGAAGGGGGAGGGCTCCCGGAGGACCGGGGATCCGGAACGGGCGTCCTAACGCATTCGCTGGATCATGTGAACTCCTCGGCGACCGTGCTTGCCGTGAACCGGTGCTGTTCACGGCCTGGTCATCACCCGGGGCACCCCGCCACGGTGGAGGGTTGCCGGACAGCCGGCCGGGGCCTGCGTCGCTGTCGCTCGTGACCTGGCAGGCACGGTACCGCAGCGCCGCCCGGCGGTCTGCTGTGCCACCGTCATGTCCCACATGCTGAGACCTGCTGTCCGGGCCTGTGGTCGCGCGCCGGGGAAGCCCCCGGCGTGCGGCCACAGCGGCCGTCGAAGCCCGCAGCGACCCGTGGTGGGCCCGCGACCGGTCAGAACCCGTGCGGCAGCCAGGGGGAGACGTCCCAGCCGAACGCCGTCGTCGCCGGCGCCAGAGCGCCGTGGCGCACCTCCCGCACCCGCCCGGCGCGCGCCAACCCGGTCAGCGACGTGCCGCCGAGGTAGGCCGCGCCCACCTCGCGCATCGAGAGCGCCAGCTCGGCCGGGTCGGTGGTCCGCTCGCACACCGCCCCCGTCCGGTCGCCGGAGAGCCGCCAACGCCCCTCGTTCCAGGGGCAGAACGAGTCGGACACCTCCAGCACGACATCGACCGGTGCCGCATAGCGCCGGGCGGCCAGTGCCGCGCCCAGTTCGACCGGCCGCAGGTACAGGAAGTCCCGCAGCTGGATGCCGCATCCCCGCACGTCGTTCACGGCGTACTGCCAGGCGTCGTCCACCGGCCGGTCGTAGAAGGTGACCCGGGAGGTCAGGTCGATCGAGAACAGGAACCGCCACAGCGCCAGTTCCGTCGCACCGTCGTCCGCCACCAGCGACCGGACCCGCACCGTGCCGGTACCGTCGGCCTCCGATACCCCGAAGCGGGCGTACCCGACGGCGGCGCCGTCCCGCTCGGCCACGACGCACAGCTGCCCCACCGACCCCGCGCCGACTGCGCCGGCCACCGTCTCCAGCCGCTCCCAGCCCGGCAGCCGCTCCAGCATGCCGGGCCGCCGCTCGACCTGCCGGGCGTACACCTTCTCGGTCTCCGGCAGCGCCGCCACGGAGTCCACCAGCCGCAGCCGCAGACCCGCCGCCCGGGCCCCGGCCGCCTCGGGCAGCCGCACCCGGCGGGTGTCGATCTCCGCCCGGATCCGGCCCGCCGCGGCCCCGTACCCGAAGCGCCCGTAGATGGCCGCCTCCGAGGCGGTCAGCACGGCCAGCGGCTCGCCCCCCTCGCGCACCTCCTCCAGATGGCGGCGGATCATCGCCGTCAGCAGGCCGCGCCGCCGGTGCGTCGGCAGCACCCCCACCATGGTCAGCCCGGCCGTCGGGAGCACCGCACCACCCGGTACCGCCATCCGGAACGAGAACGCCGACAACGTCCCCACGACCTGCCCGTCGTCCCAGGCCCCCAGGGAACGTTTGTGCTCCGTCAGATCCCGCCAGAGCGCGCGGTGCTCCGGCAGCTCCACCTCACCCGCGAAGGCGGTGTTCAGACACCGGTACCAGCGTTCCCAGTCAGCCGGGTCCAGCTCTTTCAACTCTGTCGTCATGACCCATGGTTACCTGTGGCACACCGGGCCCGCCAGCGCTTTTTCCACCCGCACCGCACCGAAGCCGCCGCAATGGGGACGGGCCGGGAATCGACGTGGTCAGTCGGGCTGGCTAGAGTCCGGAGCCATGGCAGGTCGAGGTTCGTCCCCCTCGGGGTTCCGTAGGTCCCGTGCGCACAAGGCGGTGCACCGGGCCCGTACGCTGCTACGCCGTTCGGCCGTCGACTACTTCCGCGGCGGAGGCTCGGACTGGGCGCCGCTGGCGGTGCTGCTGCTGTCCGTCCCGCTGCTCGCCGCCCTGACCCTCCGCTGGCCGGAGTGGTGCCCGCCGGAGACGCTGGTGCTGCCGCTGATCGCCGGCGGCATGGTGCTGCGCCCGGCGAGCCTGCTCGGCCTCTACGGCGCCACCGCGGTGGCACTCGTGGTGGAGACCGCCATGCTCGACCACGGACCGCGCGGCGAGGAGCCCGTCACCCCCGGAACGGTCCTCGTCGTCGGTGCCGTCGCGCTCTCCGCCCTGCTCGTCGCCCAGTTCCGCAGCCGCGTCGGCGTTCCCTGGCGGCGCGGCTCCACCATGCTGTTCGACCTGCGGGAACGCATCCGCGCCCAGAGCGCGCTGCCACCGCTGCCCAGCGGCTGGCACCGCGAGATGTCGCTGCGTCCGGCGGGCGGGCAGTCGTTCTCCGGGGACTTCGTCGTCGCCGCCCGCACCGGCGAGGGCGGCCGCACCCTGGAGGCGGTGCTCACCGACGTCTCCGGGAAGGGCATGGACGCCGCGTCGCGGTCGCTGCTGCTCTCCGGCGCCTTCGGGGGACTGCTGGGCTCGCTGCCGCCCCGCGACTTCCTGCCCGCGGCCAACGGCTACCTGCTGCGCCAGGAGTGGGACGAGGGCTTCGCCACCTCGGTCTACCTCGTCCTCGACCTCGACACCGGCGACTACCAGCTCTTCTCCGCCGGCCACCTCCCCGGGGTGCAGCTCGACGCCGACCTCGGGCAGTGGCGCCGCGTCGCCGCCGAGGGCCCGCTGCTCGGCGTGTGGGCCGGCGCCGAGTTCGAACCCGTCCGCGGCCACCTCGGTCCGGGCGACGTCCTCATGCTCTTCTCCGACGGTCTGGTGGAGCGGTCCGGCCGCGACCTCGACGACGGTGTCGACCGCCTCACCGGGGAGGCCGAGCGGTACATCCCCACCGGGTTCCGCGGCGCGGCCTGGCACCTCATCGAGTCGTTGGCCAAGGACGTCAACGACGACCGGGCGCTGCTGCTGATCTGCCGCGGCTGACCCCGCACCCGGCCGGACGCGGGCCCCCGACCCCGCCGAGCGGTGACAGGGGGTGGCGATCCGGTCACCCGTCGGGTGGATTCGCTGCAGGTCGCCCGCCGGGGCCCGCCACGCCGCGCCGGCCTGCGGCGACGCCGCGGCCGGCCCCGCGCGGGACGTCCGCCGATCGGCGGCTTTCGGCCCCGCGCGGCGGATGCGGAGCCGCCCGTCCTGACGTTGGCTCGGCATCATGTGCCCCGTGATGCGACGTCAGCAGACCGCCCACCGCCGCGCCGCGCGACTCGCCGGACCGGTGCTCACCGGCGCGGTGCTCATCGGCACCGTCTCCGCCCTGGCCACGCCGGCCGCGGCCGCCCACGGCGGCCACGCAGACCAGGACGGCTCGGAGCGGCCCGACCCCGGCGGCGCCCCGCCGGGCGCCGAGGGGGCAGGAGCGCAGCAGGACCCGTGGGCGGCGCTCGACTTCGAGGACGCGCCGCCCGATACCGCGCGTGCCACCGGCGCCGACGCCCTCACCGGCGC
>NZ_JAAVJC010000318.1 GCF_012033785.1 Streptomyces bohaiensis
CCCTCGACCGGCTCTCCTCGGTGCCACCGCCCGCCGAGCCGGAGAAACGCTGCCGCGTGCTGTACGTCTCGCCGCTGAAGGCCCTGGCGGTGGCCGGTGCCCCGCGCAGCTTGAGGCCGGCGTGGACGGCGCCCGCCACCAGGGCCGCGGCGGTGATGCCGAGCGCCAGCTGGTACCCGCGGTCGAAGGCGGTGGTGGCCGCGTCCAGCAGTGCGGTGCCCTGCGCAGGCGGCAGCGCCGCCGCCTCCGCGACCGCCTCGTCGAGGCTGTCGGCCGCCTGCTCCGGCGCCCCGTCGGGGAGACGCACCGTCGCCGTGTAGAGGGAGGTGAGGACGCTGCCGAGGACGGCGACCCCGGTGAGGCTGCCCAGCTCGTAGGAGACCTCCTCCACCGACGCCGCCATGCCGGCGCGGTGCGCGGGTGCGTTGCTGATGATGGCGACCGAGGCAGCCACCATGGCGGCACCCTCGCCCACTCCCACCAGGACCAGCCCCGGCAGCAGCCAGCCGTGACCGGCCGGGGTGAGCAGCAGCAGGAGGGCCACGCCGATGGCGCCGACCGCCATGCCCCCGCTCATCAGCGGGCGCACCCCCCAGCGGTGGAGCAGCGCGCCGCCGAGGATGCCGGCGGGCAGCGACCCGAGCGCGAACGCGGCGACGATCAGGCCCGCCTCCAGCGGGGAGAGGCCGAGCACCAGCTGGAGCCGCTGGGTGAGCACCAGTTGCACCCCGGCGGTGGCGAACATCGCCAGCCCGGCGGCGATCACGCCGGTCATGATGCGGCGGTCGCGCAGCAGCGCGAAGTCGATCAGCGGGTGCTCCCGGCGGTTCTGCCGCCGCACGAACAGCCAGAACCCGAGGGCGGAGACCAGCAGGGCGAGGGCGACGACCGGCAGGGAACGCGTCGGCTGCGTCACCTCCTTGACGGCGTAGACCAGACCGACCAGGCCGACCATGACCAGCAGCGAGGCGACCGGGTCCCACGGCTTGTCCCCGCGCCCGCTGCTCCTCGGCGCGATCAGCAGGGTGGCCGCCAACGCGGCCACCACGACGGGGACGTTGATGAGGAAGACCGACCCCCACCAGAAGAACTCCAGCAGCAGGCCGCCGACGATCGGCCCGAGCGCCGCGCCGCAGACGGCGACCGACCCCCACACCCCGATGGCGATGCCGCGTTCCCGCTCGTCGTCGAAGGTGGTGCGGATCAGGGAGAGCGTGGCGGGCATCATCGCGGCGGCGCCGACCGCGAGCAGCGCGCGGGCGGCGATGAGCACCGCCGGGTCCGGTGCGAACGCCGCGAGCAGGGAGGCACCGCCGAAGACGAGCAGGCCGATCAGGTACATCCTGCGGTGGCCCACCCGGTCGCCGAGGGTTCCGGCGCCGAGCAGCAGCCCGGCCATGACCAGCGGGTAGGCGTTGATGATCCACAGCTTGGCGGAGGCGTCCGCGCCGAGGTCGGAGGTCAGGGTGGGGAGGGCGGTGTAGAGCACCGTCATGTCCACCGAGATCAGCAGCAGCCCGGCGGAGACGGTGGCCAGCACGGCCCAGCGGCGGCGTGGCGTCATGGCGTCCTCGTTCCCCGCGCGCGGCGGTGGCGCGCGCGGTCGTCGTGCGGTTCGCGGCGGTCGCGGTGGGGCCGGGGCGCCCCCGGACCCCGGCGCGGCAGCGCGCGGTCGGGTGCGGCAGCGCGGTCGGTCGCGGTCAGGCGGGTTCGGCGTTCGGCGGGGTCGGCGGCCCGTCGATCAGCCCGGAGATCCGGCGGTACAGCTCGGCGCGGACGTCCTCGGGGAGGGCGGTGCCGCTGGTGGCCTCGAAGAGCCAGGCGCCGTCGGCCGCGAGCCGGGCGAGGAAGAGGTCCATCCGCGGGTCGTCGCACGACCGCGGCGCGGGCACCCAGCGGTTGATCATCAGCTGCCAGGGTTCGGTCGGCGCCGTGCTGCCCGCCGCCTCGACGAGGAAGGCCAACTCGGCCTTGCTGACGCTGCCGTGGGCGTCGGCGCGCACGTAGGCCCCGGCGCGGGCGCGGTCGTCCGCCTCCTCGGGGGCACCGCCCAGCTCGCCGCGCAGCTGCTCCTCCCAGGTGTCGACCAGGTGCTGCTGGATGGCGAGCAGCAGCTCTTCCCGGGTCCGGAAGTGGTACATCAGGCCGCCCTTGGTCAGCCCCGCCTCCTCGGCGACGGACTCCAGGGTCAGCCGGGTGATGCCCTCACGCTCCGTGATGCGGAGCGCGGCGTCGAGAATCAGGGGTCGCGAGCTCGGCCTCATGGCCGTAACTGTACCAACCGGATGGCACAGTTACGCAGGTGGGCTCCGTGCTCCCCGGAGCTGCGGCCCCGCGACCTGCCCTCGGCGGTCGCCCGCTCGTATGCTCGGACGATGACCACTACTGACCAGTACCCGACCGCCAACGCCATGCGGCGAGCCCTGCGTCGGGCCGAGGACGGCGTCACCCTCGACGTGGCCGAGGCGGCCGTCCTGCTCCAGGCCCGCGGCGCCGATCTGGAACGGCTGTGCGCCGCCGCGGCACGGGTGCGGGACGCCGGCCTGGCGGCCGCGGGCCGCCCCGGGGTCATCACCTACTCGCGCAACGCGTTCGTGCCGCTGACCCGGCTCTGCCGCGACCGCTGCCACTACTGCACCTTCGTCACCGTCCCCGGACGGCTCCGCCGCGACGGCGCCGGCATGTACCTCAGCCCCGACGAGGTGCTGGAGATCGCCCGCCGCGGCGCCGACGCCGGCTGCAAGGAGGCGCTCTTCACCCTCGGGGACCGGCCCGAGGACCGCTGGCCCGAGGCGCGCGAGTGGCTCGACGCCCACGGCTACGACGACACCCTCTCCTACCTGCGCGCCATGGCCGTCCTGGTCCTGGAGGAGACCGGCCTGCTGCCGCACCTCAACCCCGGCGTCATGAGCTGGACCGACTTCCAGCGGCTCAAGCCCGTCGCCGCCTCGATGGGCATGATGCTGGAGACCACCGCCACCCGGCTGTGGTCCGAGCCGGGCGGCCCCCACCACGGCTCGCCCGACAAGGAGCCGGCCGTCCGCCTCCGCGTTCTTGAGGACGCCGGGCGCTCCAGCGTCCCCTTCACCAGCGGGCTGCTCATCGGCATCGGTGAGAACCCCACCGAACGCGCCGAGTCCGTCCACGCGCTGCGCCGCGTCGCCCGCGCCTACGGCGGCATCCAGGAGGTGATCGTCCAGAACTTCCGTGCCAAGCCCGACACCGCGATGCGCGCCGTCCCCGACGCCGGGCTCGACGAACTCGCCGCCGCCGTCGCCGTCACCCGCGTCGTCCTCGGCCCCGGCGCCCGCATCCAGGCACCCCCCAACCTCGTCGCCGGCGAGTACGCCCTCATGATCGGCGCCGGCATCGACGACTGGGGCGGCGTCTCGCCCGTCACCCCCGACCACGTCTCGCCCGAGCACCCCTGGCCCCACGTCGACGAACTGCGCGCCCGCACCGCCGAGTCCGGCTTCGACCTCGCGGAACGCCTCACCGTCTACCCCGAGTTCGTCCGCCGCGGCGAGCCCTGGCTCGACCCCCGCCTGCGCCCCCATGTCGCCGCCCTCGCCGACCCCGCCACCGGGCTCGCCCGCCCCGACGTCACACCCCGCGGCCTGCCCTGGCAGGAACCCGACGAGCCGATGACGGCCACCGGCCGCACCGACCTGCACCGCACCGTCGACACCGAGGGCCGTACCGGCGACCGCCGCGCCGACTTCGACGAGGTCTACGGCGACTGGGAGGCGCTGCGCGAGGCCGCCGCCCCCGGGATGGTCCCCGACCGCCTGCCCGGCCCCGCCACAGCACCCGAGCGGATCGACGCGGAGCTCCGCGCCGCCCTGGCCGTCGCCGCCGACGACCCGACCCGCCTCACCGACGAGCAGGCGCTCGCCCTGCTCCACGCCGACGGACCGGCCCTCGACGCGCTGAGCGCCACCGCCGACGCGCTGCGCCGCGACACCGTCGGCGACGAGGTCACCTGGATCGTCACCCGGAACATCAACTTCACCAACGTCTGCTACACCGGCTGCCGGTTCTGCGCCTTCGCGCAGCGCCGCACCGACGCCGACGCCTACACCCTCTCCCTCGACCAGGTCGCCGACCGCGCCGCCCAGGCATGGGACGTCGGTGCCGTCGAGGTCTGCATGCAGGGCGGCATCCACCCCGACCTGCCCGGCACCGCCTACTTCGACATCGCCCGGGCCGTGAAGGCACGCGTCCCCGGCATGCACGTCCACGCCTTCTCCCCGATGGAGGTCGTCAACGGCGCCTCCCGCACCGGGCTGTCGATCGAGGACTGGCTGACCGCCGCCCGCGAGGCGGGGGTCGACTCGCTCCCCGGCACCGCCGCGGAGATCCTCGACGACGAGGTCCGCTGGGTCCTCACCAAGGGCAAACTCCCCGCCGCCACCTGGCGCGAGGTGGTCACCACGGCCCACCGCCTGGGTCTGCGCACCTCCTCCACGATGATGTACGGCCACGTCGACCAGCCCCGCCACTGGCTCGGCCACCTGCGCACCCTCGCCGACATCCAGCGGACCGCGCAGGAGGCGGGCGTCCCCGGGTTCACCGAGTTCGTGACGCTGCCCTTCGTCCACACCAACGCGCCGGTCTACCTCGCGGGCATCGCCCGGCCCGGCCCCACTCCCCGCGACAACCGCGCCGTCACCGCCATGGCCCGCCTCCTCCTCCACCCCCTCGTCACCAACATCCAGACCAGCTGGGTGAAGCTCGGCCCGGAGGGCGCCGCCGCCATGCTCCGGTCCGGAGCCAACGACCTCGGCGGCACCCTGATGGAGGAGACCATCTCCCGCATGGCGGGATCCGCCCACGGCTCGCACATGACACCGGCGGGGCTGCGGGCCATCGCCGACGCCGCCGGACGCCCCTCCCGCCCCCGCACCACCACGTACGGCACGGTGCCCGAGGAGCGGCAGCGCGCCGCCGACGCCGCCGGCGGCCGGCTCCCCGACCTGCTGCCGCTGCTGCCCGCCGACGCGCCCGCGGACGGCA
>NZ_JAAVJC010000319.1 GCF_012033785.1 Streptomyces bohaiensis
CGGCCTCCGCGGAGTCCAGGTCCTCGCCGAACCTGTCGAGGTCGGGCACTCCGGCCTGCTCGGCCAGCTCCCGCACCCCGTCCCCCGGTCCCCTCGGGTCTCCCCCGCTCTCGTTCCCCCGTGCCCCGGGCCGGGCGACCCGCGCGGCACCGCGTCCCCGGCCCCCCGGCCGTGGAACCACTGCGGCGTGCGCCGGTCGCCCGGTCGTCCCCGGGACCCGTTCCCTCCCCCTCAGGCGACCAGCTCGCCGAAGGAGTCCTCGCGGTCCCCTCCGTGGCCGAGCGCCCGGTCCTCACGCAGCCGGCGCAGGGTGCGCCAGATGCTGCTCTTCACGGTGCCGACACTGATGTTGAGCGTCTCGGCGATCTCCGGGTCGGTGCGGCCCTCGTAGTAGCGGAGCACCAGCATGGTGCGCTGCTGCTCGGGGAGGCGTGCCAGTGCCTGCCAGAGCACCGCGCGCAGTTCGGTGCCGCGCATGGTGTCGTGCTCGCCGGCCGACTCCGGGAGTTCCTCGGTCGGGTACTCGTTCAGCTTGCGGCGGCGCCACGCGCTGATGTGCAGGTTGGTCATGGTCCGGCGGAGGTAGCCGCCGAGGGCGCCCTTGTCGCTGATGCGGTCCCACGCCCGGTAGGTGGCGAGCAACGCGGACTGGAGGAGGTCCTCCGCCTCGTGCCGGTCCCCGGTCAGGTGGTACGCGGTGGCGTAGAGCGAGGCCCGGCGCTCCTGCACGTAGGCGGTGAACTCCGCCTCGGCGGTGGTGTCGTGGCCGGTGCCGGCGGCGGCGCCCTCCACCGTGCGGGAGTCGGCGGCCGCCGGGTGCCGGTCCCCGTCGCCGGCGACGGCGAGGTAGGCCGGGCGGTGCCCGGTGCCGCGGCGACCCCCAAGCCGGTTCGCGGCACCGGACGTCCCTTCGCAACGGACGGGAACCACGGAGGTGTGCGAGCGCGTGGTACCGCCTGCTCGGTGTTGGCTGCGCAGTGCGCTCATCCCGCTCCCCCATCGTGGAGTCGTCCGTGCTTCGTTCGATGGGCACAACCTTGCCGGGCCAGTTTCATGGGCCCGTCGCCCGACTGTCACAGCGGTGTCACAGCGACCGGCGTGGCGTGCGCCGGCACGCCCGGTGACGGTTCGGGCCGTCGTCGTCACGGTGAGTCGGCGCCGCGTCCGGCAGGTGACCCGGGAGCCGCCGATCCACGTGGGACGGCGCACACACGGTCGAGCGCCGACGGGTTCATACGACACAATGACCCCCGTGGCTTTCCTGTTGCTGATCGAGGACGACGAGGCGGTCCGGACGGCCCTGGAGATGGGCCTCACCCGCCAGGGACACCGTGTCATCACCGCTCCCACCGGTGAGGACGGGCTGAAGCTGCTGCGCGAGCAGCGGCCGGATCTGATCGTGCTGGACGTGATGCTGCCGGGCATCGACGGCTTCGAGGTGTGCCGTCGCATCCGGCGCACCGACCAGCTGCCGATCATCCTGCTGACGGCGCGCAGCGACGACATCGACGTGGTCGTGGGGCTGGAGTCGGGCGCGGACGACTACGTCGTCAAGCCGGTCCAGGGCCGGGTGCTGGACGCCCGCATCCGCGCGGTCATGCGGCGGGGCGAGCGGGAGTCCCACGACGCCGCGACCTTCGGTCCCGTGGTGATCGACCGCGCCGCGATGGCGGTGACCAAGAACGGCGAGGACCTGCAACTGACCCCGACCGAGCTGCGGCTGCTGCTGGAGCTGAGCCGCCGCCCGGGTCAGGCGCTGTCGCGGCAGCAGCTGCTGCGGCTGGTGTGGGAGCACGACTACCTGGGCGACTCCCGGCTGGTGGACGCCTGTGTGCAGCGGCTGCGGGCCAAGGTCGAGGACGTGCCGTCCTCGCCGAAGCTGATCCGCACCGTGCGGGGCGTCGGTTACCGCCTGGACAACCCGCAGTGAGCGAGGGCCCGGCCCGCGGGGACGGCCCCGTGGGTGGCCCCGGCACGCCCGCCGGGCCGACCGCCGGAGGAGAGCACGACGCCGGGGAGGCACCCGCGCGGGGCTGGACGGCGCGGATCCGACGGCTGGCCCGCCCGACCAGTCTCCGGTTCCGCCTGGTGACGGTGTTCGCGCTGGTGGCGCTGATGGCCGCGGTCTCCGTGGCGGGGATCGCCTACTGGCTCAACCGGGACGCCGTGCTCACCCGGGCCCAGAACTCCGCCCTCGCCGACTTCCGCAAGTCGCTCGGCGACGCGATGAGTTCCCTTCCGGAGTCACCGTCCTGCGACGAACTGCGCAACGCGGCGGGCCACATGGCCGGCGGTTCGCAGAGCTACCAGGTGGTGCTGGTCGGCGAGGACGCCGACGGCCGCGAGTGCGCCGAGGAGTCGGATCCGCTGCTGTTCTCGCTGGAGGTCGTGCCCGCCTCCCTGGAGCGGGCCGTCCACGAGCCACGGGACGGCGACGCGCCCTACCACCTCTACTGGCAGCGGGTCACGCACGAGGACGACCCGTACCTGGTGGCGGGCGCCCGGGGTTCCGAGTCCGGACCGACCGGCTACATGCTGGCCTCGCTGGGGCCGGAGCGCGACGACCTCAACTCCCTGGCCTGGTCGCTGGGGATCGCCACCGCGCTCGCCCTGCTGGGTTCGGTGATGCTGGCCCAGGCCGCCGCGACGACGGTGCTGCGCCCGGTACGGCGGCTCAACAGCGCGGCGCGGCGCCTGGGCGACGGCGAGCTGTCCACCCGGCTGCCGGTCCGCGGCGCGGACGAACTCGCCGAGCTGACACGGAACTTCAACAACGCGGCCGAGGCGCTGGAGCACAAGGTGGCGGATCTCCGCGCCCGAGAGGCGTCCAGTCGCCGGTTCGTCGCGGACATGTCCCACGAGCTGCGGACGCCGATGACCGCCATCACCGCCGTCACCGAAGTGCTGGAGGAGGAGGTCGACAACCTCGACCCCATGATCGCTCCCGCGGTCTCCCTGGTGGTGAGCGAGACGCGGCGGCTCAACAACCTGGTCGAGAACCTCATGGAGGTCACGCGGTTCGACGCCGGCACCGCCCGGATGGTGCTGGACGACGTGGACGTGGCCGACCTGGTGACCGCCTGCATCGACGCCCGTGCCTGGCTGGACGCGGTGCAGCTCGACGCGGACCGCGGCGTGATCGCCCGCGTCGACCCGCGGCGGATGGACGTGATCCTCGCCAACCTGATCGGCAACGCGCTGCGCCACGGCGGTTCGCCGGTGCGGGTCTCGGTCCACGAGGTGGAGCCGCGCCCGGGTGGGGCGACGGCCCTCTCGGCGCAGGGGGACGGTCCGGTGGCCCGCAGCGGCGGCAGCCCCGTGCCGGTGCCGCCGGGCGGTGCGGTGCTGATCGAGGTGGCGGACGCCGGCCCGGGCATCCCCGCGGAGGTGCTGCCGCACGTCTTCGACCGCTTCTACAAGGCCAGCGCCTCCCGGCCGCGGTCCGAGGGCAGCGGCCTGGGCCTGTCGATCGCGCTGGAGAACGCCCATCTGCACGGTGGCGAGATCACCGCCCGCAACGGGCCCGAGGGCGGCGCGGTGTTCTCGCTGCTGCTGCCGCACCGCCCGTCCGGATCGGCCGGGTCCGGTGAGGACACCGACGGCGGCCCCACCGGCGCAGACGGCGGGCCGGCGGACCGCCCGGGCCGGGCGCCGGACGAGGACGACTCCGGCGGCGACGACCCCGGGGCCGCACCGACACGAGGAGGACGATGACCATGCGGCGGATGCGGAGAGCACGACCCCGCAGGACCGGGGCGTCCACCGCCGTCGCCGCGGTGGTGCTGGCCCTCGCCACCGCGGGGTGCGGCATCCGGTCGATGGACGTCCCCGTGGACGACGGTCCGGCGCCGACGCGCGCCAGCTGTGCGGCGCCGGAAGGCGCCGGGGGCACCGAGGTGTTCCTCGTCTGCGACGCGCGTGTCGAGTCGGTGGAGCGCGAGCTGGACCGGCAGGCGCCCCCGGAGGAACCGGCGCAGCGGATAGCCCTGGCCAACGCGCTGCTCGGCGAGCTGCAGGGCGATCCGCCCGATGAGGAGCGCGCGGCCGGCTTCACGACCAACGTCCCCGAGGACCTGCGGGTGACCGGGGCCGCGGACGACCGGGACGAGCCGCTGCTGCGGCTCAACCGGCACCCGGACGACCTGCCGGCGTTCGCGCTGGCGCAGGTGATCTGCACCTTCGCCCAGTCCGAGGTGTTCGCGGACGACGCGCCGGTCACGTTGGGCGGGCCGGACACCGCGGCGGACCGGCGGGAGCGGCAGTACACCTGCACCTCGGCGGTACGGCACCGCCCGGACACCCTGCGGCCGGCCGCCCCCTGACCCCGCTCGTCCCCTCCTCGGCCCTTTCGTCCGCTTCCCACGCGCGTCGGCGGCGCGTCCGCCCCGGCCGGCGGGCGGGAGCTGCGTCACGCCGCTCGCCCCGGGGGAACCACTGCCCCCGCGCCGGGCGTCGTCCTTCCCGTGCTGCGTGATGACACGCCCCGCCCCGCGACGGGGCCCGGGTGGAACGACGGCGGCGCGGCGGTGGACCGACGGGTCCGCCTGGCCGCCCTGCTGCTGGCGGCCCTGTTGGTCGGGGTCGTCGGCTGGCTGACGACCCGCCCCGCCGCCGTCCCGTGGGTCTCGCCCGGCAACCTCCAGCCGCTGGCCACGCTGCGGGCGGAACTGGACGGCGATCCGCGGAACGCGGCCGCGACCATCGGCGGCGGACTGCTGCGGCTGGCGCCGCTGGGCGTGCTGCTGCCGCTGCTCGGCCGGGAGCTGGGCGGGTCGCGGTGGCTCTCGCTGGCACGGGCGGTGTTCGCCACGGGTGTCATCGCCCTGCTGCTGGAGGTGGTCCGGTCGGCGGTCCCGAGCCGGGTCTCCGACGTCGACCAGGTGCTGCTGGCCGCGGCGGGCGCCGGGGTGCTGCACCTCCTCACCTACGGGGCGCTCAGGGCACGGCTGCTGCCGGGGCCGTCGCGGCCGGCGAACGACCGCGACGGCCCCGGCC
>NZ_JAAVJC010000031.1 GCF_012033785.1 Streptomyces bohaiensis
GCGGCCGGTGCGCGCCACCTTCCTCGACCGCGCGGGCGAGGATCCGGTCCTCTGGGCGGCGCTGCTCGAACGGCCCCCGGGTCGGGGCGCGGCCGGCGACGGCGTACGGGGGCGGACGGCGGATCGGTCGGCGTGCGGGCCGCGGGGTCGGTCGGTGGCACGGCGGCTCACGCCCGCAGTTTGTAGCCGAAGCCGCGCACGGTCTCGATGCGCTCGTGTCCGACCTTGGCCCGCAGCCGCTGCACATGGACGTCGACGACCCGACTGTCGCCGCCCCAGCCGTACTCCCAGACCCGCTCCAGGAGCGTGGAGCGGCTGAGCACCGCGCCGGGTTCGGCGGCGAACTCCAGGATCAGTTTCAACTCGGTCGGTGTCAGCTCCAGCAGTCGGTCGCCGCGGCGCACTTCCAGCGACCGTGCGTCGACCGTGAGATCCCCGGCCCGCATCAGCCGGCACGGCGCCGCCGGTTCCGCGGGCGCGGCCGCCGTCCCCGGCCCGGACCGGCGCAGCGCGGCCCGCATCCGTGCCACCAGCACGGCGGTGTCGTACGGCTTGGTGAGGTAGTCGTCCGCTCCCGCCTCCAGTCCCTGGACGACGTCGATCGGGTCGGTGCGGGCGGAGATCATCAGCGCCGGCACCCCGCTGGTCTCCCGGATGCGCCGGACGAGGCTCACCCCGTCGAGTTCGGGCAGCATCACGTCCAGGACGGCGACGTCCGGCGGCCGCCGGCGGAACATCTCCAGCCCGGTCAGGCCGTCGGCGGCGGTGCGCACCCGGAACCCGTGGCGCTCCAGGGCCATGCCGGTCGCCTCCCGCAGCACCGCGTCGTCCTCGACCAGCAGCACCTCCGGTGGTGCGGGTTCCACGGGCGGCGGGGGCGCCTGGCTCACGAAATCTCCTCTGCCGGAGCGGCCGGGTGCGGCGGCCAGGGCCGACCGCGCGGGAACGGGGGCCGGAACCGGGCGCGGGGACGGGGCGGGAACGGGGGCCGGAACCGGGCGCGGGCAGGGGCACGGCGTCAGCGGAACGGCGCGTACAACTGCAAGTCCTCCAGCTCGGCCGTCTGCTCGGGCGGCAGTCCCTCGGCGTCGACGGTGACCCGGGTGTAGTACGCCACCCGCTCCCGCACGGCGGGGGTGTGAAGTTCGACCGTCGCCGGATGGCCGCCCTCGCAGTCCGGCAGGCACCAGGTGCCCGAGACCAGTCCGTCGGCGCGGGCGCGGGAGTCGCCCCACGACTCCCACCGCAGACCGGTGAGGGAGGTGAACTCGGTGACGGCGAAGCGTTCGGGCCGCTGGAGCGGCTCCCCCGCCGCGTCGCTCACATACAGCGGGCGCGAGTCGCGGTCGATCGCCGGAGCGGCGCCCTCGACGTGCGGGCCGGGGTCGGCGGCACAGCCGCCGACCGCCGCGAGCACCAGCGCCGCGAGCGCGGTGGGCAACCGCCCGGCCGTCGGAGCCGCCCACCGCCGCGCGACCCGCGGGTCCCTCCTCCTCACACTGCCGCCCCTCGCCGCGACCGAGGTGTCAGGGCAGCTGGAGCGGGCGCTCGCCGTCCAAGTCGTCCGCGCGGTACTCCTGCGCGCCGGGCGCGTCCAGGTCGAAGGCGGCGAAGTAGACGTCGCCGTCCACGTCGGTCGGCTCGGAGAGCGTGACCGTCGCCTCGAACGGCTGGTCCGCGCAGTCCGGCAGGCACCACATCCCGCTCAGCAGCCCGGTGCCGACCGCCCGGTCGCCGTTCCACTCGCTCCACTGCATCTCCTGGAGCGAGGAGTGCTCGCTCAGCACCAGGTTGGCGGGCTCGCGTTCCGCGGCTCCCTCGGCGTTCTCCTCGCCGTAGAAGTTGACGACGTACGGCCGGGTGGTGTCCTCCGGGGCGGTGCCGCCGGCGCTGCCGGGTGTCGGGTCCCCCGGCGCGGGGGTGTCCGCCTCGCCCCGCCCGCCGTCGCCGGTGGTCGCCTCGCCGGTGCCGCCCGAGGCGGGGTCGGTGTGCTCGGGGGCGGTCTCGGCCGGCGCCTCACCGGTGGGTTCACCGCCGCCGCAGCCGGATGTGGCCAGGGCCAGCACCATCGCTCCCAGGAGCGCAACGACGGGACGGCCGCGCCGTCCGCCGAGCAGGAGTCGCCGCGCTGCCGCGCCGCGTCGGCCCCGGCTCGCGCCGGGGCGGGTGATGCCGGGGTGTCCGTTGTCGGTCATGCCGTACCTCCGTGTGTCCACCGTGCGCTTGCCGTCAGGTCCGCGTGGGCGCCGCGAACGGCCCGTGGGCCGTGGTTCCCACGCTAGGCACCTACCCCGGCGATCGCCCGGCGGCGACGTAACAGCCGGCCATCATTGGCGCGGCAGCCGCTTCACCGGGCGGCGCCGGCGCGGCGGGCAGCACGACCGTGCGAGGGGTAGCCGCCCGGCCGTGGTGTGACGCGGGGGCGCGGGCCGTCTCGCTCGGGCGGTCCGGGCGGTCCGGGCGGTCCGGGCGGTCCGGGCGGTCCGGGCGGTCCGGGCCCGAGCGATACGGGCCCGACGGGCGATACGGGCAGGCAGAGCGGCGGGGCGTCCGGACGCGGGCACGGCGAACGGGCCGCTCGGCGACGGCCGACGGGCGATGTGCCGGCCGGGCGGGGCGGCGGAGCAACGGCGGGCACCGGGGCCCACTGCGCGCCCCGTGACATCGACCGGCCGGCGTCCGCGGGGGACGGTCCGGCCGGTTGCCTCGGGGCGCCTCGCGCGCCGGCGTCTCAGCCGACCGCCTCCTCGACCCGCTCGACGACGGCGTCGAAGTCGTCGGGAGCGGGCGTGTACTGCCACTTCAGCAGGAACGGACCGACGACGGCCACGGTGTGGGTCTGGCCGAGGGTCTCCGCCCAGTGCTCGGCGGAGTCGCCGGTGGCCAGCTGGTAGACCGACAGCGTGTCGGTGCTGATCATCTGCTCGCAGGCGTGGTCACCGATGTCCTCACTGCTGCAACTGTGAGTGGTGTCACGCGGGTTGGGCATCTCGGTGACCGCGGCGAGATCGTTGGCCAACGTCTCCGCCGTGACTCCCGGAGCGGTGGCGGCCGAGGCCTCCTCGCCCTCACTGCCGCAGGCGGTGAGCACGAGAACGGCCGAGACCGCCGCGGCCGCCGCGAACGGCGCCAGCAGCGGAGAGCGGGACAGGCGGCCGACGCGGGTCCTGTCGGCGACCGGCCCCTCCGTCGACATCCGTGACGGCGGGGCGGTCGGTACGGCCTTCCGGGCCGGTGCGGGGCGCTGACGACGGGGGGTCACCATGGTGTGTACCGTGCCGCGGCTGGACGGCTCGGGCGCCTCGGATGTGCGGGGTCCATCCATCACTACGATCAACTCATTTTGCTCATCGTGTATTTGGAACCCGTACAGCTTGGCATGTCCAGACCAGTTTTACAGCCGCACGACCGACCGAAAGTGATCGGCCGTAGCTCCTGCGTGGCCACCGCGGACGACCCTCACCCGACACCCACCCCCGGGACCAGCGGCGCAGCCGTCACAGCGGCACGCATCACCGGGGGCCCACTTCAGAACCAGACGCCACAACTCCCCCAGCCTGTCACCGATTAGACGCCCGGCGCAACACCCCGGAGCCACGCGGTCACCCCGTGCCTGGTGGGAGCCGTGCAGTCCGACGGCACGGGAGGAGGCGACCACGCCGGCGCGGGACCGCGTCGGCGACGGCGACTTTCCGACACCGCGTCATCAGCGACCGGAAGCACGGACCCCGGCCACCGCAGCGCCCGGCGTACGCCCGCTGCACCGACCCCGCACCCGCGTACACGAGCCGTACGCGAAACGGCCGTGACGCACGACAGCGCCCCACCCGTGGCAAGAACGGGTGGGGCGCTGCCGTATCCGGTCACCCAGCGGGTGACCACCGAGCCGCCTGTCGGATTCGAACCGACGACCTGCTGTTTACAAGACAGCTGCTCTGACCAGCTGAGCTAAGGCGGCGTGACCCGAGCAGTGTACCGAAGGCGGCGCGGACGGCCCCGCCCCCCGTTCGGGTAAGGAGGAAGGGCCCGCACCGCACGGCCGGAACCGTGCGGACCACCGCGGGGCCGGCTGCGGGGCACGCCCGTCACGGCCCGCCGCGCCCGGCCCCGTCCGCACCGCCTCACCGCACGCCGGTGGTCGTCCTCCCCCGCTCCCCGGCCCGGATCCGGTCGCGCAACTCCCGCAGGTGGGGCCCGGGCTCCGCGCCGTACCGCTGCGCCATCGCGGCACGCAGGCGGCCGTAGCAGCCGAGCGCCTCGGCGGGAGCGCCCGACAGCCAGAGCGCGCGCATCAGCTGACCCCACCGGTACTCCCGCAGCGACTGCGCCGCCAGGACGCGCAACTCGGGCACCACCGCGGCCGGTTCGGTGACCAGGCGCGCATCGATCAACAGCTCGCGCCCGGCGTCCCGTACCCCCTCCAGCTCGCGCCGCACCACCCCCACCATCCCCTCCCCCGGCAGGTCGGCCAGCGGGACGGCGCGCCACAGCGACAGCGCCGCCCGCAGGTGGCGGACCGCGACGACGGCGTCGCCCTCGTCGAGCGCCCGCCGTCCGGCGGCGACCCCCGCCCGGAAGAGCTCGGCGTCCGACCGTCCCGGTGGCAGGTCGAGCCGGTAGCCGGGCGGGCCGTAGACGATGACGGAGCCGTCGTCGTCGCCGAGCAGCCGCCGCAGCCGCATGACGTAGTTGCGGACCAGAGCGCGAGCGGTGGCGGGCGGATCGACCGGCCACAGCTCCTCGATGAGCACCGGGACGGGCACCGTCCGGCTCCGGTGGACCACCAGCAGCGCCAGCAGGTGGCGCTGCTTGGCGGCGGTGATCGGCTCCCACCTCTCGGCGGTCCGGACCTCGACGGGCCCGAGTAGTCGCACGTGCATGTTCCCCCTCGCGGACGGCGCCGGCCCCCCCGCCGGTCCTGGACGGGAGGAACCCCCGTCCGGCGGCGCGACGTCCCGGGGCGGGCCCGGGGCCGCCGTCCGGCGTCGGCGGTCGCACCGGCCTCATCGTGCGGTGCGGCCCGTCGCGTCCCGGTAGCGGCGCGGTAGCGCGCCCGGCCCGCACCGCCGCGCCACGCACCGGCGGTGGCCCCCGCCCGCACCGCACCGCGACGGCCGCGCGAAACCGCACGTCGCGACTGGTGACACGGGACACTCGTTCGGGTTAGGTTGCGGAGGTCCAGACCCCTGGGCGCTCGACCCCACTCGGATCGTCCGGCACGTTCCTGCCGGTGAGGGAGTACACAGCCATGGCTACGGTTACGTTCGACAAGGCCACCCGGGTCTACCCCGGCACCGAGAAGCCCGCCGTCGACCAGCTCGAGATCGACATCGCGGACGGCGAGTTCCTCGTCCTCGTCGGCCCCTCCGGCTGCGGCAAGTCGACCTCGCTCCGCATGCTCGCGGGGCTGGAGGACGTCAACGGCGGTGCCATCCGCATCGGTGACCGCGACGTCACCCACCTGCCGCCGAAGGACCGGGACATCGCCATGGTGTTCCAGAACTACGCGCTCTACCCGCACATGACCGTCGCGCAGAACATGGGCTTCGCGCTCAAGATCGCCGGCGTCAACAAGACGGACATCCGCACCAAGGTCGAGGAAGCCGCCAAGATCCTCGACCTCACCGAGTACCTGGACCGCAAGCCGAAGGCGCTCTCCGGCGGTCAGCGCCAGCGTGTGGCGATGGGCCGCGCCATCGTGCGTGAGCCCCAGGTCTTCCTCATGGACGAGCCGCTGTCGAACCTGGACGCCAAGCTCCGCGTCCAGACCCGTACCCAGATCGCGGGTCTGCAGCGCCGCCTGGGCGTCACCACCGTCTACGTCACCCACGACCAGGTCGAGGCCATGACGATGGGCGACCGGGTCGCGGTCCTCAAGGGCGGCCTGCTCCAGCAGGTCGACAGCCCCCGCAACATGTACGACAAGCCGGCCAACCTCTTCGTCGCGGGCTTCATCGGCTCCCCGGCGATGAACCTGGTCGAGGTGCCGATCACCGACGGCGGCGTGAAGTTCGGCAACAGCGTCGTGCCGGTCGAGCGCACCGCGCTGACCGAGGCCGCCAACCAGGGCGACACCCACGTCGTCGTCGGCTGCCGCCCGGAGCACTTCGACATCGTCGAGAACAGCGGCACCGAGCTGGCGAAGGACGACCCGTCCGGCGCCGCCGGCCTCGCCGTCACCGTCAACGTCGTCGAGGAGCTCGGCGCCGACGGCTACATCTACGGCACCGCCGAGGTCAACGGCGAGACCAAGGACCTGGTCGTCCGCGTCGGCGGCCGCCAGATCCCGGAGAAGGGCGCCACCCTGCACGTGGTGCCGCGCGCCGGCGAGACCCACGTCTTCGCCACCAGCACCGGCGAGCGTCTCTCCGACTGACGTTCGGCGGGCGGTTTCCGCCCGTCACGCTGTGCATCGGACCATCGCGGGCCGTACTCTCGCCGGGAGCGAGAGTACGGCCCGCGTTGTCGTCGGTACCTGTCGGCGTCGGCGTCGGGCCTCTCCCCGCGCGCCGACGCGTGGGGCCACTGGAGCGGTTCCGGTGAACGACAGCCCGCCGGGGCCGGTTCACCGACCCGAACCGGCGAACTTGTGTCCCGACATCGCCCTTGAGGGTGACAAGATGTCGCCACATCACTACACCTCGCTACGATCGCAGTCGTCCCCCAGGCCACTGCAACCGACCGCAACCACACACGCGAGGAAGACATCCAGTGAACCAGGCAGCCCGCCGCATCGGCCGCACCCTTGCCCTTGTCCTCCCGGTCGTCCTGGTGCTCTCCGGGACACTCGCCGTCGCCAAGGTCCCGTGGGCCGAGCCGCCCGTCGACAGCGCGGTGGTCAACGCCGGCTCCGAGCGCGCGCCGCAGCACACCGAACCGGCCGCCGAGCCGCTGCCCGCCGAGGACGAACTGCTGGTCTCGCTCATCGACGAGCTGCACGCCGCGGACCCCGGCACGGCGCTCACCAGCCTCCAGCGCGAGGTGGAGCTCGACCCCGCGCTCGCCGTGCACTGCATGGAGATCGCCCGCGCCCTCGGCCAGGCCGCCGTCGAGAAGTACGGCAGCGCCGCCCTGGCGCAGGAGCACGCCCGTCCCGTCTGCGACACCTCGTTCGCCGCCGGCGTCGCCGACACCGTCTGAGCACGCCACCGGGCGTGCCCGGTCCCGAACCTCCCTGATCGCCCGGTCCGCGCTGCGCGGACCGGGCGATCCCGTACGCTGCGGATCATGACCGACCTTCCGCACCCCACGCAGGCCGTGGTTCTGGCGGGTGGCCAGGGCTCACGCCTCCGCCCGTACACCGACGACCGCCCCAAGCCGATGGTGGAGATCCCCGGCACGGGCACGCCGATCATCGGCCACCAACTGGCCTGGCTCGCCGCCGAGGGTGTCACCGACGTGGTGATCTCCTGCGGTCACCTCGCCGAGGTGCTGCAGGAGTGGTTGCGGGAGACGGAACTCCCGCTGCGCGCCACCACCGTGGTGGAGACGGAGCCGCTGGGCCGCGGCGGCGGTCTGAAGTACGCCGCCGCGGCGCTGCCCCGCCCGGACGAGCCGTACTACGCCACCAACGGCGACATCTGGACCCGCTTCTCGCTGCGGGAGATGGCGGAGTTCCACGTCGAGCGCGAGGCGATGGCGACGCTGGCGCTGGCCCGCCCCCGCCTGCCGTGGGGCGCCGTCGCCACGGACGAGATGGGCAACGTCACCGACTTCATCGAGGCCCCGCCGGTCTCGTTCCAGATCAACGCGGGCGTGTACGTCTTCTCACCCGCGTTCACCGCGCTGCTCCCCGACCGCGGTGACCACGAGCGCACCACCTTCCCGCGGCTGGCGCGCCAACGGCTGCTCGCCGGCTTTCCGTTGCCGCAGCGCGCCTACTGGCGGGCGATCGACACCGCGAAGGACCTCAGCGAGGCGGCCCGCGAACTCACCGGCGGCTGACGCCGGCCCCGGCGTGCGGCGCCGCCGCGCGCCGGGCGACGCGCGGCGGGCACACGACACGCGCCGCGGGCTCACTGCGGGGGCCGCGCCCCGGGCAGCGGCTCCCGCCGATAGCTGACGGCGGCCTCCCCCGCCAGGGTCGTCTCGCCGACGGGGACGAACCCCGCGCGCTCCAGCACCCGGCGCGAACCGGTGTTGCGCACGGCCGCGGCGGCGCGGAGCCCGGTCAGTCCGTACTCCTCCCGCGCCGACGCGCAGCCGCGCAGCACCCCGTGGGTGGCGACCCCGCGCCCGGCCGCGCGTTCCGCGACCCGGAACCCCACCTCGGCCCGTCCCCCGGCCACGTCGACGAGGTTGACGCGCGCCACCACCGCTCCGGCGCCGTCGAGCAGCACATGGAAGTGGTCGCTCCCCGCGGCCTGGTAGCGGAGCAGTCGGGCGTGCCGCTCGGCGAACTCCGCGAAGTAGGAGTCGCCCCGGTCGGGCACCCAGCGCGCGAACCAGGCGCGGTTCTCCTGCTCGAAGGCGAGCACCGCGTCGGCGTGGTCCGCCCGCAGCCGCTCCCACCGCAGCTCCCCGGTCGGCGAGAGCCCTTCACCGGGCCCGTCCGTGTCCGTCGTCACACCCGTGCACCTCCCACCCGCCTCGCGCGCCGCGCAAGTGTACGCACATCGCCGAACCGTTCCCCGCCAGCGGCCGACCGGCCCGCGGGGCGCCGTCGCGGGCGCAACGCGTCTGTTCGGGGCGCCACTTCGGAGCCGCTAGGGTGTGGGCGGAAAGTGGACACCGGGCGGGGGCGCGGTGGTGAGTCTCTTTGGGGGAGACACGAACATGAACGCGCCGACGCTCCTCGCGGACCGGTACGAGCTGGTCAGACAGCTCGGCCGGGGCGGCATGGCACAGGTCCATCTCGCGCACGACCGGCGGCTCGGCCGGACGGTCGCGGTGAAGACGCTGCTGTCGGACCACGCCCAGGACACCGTCTTCCAACAGCGGTTCCAGCGCGAGGCGCAGGCCGTCGCCTCGCTCAACCACCCCGCGATCGCCGCCGTCTACGACACCGGTGAGGGGGAGGTCAACGGTGTCGTCGTCCCCTACATCGTCATGGAGTACGTCGAGGGCGCGACGCTGGCGGACCTCCTGGAGCGCGGGCCGATGATGCCGGAGGAGGCGCTGCGCATCTGCGCCGGCGTCCTGCGCGCCCTGGCCTACTCCCACGAGCACGGCATCGTCCACCGCGACATCAAGCCCGCCAACGTGATGCTCACCACCGAGGGCCAGGTCAAGGTCATGGACTTCGGCATCGCGCGGGCCATGGGCGCCGGCGGGATGACGATGACCGCCACCTCGACCGTGATCGGCACCGCGCACTACCTCTCGCCCGAGCAGGCGCGCGGCGAGAAGGTGGACGCGCGTTCCGATCTCTACTCCTCGGGGTGCCTGCTCTACGAACTCCTCACCGGACGGCCTCCGTTCGACGGCGAGTCCGCCGTCGCGGTGGCGTACCAGCATGTGACCGCCGAGCCCGACCTGCCCAGCCACCGGGCCGCGGGGATCGCGTCCGAGATCGACGACGTCGTCATGGTCTCGCTCGCCAAGGGGCGCGAGGAGCGCTACCAGACCGCCGACGAGATGCGCCTCGACATCGAGGCGGTGCTCGGTTACGCGCCGGTCCCCGGGACCACGACGCAGCGGGCGACCGCCGTCGGCCATCCGGTGCCCGCGCCCACCCAGGGCGGCGGCCGCGCGGAACAGCGTGCGGCGCGTTCCGCCGGGGACGACCGGCGCAAGCGCGCCGTGCTGGTGGCGGGCGCCGTGGCGGCGGTGGTCGTCTGCATCGTCGCCTTCACCTCCTTCCTCGGCGGGTCGGACGACGACACCTTCGCGTTGCGGGACTACTCCGGCTCCTCGCTGAGCGAGGCCGCCGACCAGGTCCGCGAGGACGGGCTGTCACCGGAGACGGGCGCCACGCGCTCCTGCGGCAAGCCCGAGAAGGTGATCTGCGCGACCTCTCCCGAGGCGGGCTCACAGGTCACCGAGGGGGCGACGATCACCCTCCACCCCTCCGACGGCACCGGTGAGGCCGAGGGGACGGTGCAGGTCCCCGACGTGACCGGCGAGCAGGAGGACGCTGCCATGGCCACGCTGCGCGAGACCGGCCTGGAGCCGGTCCGCGACACGCGTGAGTCGACCGAGGCGGCCCCCGGCACCGTGCTGGCACAGAGCCCGGAGGGCGGCGAGGAGGCCGAGGCCGGCTCCGAGGTCACCGTGACGGTGGCCGTCGCCCCGGAGAACGGCGGCGGGGGCGACGGGGGCGGAGGCGGTGACCAGGGCGCGGACGCCGGCGCTCCCGTGGCCGAGACCGTCAGCGTGCCGGACCTCAACGGCCGTTCCGCCGCCGACGCCCGGGCGGAGCTCGCCGCCCGCGGGCTCGCGGTGGCCGAGGTGAACTCCGAGGACGGCGCGCCGCCCGGCGTCGTCATCGGCCAGGAGCCCGCCCCCGGCGCCGCGGTCGCCCCCGGGAGCCCGGTGACGATCACCATCTCCACGGGCCCGGCGCAGACGACCAGCGCGCCGGTACCCGACGTGGCGGGGTCCCGCTCCATGGAGGCGATGGGCGCGATCATGGAGGCCGGCTTCCTCGCGGAACTGGACCACTCCTGCCTGCGCCCCCGGTCCTCCGCGAGCCACAGCAACCCGGCGGGCGGCGTCCCGGCGGAGGCCGGGAGCACGGTCACGGTCTTCTGCGAGTCCTCCCATCACGGCGGCCCGGGCGGCCCCGGCGGCCCCGGCCGTGGCTTCGGCGCCGCGGCGGCGGTCGCGGGTGAAGGAACGATTCACCGGTTGCCCACCGCAGTGCACCCCTCCCCTCGGGGGAGGGCCCTGAGACGTTCCGGGGTGCGGGTAAGCCCTGGGACCGATGCGGTCGGGGGCCCGTTCTCCCTACGGTGAGGGAAGAGGTCGTCACCCCCGCGAGAGTGGGTACGCGTCAGCGGAAGCGATGGCGACCCGCGACACGAGAGGTGAGGCAAAGTGAGGACCACAACGCTGTCCCGACCGGCCGAAGGACGGTGGATCGGCGGCGTCTGCGCCGGCATCGCCCGCCGGTTCGGCATGAAGCCGGGGCTGGTCCGCATCCTGGCGGTGCTCTCCTGCCTGCTGCCCGGCCCGCAGTTCGTGGCCTATCTGGCGCTGTGGCTGCTGCTGCCGAGCGACCGCCCCGCGAAGAGCGACGCCTGGGCGCACTGAGCCGTCGCGCGGCCGGCGGTGGGGCGACCGCGGCGCGGGCGGCAACGGCCGAGGGCCGCACCCCGTGAACGGGGTGCGGCCCTGCCGCGTGCGCGCCGGGGGGTAGCGCGACGATCTGGGTGGCCTCGCGGGAGTCCGGTTCCCCGGCTCAGATGACGACGCTGTCCAGCGGGAGGCCGCCGAGCAGGGAGGTCGGGTCCTGGGTGACCTTGGTGGGGTTGGAGGCGGCCTCGCTGACCACCTGGCCCGCGGAGTTGAGCAGGTCCTCCTGGCTCGACGGCAGCACCTGCGAGAGGGGGGCGTCCGCGGCGAGGGTGGTGACCTGGTCGACGGGGAGCGCGTCGGTGACCGACAGGGAGCCCAGCACGTCGCCGGCAACCTGGCCGACCTGGTCGGTGGCGGCGGAGGCGGTGCCCGCGGCGGCGACGGCGAACGCGGCGCCGACAGCGGCGGCACCGAGGGTCTTCACAGTTCCGTGCTTCATTTCTGGCTACGTCCTCGTGTGGGGAGATGGGTGAGCAGCGGGTCGCAACCTAACCAGCTCCGGGTACGACCCGCCAAACACCGAAACACCTCCGGCCGGAGCCGCGCCACCCCGCCGAGAAGCCCCACGAAAAACCGTGCGGAATTCGCACACAGAAACTACGGCGCAGCTCAGGCGCGGTGCCGAAGCCCGCTGGCGAACAACCACTCGGACCTCAGAGCCGCATACCCGGGCTTGATCACATCATTGATCATCGCCAAACGTTCATCGAAAGGAATGAATGCGGATTTCATCGCATTGACTGTAAACCACTGCAGGTCGTCGAGTGAATAGGCGAACACCTGCACCAGTTCCTCGAACTCGCGACTCATACTGGTCCCGCTCATCAGCCGGTTGTCGGTGTTCACGGTGACCCTGAACCGCAGCCGCCGCAGCAGGCCGACCGGGTGCTCGGCGTAGGAGGGCGCCGCGCCGGTCTGGAGGTTGGAGGTGGGGCACATCTCCAGTGGGATGCGCTTGTCCCGCACGTAGGCGGCGAGCGGGCCCAACGTCACCGTGCCGTCCTCGGCGACCGTGATGTCGTCGATGATGCGCACGCCGTGACCGAGACGGTCCGCCCCGCACCACTGGAGCGCCTGCCAGATGGAGGGCAGCCCGAAGGCCTCGCCGGCGTGGATGGTGAAGTGGTTGTTCTCCCGCTTCAGGTACTCGAAGGCGTCCAGGTGGCGGGTGGGAGGGAACCCGGCCTCGGCGCCGGCGATGTCGAAGCCGACCACACCCGACCCGCGGTACCGGTTGGCCAGTTCGGCGATCTCCAGCGAGCGGGCGGCGTGACGCATCGCGGTGAGCAGCGCGCCCACCCGGATGCGGTGGCCGGCCGCGGCGGCCCGCCGTTCGCCCTCCCGGAAGCCGTCGTCGACCGCCTCGACGACCTGCTCCAGGGTCAGCCCCGCCTCCAGGTGCTGCTCGGGGGCGTAGCGCACCTCGGCGTAGACCACGCCGTCGGCGGCGAGGTCCTCCACGCACTCGGCGGCGACCCGCACCAGCGCGTCGCGGGTCTGCATCACGGCGCAGGTGTGCGCGAACGTCTCCAGGTAGCGCTCCAGCGACCCGGAGTCCGCCGCGTCGCGGAACCAGGTGCCCAACGCGGCCGCGTCCTCGGCGGGGAGGCGGTCGTACCCCTGCTCACGGGCGAGTTCGAGGACGGTGGCCGGGCGGAGACCACCGTCGAGGTGGTCGTGCAGCAGCACCTTGGGCGCGCGCATGATCTGGTCCGCGGTGGGAGCCGCGGCGGCGGGGACGGTGTGGCTCTCAGTCATCCGGTCAGATTACTCCTACGCGCGTAGACACAGGGGGACAACCGGCCCGGAGGACCGCTGCCGGCGCGTGTCAGCACCTCCGGCGCACCGGCGTTCGGGCGGCGCTGACGCTGTCCGCCCGGACGGCGTCAGCCGGCGGCGGGCGCCTCCGGTCCGGGCGGCGCCTCGGACGAGCCGGCGAGCACCCGGTCCCGGCGGCTGAGCAGGAACGCCTTGAACGCCGCGACCGGCTGGGTGTCGGGGTGGCCCGCCATCCACGCGACGCCGATCTCGCGCACCGCGGCGGGCGCGGTGACGCTCAGCTCCTGGACGCCCGGCCGGGGCACGGTGGGCGGCGGCAGCAGCGCCACGCCGAGTCCTGCGGCGACGAGACCGCGCAGCGTCTCGGCCTCCTCCCCCTCGAAGGCGACCCGAGGGGTGAAGCCGGCCTGCGCGCAGAGCTTCTCGGTGAGCTTGCGCAGGCCGTAGCCGGGTTCCAGCGTCACGAACGCCTCCTCGGCCGCCTCGGCGAGCCGCACCCGGCGACGGCCGGCCAGCCGGTGGTCGGCGGGCACGACGAGCCGCAGCCGCTGGAGGGCCAGGCGCCGGGTCACCAGGTCCGGGGCGTCGGGGATCGGCGAGGTGAGGCAGAGGTCCAGCTCTCCCCGGCGCATCCGCTCCATCATGTCCTCGCCGTAGCTCTGGACCAGGGAGAAGCGGACGCCCGGGTGGTCGGAGCGGAACTCGCGGATCAGCGCGGGGACGGTCTCCGGGCCCATGGTGTGGAGGAAGCCGAAGGCGACCTTGCCGGTCGCCGGGTCGGCGTCGGTGCGCACCACCTCGGCGGCCCGTTCGACCTCTCCCAGCGCCTGTTCCACCGCGCGGGCGAAGGCGCGGCCTGCGGGGGTGAGGGAGACGGCGCGGCCGTGACGGGCCAGCAGCGAGATGTCCAGGTCCTCCTCCAGCCGCGCCATGGCGCGGCTGAGCGTGGACTGCGGGACGCCGAGTTCCTGGGCGGCGCGGGTGATGTGCTCGTGGCGGGCGACGGCCGCGAACTGGGCGAGTCGGGGGGTCAGCAGCGAGGCCCACGACTCCTGCCCGAGGCCCGCACTGTCCGAGGAGCCCGATGAGCCCGGTGTCACACGATTGTCTTCCTTGTTGCCGACAGGTGACATGGACCGTCCTCACCTCGAGTTATGCACAGCTGCATCAAAGTCTAGCGTTTTGTGCATTGGACGGATGAAACCCGCCGTTCTACTTTCGTTATATGCCCTCCACAGCCACCAGGGCTCCTGCGACAGCGGGGGCCCTCACCCCGCCGTCCCCGCGTCCGTCCGCCAGCACCGCACCCGACTCCCGGACCACCACCTCCGCGCCGCGACCCGAGACCCGGGCCGCCGGCGGGACCGGAGACACCACCCGCACCGACGACGCCGCCGGCCGTCCGCCGATCCGCCGCATCAACGCGGCGCTGTTCGGCATCGGCCTCGCGACCTTCGCGATGCTGTTCGCGACGCAGCCGCTCCTCCCCGAGCTGGCGGCCGCGTTCGGCTCCCGCCCCGACCACGTCAGCTGGACCGTCTCCGGCGCCACGGTGGGCCTGGCGGTGGCGGTGCTGCCGCTGAGCCTGCTCTCGGAGCGGGTGGGCCGGCGCCGCATGATGACGATCGGCGTGCTGGTCGCCCTGGTGCTGGCCTGCCTCGTCCCGTTCGCACCGAGCCTCACCGCGCTGACCGCACTGCGTGTGCTGCAGGGCGCCGCGCTGGCCGCGGTCCCGGCCTCCGCCGTCGCCTACCTCTCCGAGGAACTCGACAAGCGGGCCATGGTGGGCGCCGTGGGTCTGTTCATCGCGGGCAACAGCGTCGGCGGCATGTCGGGGCGCATCCTCGCGGGGTGGACCTCGGAGGCGCTGGGCTGGCGTGCGGCGCTGCTGGCGGTCGCCGGGCTCGCCGCGATCGGCGCCGCCCTCTACGTGGTGCTGCTGCCGGCGGCCCGCAACTTCACGCCGACCCCGCTGCGGGCCCGCGAGGCGCTGGGCACCGTCGCGCACCACCTCCGCAACACGCTGCTGCTGCGGCTGTACGCGATCGGGATGCTGCTGATGGCCGCCTTCAGCGCCGTCTACACCGCGGTGGCGTTCCGCCTCACCGAGGACCCGTTCGGGCTGTCGGCCGGTGTCGCCGGAACCGTCTTCGTCATCTACCTGGTGGGGACCTGCTCCTCGTCGATGACCGGCGTCACCGTCACCCGGCTCGGCCGGCGCGGCGCACTCTACGTCGGCATCGGCGCCATCACCGCCGGTCTGGTGCTGAGCCTGACGCAGAACCTGACACTGCTGCTGCTGGCACTGGTGCTCATCACCGGCGGCTTCTTCCTCGGCCACGCCGTCGCCTCCGCCGCGGTGGGCCGCGCCGCCGACCGGGCCCGCGCCCAGGCCTCGGCGCTCTACACCGTCACCTACTACGGCGGGGCCAGCGCCGGTGGCGTGCTCGGGGCACTGACCTACCACACGGCGCACTGGGAGGGCACCGTCGCCTTCGCCCTCGTCGCCCTGCTGACCGCCGCGGGCGTCACCCTCTACGCCACCCTCCGCAGCCACTCGGCGCAGCGGCTCGCCGCCGCTTCGCACTGACCGCCGGCGGCCCGCGCGGCCGCCGCCACCAGCCCTCCGGGCCGCCGTCGGGACCCTCGTCCAGGTACCGATCCGGCGGCCCGGAGCTGTTCTTGCACCTCCGGGCGTGTGTGAGACCCCGCGTCGGATCGGCTCGCGGCGTCGGATGCGGTCAGCTGCACGGCGGAGGGGCGCCCCCGTACCGGGTGGTGTTCGGGCGTCTCTCGACAACGCGGCAGATGGCCGCAGCCGACGCCGCGGGCCCGGCGTGGGGTCTCAAACACGCTCTCAGCCCCGTCCCGCCTCGCGGTAGTCGAGCTGGGCGACGATGCGGCGCACGTCGGCCAGGAGCGGCCCCAGCACCTCCGCGCCCGCGGCGTCCGGCGGCGCCTCGGTCAGCAGGTGGCGCAGCCGGTGGTGTCCCGACTCGGCTCGCTCCACCGCGCTCTCCAGCTGGTGGTTGACCTCGCGGTCCGCGGTGGTGACCAGCGGGCCGTAGAGCTCCACCGCGTCCGCGACGTCGCGCAGCAGCCGCTGGTAGCTGTCGGCGAGGTGGGGGGTGAGCGCCCGCTCCTCGCTGGCGTAGCGTCCGGTCTCCACCAGGGTGCGGGCGATCTCGCGGGTGTGGTCGGTGACGTGGCCCAGCACGCTGACCACGTCGTGCGCGCCGTAGTCGGCGGGCAGCGCGGCGCCGCTGCGGCGGCGGCGCATGTTCATGCGCAGGCTCTCGCGGTCCCACTCCAGCGCCGAGCGGACCCCCTGGACCAGCCGGGGCAGCCGTCCGGAGGCGTCGACCCAGTCGTCGGCGCGCTGGTCCATCTCGTCGTCGGCGACCCCGTCGGCCATCGCCCGCAGCAGTCGCGCCGTCTCCTCCGTCGCGCCGCGGATCGCCCGGCGGACGTCCCGCAGGTAGCGCGGCGGCAGGACGAACGCGTTGACCGCCATCCCGACGGCTGCACCGATCAGCGCCGCCAGGACCCGCTGGGCGCTGACCTCCAGGGTGAGCGGACCGCCGATCAGCGCGAAGATCGCGGAGGTGGCGAGGTAGATGCCCTGGTTGCCGAAGCGCGGCAGGTTCCCCAGCAGCAGCGCGCCCGGCAGCACCAGCAGCAGGGCGGCCAGTTGGTTGCCGAGAAGCAGCGCGGTGCCCGTCGCGGCGGCCGTGCCCAGCGCGATGGCCGCCGCCTGCCGGGCGCCCTGCGAGACCGACTGGTAGACGGTGGCCTGCACCAGGACGACGGCGACCCACGGCGCCATCAGCGTCATCTCGTCGTCCAGCAGGGCGTGGGCCAGCGCGTAGGCGAGGAAGGCCGCCAGTGCCGCCTTCAGGGACTGCACCACCAGGTCCCGCTGCCGCCCCGGGCCCTGCACGGCGCTCCGAGCGGCGGACAGCAGTTGGCGGAGGTCCCGGCGGAGCGCGGCGGGTGCCGCGGCGAGGGTACGGAGGGGCTCGACGGTCATGACGGCTCCGGTGGCGACTCGGGTGGGTGGCACGCCGCGGGACGACCGACGCCGACCGGGTGCCGGGTGCCGTCCCGGACGGGACGGCCCGGACGACGGTTCGCTCTCGCCTGCCCGGGGGGCCCGGCACGCACGCACACGGCACGTTAGCGGGGGTTTCCCCCCGCGGCGGCCGGGCCGCGCCGCCACCGACCGGCCGGGGCGACTTCCGCGGCGGGAATGTCCGCTGCGGCA
Organism: Streptomyces bohaiensis; assembly: GCF_012033785.1. Classification (GTDB taxonomy): domain Bacteria; phylum Actinomycetota; class Actinomycetes; order Streptomycetales; family Streptomycetaceae; genus Streptomyces; species Streptomyces bohaiensis. The sequence continues at coordinate 17,282 of NZ_JAAVJC010000031.1, forward strand.
CCAGGGAATTCGGTCCGCGCCGGTGGCGTTCCGGCAAGCTGATGACTCGGTCGGGCCGGTTCCCTGTCCGGTACCGCCGCCCGCGCCACCTCCGGCGCGACCTCCGCGTGCACCGGTCAACACCGCTGCCGCCTGCACGTCTTTCGAGTGGATCACCGTCAAGCCCTTCCGATGACCGTTCCGCGAAGCGCCCCCCGGATATCTCACGCTGGGCAATGCACCACCCTCGGAGAGGAAAATGCTTTCGATGCGGGTGACGGGTTTACATTTCCCGGGTCATTTCTCCCGCACTGCTAGTTTCCTTGTTCGTGTACCACCTGACTCCGACCCACCTCGCGGCCCCGGGCACCCCGCGCCCGAGGGCCGGTTCCCCGTCCGCGACCACGCCCGGCGCCGCTGCCGCCCGCCTGTCCGCGGGAGGCGGGAGCCGATGACCACCGACGTCGTCCTGACCGGCGACCACGTCCGCCTGCGGGAGCTGCGCGCCTCCGACGCGGCGGCCCACCGACGCATCTACACCCATCCGGTGCTCACCCGGTACCTCGGTGTCGAGCGCATGACCCCCGAGGCAGCCGACGCCGCCTTCGAGGCGACGCTGCGCCGGCGTGACGAACACCCGCGGCGGCGCCATGTGTTCGCCGTGACGGGGCGGGACGACGACACCATGGCGGGGTGCGTCGGTCTGCTCGTGGAGGACTTCGGCCGCAACGCCATGCTCACCGGGCTGGTCGTCCTCCCCGACGGCGCGGCACGCGGCCACGGCACCGAGGCGGGCCGGCTGGCGATGGCCTACGGCTTCGGGCCGCTGGGGATGCACCGCATCTGGGCCGGGCACCGCCACGACCACCGGCGCATGCGCGAGGTGATGCTCGCCGGCGACATGCACCCGGAGGCGAGGCTGCGGGAGCTGTTCCACACCCAGGGCACCTGGCACGACGTGGTCACCTACGCGGCGCTCGCGCCGCGCTGGCGGCTGACCGCCAGGCCGCACGAGCGGGAGATCCTGGACCTCGCGGACGGCGCCGACACGGTCCGCTCCGACATGGGGCCGCTCAGCTCCCCCGTGCCGCTCGCCGAAGCCGCCCTGGCCGGCGGCTGACACCCCCGCCCCGCGCGGCGGTCCGGAACCTTCGTCCGGACCGCTGTGCGGCGTCGGCACCCCCGCGGCGCGGTGCGCGCCGCGGTCCGCGCCAGCGCACGGCGTCGCGACGCCGCAGCCCCACCGCGTCACAGTGCCGCGTAAAGCGCCACCGCGAGCACCACCACGGCGACCGTCGCGGCGAGGACCACCGCCGCCGACACCCCGGGACGCCGCTCCGGGCGCGAGAGCAACCCGGGGTACCGGGCCACGACCTCGGGGATGTCCCGGACACCGAGCCGCACCGGACGTACGCCGCTGCGGCGGGCCAGCTCCCGCAGGTCGCCGGTGGCGTAGGACACCTGGCGCAACCGCAGCAGCCGCGTGCCCCGCGCGCCGAGGAACGCGAGGTCGAACACGGGTGCCGCCCCCGGCAGGTAGCGGACCGCCACGGTGACCGCGGCCCGCAGCTCGCTCCGAGGGACCCGACGCGCCCGTCCCAGCAGCCGGCGGACGACGATCGCGTCGGCCGTCAACGTGACGCGCGAGCGCGCCAGATGCGCGAGCAGCACGGCCGACGGCACCCACACCGCGCCCAGCACCACGGGCGCCGCTCCCCCGCCGTGGTCGTACACGGCCCACGGCACGAAGACCGCGCTCACCAGCACCGGGAAACCGACCGCCGGCCACCAGTGGCGCCCCCGCGGCCGGATCGTGAACTCGGCTTCCGCCATCGAGCACCTCCCGTGCCGCCGTCCCCGTGGCGCGAGGGCGTGGACCGATCGCTCCGGGCCGCCCCCTCCCGCCGCGGGCGCCCGCCCCGGCACGCCCTCAGATGCCGAGGACGATCTTGGCGGTGGTGAAGTAGATGATGAGCCCGGTGGCGTCCACCAGCGTGGTCACCATGGGGGCGGAGACCACCGCCGGGTCGATCTTCAGCTTTTTCGCCAGCAGCGGCATGGTGCCGCCGACCGTCGCCGCCCACATGCAGATCAGCACCAGGGTGATGGCGACGACGACGGCGATCTGCCACCCGACGAACAGCGCGCCGACCAGCAGGCCCAGCACGGCCAGCATCCCCCCCAGCAGCAGGCCGGTCCGGCACTCGCGCCAGATCACCCGCAGCAGGTCGGAGGTGCGGACCTCGCCGACGGCAAGGGCGCGGACGGCGGCGGTGGCCGCCTGGGCGCCGGAGTTGCCGCCGGTTCCGATCAGCAGCGGGATGAAGAGGGCGAGTTGGGTGACGGTGGCGAGCTCGTCCTCGAACGCCTGGGTGACGCTGACGGTGAGGGTCGCCGCGACCAGCAGCAGCATCAGCCACACGACCCGCTTGCGCGAGACCTCGAAGACGCCCGCGGACATGTAGTGGCGTTCCAGCGGCTCGGCACCGGACTGCCGCGCGACATCCTCGGTGTCGGCGGCCTCGATGACCTCGACGGCGTCGTCGATGGTCAGCAGGCCGACCAGGCGGTCCTCGCTGTCGACCACCGGAAGGTCCAGCGCGTTGGTCTCGCGCATCAACCGTGCCGCGTCCTCCGCGGGGTCGGTGGCGCGGGCGGACGGCGGCTCGGTCACGACCAGTTCGGCGACGTGGCGGTCGGGGTCGCTCAGGACGAGTTCCCGCAGCTCCACGATGCCGGTGAGGCGGCGCCCGGTGTCGACCACCGGCAGGGTGTAGATGGTCTCGGCGTTGGCGCCGCGCCGCCGGACGACCTCCAGCGCCTGCGAGACCGTCAGGTTCTGCTGGAGCGCCACCGTCTCGGGGGTCATGTAGCGGCCGACGGAACCCTCGGGGTAACCGAGCAGCGCGGCGGTCATGTGGCGTTCGTGGGCGCTGAGCCCGGCGAGGACGCGACGGGCGACCTTGGCGGGCACCTCGCCCAGCATGCGGGCGCGGTCGTCCGGGTCCATGCCCTCGACGAGGTCGCCGAAGGCCTGGTCCCGCAGTCCTTCGAGGATCTGCTGCTGGTCGACGGGGTCGAGCTCCTCGAAGACCTCCAGCGCGCGGTCCTTGTCGAGGAGCCGGAAGGTGATCACGGACTCGACGGCGTCCATCCGCGCGATCTCGTCGGCGATGGAGTAGGCGGGCTGCGTCTCCAGCCACTCCAGGGCACCGGCGAGGTCGTGGTCCTCCAGCAGGACAGGCAGATGAGTCATGGCGGGTTACCCCCAGGCAACGGAAGCTGGTCGTGGACATCCGGTGGTCGCGCACGCACCGATCCGCCCAGGACCGCGGCGTCAGACGACGGGAGCCCTGGACGCGCCGGAGCGGCGCCGGGGATGACTGGGAGGTTCACTGCGCATCGCAGTACCACCTCCAGCCGTGACGTGTTGCCGAAACCAGCATTCAGGCTACAGGTCGCCGGGCAAGGATCATGACAGAGACGGCGATGGATCCAGGACGGTTCGGGGCGCGTGGCGGCGCACGTCGGACGTGGCCGGGGCGGCGCCCGCGAGCGCACCACCCGCCGCCCCGGCGCCGCCTGTCGCGCCACCGGCGGGCGCGGTCTCCGCACCGAGAGCGTGCGGGAGACCCCACGCACCGCACCGCGCGGACCGCCCGGACGCACAGCACCCCCGTGCCGCGGGGGCGGACGGGGGTGCTGTGCGTCGGGGGCGCGTCAGGCGATGCGGTCCAGCACGATCGGGCCGGCGCCGGTGCCGGGTTCGGCGTCCGCCGTGACGCGGATCGCGTCGCCGGCGAGCGCCTCGACCGCCGCCTCGAACCGCTCCGGGGTGTCGGTGTGCAGCGTCAGCAGCGGGTCGCCGGCGCGCACGGTGTCGCCGGGACGGGCGTGCAGTTCCACGCCGGCGCCGGCCTGCACCGGGTCCTCCTTGCGGGCCCGGCCGGCGCCGAGCCGCCAGGCGGCGAGCCCGACGGCGTAGGCGTCGAGACCGGTCAGCACGCCGTCGGCGGGCACGGTCAGCACGTGCTGCTCGCGCGCGACGGGCAGTTCGGCATCCGGGTCGCCGCCCTGGGCGGCGATCATCCGCCGCCAGACGTCCATGGCGGAGCCGTCGGCGAGCGCCTTGGCGGGGTCGGCGTCGGGCAGGCCGGCGGCGTCGAGCATCTCCCGCGCGAGCGCCAGCGTCAGCTCCACGACGTCGGCGGGGCCGCCGCCGGCGAGGACCTCGACGGACTCGCGGACCTCCAGTGCGTTGCCGGCGGTCAGTCCGAGCGGCACCGACATGTCGGTGAGCAGCGCGGTGGTGCGCACGCCGTGGTCGGTGCCCAGCCCCACCATGGTGCGGGCCAGTTCGCGGGCGTCGTCGATCGTCTTCATGAAGGCGCCGGAGCCGACCTTGACGTCGAGGACCAGCGAGTCGGTGCCCTCGGCGATCTTCTTGGACATGATCGAGCTGGCGATCAGCGGGATGGCCTCGACGGTGCCGGTGACGTCGCGGAGCGCGTAGAGCTTGCGGTCGGCCGGGGCGAGGCCGTCCCCGGCGGCGCAGATGACGGCGCCGGTGTCGGCCAGGACGGCGAGCATCCGCTCGTTGCTGAGTCCGGCCTGCCACCCGGGGATGGCCTCCAGCTTGTCCAGGGTGCCGCCGGTGTGGCCGAGACCGCGGCCGGAGAGCTGCGGCACGGCCGCACCGCAGGCCGCGACGAGCGGCGCGAGCGGCAGGGTGATCTTGTCGCCGACGCCGCCGGTGGAGTGCTTGTCCGCGGTGGGGCGGTCCAGCGCCGCGAAGTCCATCCGCTCGCCGCTGGCGATCATGGCGGCGGTCCAGCGCGCGATCTCCTCACGGCCCATGCCGTTGAGCAGGATCGCCATGGCGAGGGCCGACATCTGCTCGTCGGCGACGTCGCCGCGGGTGTAGGCATCGATCACCCAGTCGATCTGTGCGTCGGTGAGGGCGTGGCCGTCCCGCTTGGCGCGGATGACGGTGATGGCGTCCATGCGGCTCTTTTCCGTGTCCGGGGGTGCGAGGTGCGGAAGGTGCGGGGTGGGGCTCGGGTCCGGCGTCGCTGCCGCGGCCCCGCCGTCGGGCGGCGGGGCAGCGGGGTCAGCGACCGGCGGCCAGGTCGTCCGGGCCGAAGGCGTCGGGCAGCAGCTCGGCCAGCGGCCGGGGGCCGGCGGTGGTGTCCACCAGCAGGTGGGGGCCGCCGTGCTCCATCAGCAGCTGCCGGCAGCGGCCGCAGGGGGTGATGACCGCGCCGCGGCTGTCGCAGCAGGTGAAGTGCGTCAGCCGGCCGCCGCCACCGTCGTGGAGGGCGGAGACCAGGCCGCACTCGGCGCACAGCGCGACACCGTAGGCGGCGTTCTCCACGTTGCAGCCGGTGACGGTCCGGCCGTCGTCGACCAGCGCCGCCGCCCCCACCGGGTAGCCGGAGTAGGGCGCGTACGCCCGTGTCATGGCGGCGCGCGCGGCGAGCCGCAGCTCCTGCCAGTCGGGGTGGCGGCGGGGGTCATGTCCCCTCACCCCGCCGGTAGGGTTTCCCGATCGCCTTGGGTGCTCGCAGGCGTTGGCTGAACAGCGCGAGGACCACGAGGGTGGTGATGTACGGACTGGCGGAGACCAGTTCCAGCGGCATGGTCTCGGTGGAGGAGAACCAGGCGAACAGCGCCACCGCGAGCAGGCCGGTGATGGCGGCGGAGGCCCGCTTGTTGCGGAAGAACTGGTAGATCGCGTAGCCGGCGAGGCCGATCGCGAACAGCAGCAGCAGCGCGTGGACGACGGTGCCGCCGCCCCGGATCTGGAGCGCGTCGACGAAGCCGAACAGCCCGGCGCCCATCGCGACGCCGCCCGGCCGCCAGTTGCCGAAGATCATCGTGGCGAGGCCGAGGTAGCCGCGGCCGCCGGTCTGGCCGTCCTGGTACATCCGGACGAAGACCGCCAGGTAGGCGCCGCCGAGCCCGGCGAGACCGCCGGAGACCAGCAGGGCCAGGTACTTGTACAGGTAGACGTTGACGCCGAGGGACTCGGTGGCGGTGGGGTTCTCGCCGCAGGAGCGCAGCCGCAGGCCGAAGCCGGTGCGCCACAGCACCACGTAGGTGCCGACGAAGAGCAGGACCGCGATCAGCACCAGCCAGGAGACGTTGGTGACGGCCGCGCCGGCCACCCCGGCGACGTCGGAGACGAAGAAGATGTCCCAGCCGCGGACCGTCGCTAGCCCGTCGGAGAGCAACGGCACCGTGAAGTCGCCGAGTTCGTCCATCCGTGGGGACTGCTTGTCGTTGCCGCCCGCCTCGGCGGCGGCGCTGCCCTCCTGGCCGAACCAGAGCTTGGCGAGGAACTGCACCACGCCGAGGGCGAGGATGTTGATCGCGACACCGGAGACGATGTGGTCGACGCCGAAGGTGACGGTGGCGACCGCGTGGACCAGCCCGCCGAGGACACCGCCGATGACACCGGCGAGCACCGCGGCCCACGGGCCGTACTGCCAGCCGATCCAGCCGGCCGCGAACAGGCCCAGCATCATCATGCCCTCGAGGCCGATGTTGATGACGCCGGCCCGCTCCGCCCAGAGACCGCCGAGCCCGGCGAGGCCGATCGGGACCGCGAGGCCCAGGGCGCTCGCCCACTGGCGGGTGTCGGTGAGGCTCCCGGTGTCGGTGACGACCCGCACCAGGGAGAGCAGCAGCAGCGCACCGGCGATGATCAGCAGGATCATCGGGTAGCTGAGCTTGCGGCGGGCGCCGCGCTCGACCTTGCCGGTGGGCTTCACCGGCTCCGAGCGGGTACTGATCTCGGTGCTCATGCGACGCCCTCCACCGTGTCGTTCGTGCGCGCCCGGGCTGCCAGTTCGGCGCCGACGATGCGCTGCTGGCGGCGCAGGCCCCAGCGGCGGACCAGTTCGTAGGAGACCACGACGGAGAGGACGATGATGCCCTGCATCACGCCGATGATCTCCTGGTAGTAGCCGATGAAGTTGAGGTGGCCGCCGGTGCGTTCCAGGAACGCCCACAGCAGCGCGGCCAGCGCCATCCCGACCGGGTGGTTGCGGCCCAGCAGGGCGATGGCGATGCCCATGAAGCCGATGCCGCTCGGGAAGTTGTTGCCGAAGTTGCCGGTGTCGTTGAGGAGCGTCGGCATGCCGACGAGCCCGGCGACGGCACCGGAGATCAGCATCGAGGCGACGACCATGCGCTTGACGCTGACGCCGCTGGCCTCGGCGGCGCTGTCGGAGACGCCGACGGCCCGCAGGTCGAACCCGAACCGGGTGCGGCTGAGCAGGTACCAGTACGCGACACCGGCGGCGATCGCGATGACGACCGTGCCGTAGATCAGCCCGGCGCCGGTGTCGATGGTGAAGAACCGGCTCGACTCCGGGATGTCGGGGGTGTGCACGATGTTCTGGTTGCGCTCGGCCAGCCGGCCTTCCTTGAGGAAGTAGCCGATCAGCGAGCCGGCGATGGCGTTCAGCATGATGGTCGTGATGACCTCGCTGACGCCGCGCACCGCCTTGAGGTAGCCCGCGATCCCGGCCCACAGGGCGCCGACCACCATCGCGGTGAGGATGATGATCGGGATCTGCACGAACCCGCCGAGGGCGAGCGCGCCGCCGACGACCGCGGCGAAGAAGGCGGCCACCTGGTACTGGCCGTCGACGCCGATGTTGAACAGGTTCATGCGGAAGCCGATGGCCACCGCGACGGCCGCCAGGTAGTACGGGATCGCCTTGTTGAGGATCCAGACCTGGCTGCGGTCGGTCGTGCCGTAGTTGAACATCGCCTCGAAGGCGTGGAACGGGTTCTGCCCGGTCGCGGTGATGACCAGGCAGACCAGCACGAACGCGACGGTCAGCGCGAGCAGCGGCGCGCTGACGGCCAGCAGCAGCTTCTCGCGGACCCGGGGGTCGCTCAGCTTGGCGGCGAGGAACCCGCCGCCGGAGCGGTTGCCGGAGCCGGCCGCGCCGGGCGGCGCCGCCGCGGCCTTGCCGGGGTCGTCGGAGCTGCCGGCGTTGCCGGAGCCCTCGCCGCCCGCGGGCGGCGGGGAGTCCTCGGGGCGGCTCATCGGGCGTCCTCCTCACCGGAGTCGCGGGCCGGGGAGGCGCCCTCGGGCGCTTCCGGGGCGGCCGTGTCGTCGCCGCCGAGGCGGCCGGTGGTCTCGCCGGTCATGGCTCCGCCCAGTTGTTCGGGGGTGATCGTGGCGGGGTCGGCCTCGGCCACCAGCCGGCCGCGGTACATCACGCGGAGGCTGTCGGAGAGTCCGATGAGTTCGTCGAGGTCGGCGGAGATCAGCAGCACGGCCAGGCCCTCGCGGCGGGCCTCCCGGATCTGGTCCCAGATCTGCGCCTGGGCGCCGACGTCCACACCGCGGGTGGGGTGGGCCGCGATCAGCACCTTGGGGGTGTGGCTCATCTCGCGGCCGAAGATCAGCTTCTGCTGGTTTCCGCCGGAGAGGCTGGCCGCGGTGACGTTGATGCCGGGGGTGCGCACGTCGTACTCGCGGACGATGCGCTCGGTGTCGGCGCGCGCGTCGGAGAGCGTGAGGCGCTGTCCGCGGCTGTTGGGCCGCTCCGTGATGTGGCCCAGCATGCGGTTCTCCCACAGCGGGGCGGTCAGCAGCAGCCCGTGGCGGTGCCGGTCCTCGGGGATGTAGCCGATGCCGTGCTCGCGGCGGCGGCGGGTCGAGGCGTGCGAGAGGTCGGCGCCGTCGACGGTGATGGTGCCGCCGTCCGGGTCGCGCATCCCCATGACCGCCTCGACCAGTTCCGCCTGGCCGTTGCCCTCCACCCCGGCGATGCCGAGCACCTCGCCGCGGTGGATGGTGAAGTCGATGTCGGCGAGCACCTCGCGCTTGACGCCGTCCGCGTCGATGCCGGAGAGGTGCAGGTCGTTGACCTGCAGCACCGGCACGTCGGTGACGGTGGACTCGCGGGTCTCGGGGACCGGCAGCTCGCTGCCGACCATCAGCTCGGCCAGCTCCTTGGGGCTGGTGCCGGCCGGGTCGACGGAGGCGACGGTGGTGCCCCGCCGGATCACGGTGATCTCGTCGGCGACGGAGAGCACCTCGCCCAGCTTGTGCGAGATGAAGATGACGGTGAGGCCCTCGGCCTTCAGCTCCCGCAGGTTGTCGAAGAGCGCGTCGACCTCCTGCGGCACCAGGACGGCGGTGGGCTCGTCGAGGATGAGGGTCCGCGCGCCGCGGTAGAGGACCTTGAGGATCTCCACGCGCTGCCGGTCGGCGACACCGATCTCCTCCACGAGGACGTCGGGGCGCACCCCGAGCCCGTAGGCGTCGGAGATCTCCAGGATGCGGCGACGTGCCGCCGCGCCGATGCCGTGGCGCTTCTCCGCGCCCAGGACGACGTTCTCCTGGACGGTGAGGTTGTCGGCCAGCATGAAGTGCTGGTGCACCATGCCGATGCCGCGCGCGATGGCGTCGGAGGGGGAGCCGAAGGAGACCTGCTCGCCCTCGGCCGTGATGGTGCCCTCGTCCGGCTTCTGCATGCCGTAGAGGATCTTCATCAGCGTCGACTTGCCGGCGCCGTTCTCCCCGATCAGCGCGTGCACGGTGCCGCGGCGGACAGTGATGTTGATGTCGTGGTTGGCGACGACACCGGGGAACCGCTTGGTGATGCCGCGTAGTTCGACGGCGGGGGCACCGTCGGCCGCGGGCTGGCTTGAGGCTGGGATGACGCACTCTCCTCGGGAGCGAAGGAGTCGGGGCCGGTGGCCGACGCTACCGTGCCGCCCCGGGGCTACGCGCGTAGCGCCCGGGAGAGGGCCCGGCGAGGATCGCTCCTCGCCGGGCCCCCGGTGGTGACGCTGTGACCGTACGGGGTCAGGGGGTGTCGCTGACCTCGGTCTCGCCCTCGACGATGCGGCGCTTGGCCTCGTCCAGCTCGTCCGCGATGTCGTCGATGTGCCCGCCGGAGGTGGCGAGCCACACACCGTCGTTGGCCAGGCCGTACTCGCCCGTGCCGGACATCGGGTCGTCGCTGTCGATGCTGCTGATCAGGTCGAAGACGGCGACGTCGACGCCCTTGATCGCGGAGGTGAGGATCGAGTCCTTGTACTCGGCGAGGCCGGGCTGCTCGGCCTGGTCCGAGTCGACACCGATCGCCCAGGCGTTCTCGGCGGAGGCGACCTCCTCGATCGACCCGTTGCCGGCGAGACCGGCGGCGGTGTAGATCACGTCGACGTCGCGGCCCAGCATGCCGTTGGCCTGCTCCTTGGCCTTGGCCACGTCGGTGAAGCCCTTGGGGTCGTCCGTGTACAGGTACTGGACGTCGACCTCGATCTCGGGGTCGGTGTCCTTGGCGCCCTGCTCGTAGCCGGCCTGGAACTTGTTGATCAGGGTGGTGTCCACGCCGCCGATGAAGCCGACCTTGCCGGTCTCGGACTTCAGGGCCGCGGCGACACCGGCGAGGTAGGAGGCCTCGTGCTCGGCGAAGATCATCGAGTAGACGTTGTCGCCCTCGGCGACGGCGTCGACGACGCCGAAGGTGGTGTCCGGGAACTCCTGCGCCACGCGCTCGACCGACGGGCCGTAGAGGTAGCCGACGCCGATGACCGGGTTGTAGCCCGCCTCGGCCATCTGCTGGAGCCGCTGCTCGCGGTCCGCGTCCGTCTCGTCGTCGCGAGCGGTCTGGTAGTAGGTCTCGACGCCGAGGTCGTTCTTGGCCTTGTCCGCCCCGCGGGCGGCGGCCTCGTTGAAGGAGGCGTCGTCGCGGCCGCCGACGTCGAAGGCGATGGCGGCACCCTCACCGGTACCGCCGCCGCTGCTGCCACCGGAACCGGTGGAGTCGTCGCTGCCGCAGGCGCTGGCGGTCAGTGCGAGGGCCGCCGTGGCGGCGACCGTGGCTGCAAGCTTGGATACCCGGCGCAAGAGGGCGTTCCCTTCACTCGAAGCGCCCGTTCGGCGCTCTTCCCGCGAGATCGTAACGCGCGTAGATCCGGTGAAAACAAATGCGGCGGGCCCGTTATCAGATCGTCGTGAACGCAATGCGGTCGCCATATGACAGCACGCGGCCGCCGAATGACGCACGGGGTGCGAGCCCGACATTGGCGCGGACACCCAGACGCAGGTCAGGGCCGGTCCGAACAGACCGGACCGGCCCTTTTCCCTCGCCCCGGGACGAGGCGGACACCGCGGTCTCAGAGCGGCCGGTGACCGGCGTCGAGAAGCACGGCGGCGGTGAACAGCTCCACACCGACGGTGATGGCGCGTTCGTCGACGTCGAAATCGCCCTGGTGGATATCGCGCGGCGTAGCCGAGGCGTCACCGGGTGCGCGGGTGCCGAGTCGGGCCATCGCGCCCGGGACGTGCTCCAGGTACCAGGAGAAGTCCTCCCCGCCCAGCGACTGCTCGGTGCTCTCGACCGAGGTGGCGCCGAACCGCTCGGTCATCGCCTCGCCCAGCAGCGCGGCGGTGCCGGCCTCGTTCACCACCGGCGGCACGCCGCGGATGTACTGGATCTCGACCTTGGCGCGGTGGGTGGTGGCGACCTCGTCCACCGCCGCGTGCACCAGGTCGGGGGCGGCCCGCCAGGAGTCGAGGTCCAGGCAGCGGACCGTGCCGGAGAGCCCGGCCTGCTGCGGGATGACGTTGGAGGCGTGGCCCGTCTCCAGTCGGCCCCAGGTCACGGCCAGGCCGGCGCGGGTGTCGACCCGGCGCGCCAGCAGCGCGGGGACGTCGGTCGCGACCCGGGCGGCGGCGGTCACCAGGTCGGTGGTGAGGTGCGGGCGGGCGGTGTGCCCGCCGGGGCCGCTGAGGTTGATCTCCACGCGGTCGCAGGCGGAGGTGATCGGCCCGGTCCGCAGCCCGATCCGCCCGGCGTCGACCTTCGGGTCGCAGTGGACGGCGATGATGCGGCCGACGCCGTCGAGGACGCCGCTCTCGATGGCGTCGGTGGCGCCGCCGGGCAGCACCTCCTCGGCGGGCTGGAAGAGCAGCCGCACCGGCACGGGCAGCTTGCCCTCGCGCGCCATCTCCGCCAGCACCAGCCCGGCCCCCAGCACGACGGTGGTGTGCACGTCGTGGCCGCAGGCGTGGGCCCGGCCGGGGATGGTCGAGCGGTAGGCGACGGTCTTGGTGTCGGGGATCGGCAGGGCGTCGATGTCGGCGCGCAGCGCGAGCATCGGCCGGCCGCCGCTCCACCGGCCGGAGCCGCCGTCGGGGTGCACGTCGCAGTAGAGGCCGGTGCCGCCGTCCAGGACGCGTGGCGTGAGCCCGGCGCGCTCCAGGCGGGTCTTGAGGGCGGCGGTCGTCCGCACCTCGTTGTTGCCCAGCTCCGGGTGCATGTGGAGGTCGCGGCGGAAGGCGACGAGCTCCTCGCGTAGGCCGTCCGGTACCACCCCCGGCAGGTGCAGTGCGGTGACGGGGTCCGTTTCGGGCGACAGCAGGTGGCTCACGTGACCGAGGGTAACGCCCGCTGCATCGAACTTCCCAGTCCTCATGGAAAGTTCACCCACAGGAGCGAGTGCTTATGCGCATGGTCGTGCATACTTCCCAACCGTATCGGGTAAGGAACGGGATTTCCCGCGCGGTCCGTTGGGTGAGATCATCCGGCTCCGACCTGGGGCGGGGCGCACACCCGGCCGCACGCGGCCCGGCCGATCCGAGGACCGCGGCCCGGGCTCGGCACCATTACCAGCACGGACGGTGCGCCGCCAGTCGCCCGCGGTGGCCGCCATGGGCGCGGCGGTGCCCGACCGACGCCGCGGCACGGCCCGCGGCCGGACCACGGCGTTCGGTGCCGCGGCGCCGCGCGGGGCCCCGCGGCGCGGGGCGGCCGGTGGCCGGTGGACGCCCCCGGGTGGCCGGTTCACCGCGGCCGGGCGTTCCGGTGGTCGGTTTCACAGCGCATGTTCATGCGGCGCGCCCCGCCGTGCGCCACGGAGCGCACGTCGCAGCGCGTAGTCGTGCGGTGGCGCGTGCCGGGGTGGTCTCTGCACGCTCTCACACCGCGGGCGGCGGCAGCGGCACCGGCAGCACGGGCAGCCCGTGCGCACCACGGGCGCCGGCGATCACGGCGGCGAGGAACCCGCCGGCGCGCGGGGAGGCGCGGTCGGTGAGCCAGTCGTCGGTGATCTCGCAGACGCTCACCCCCGAGTCGGTGCCCCGCAGCACCAGCGGCAGCGTGTGGACCACGGTGGACGGAAAGCTCAGCACCCGGCGGCCGATCGGACCGGTCCGGGCGACCAGCTCCAGCGGCAGGTCGGGGCGGACGATCTCCAGCCCGGCCAGGGCGGCGACCCGCTTCAGCTTCTCCGGCCCCTCCTTGCGGTGGGCCAGGTAGCGGGTGACGCCGTACTCCGCGGCGAGCGAGGCGACGGCCGCGAGGTAGCGGTCCTCGTGTATCACCCCGGTCTCCACCAGCGAGGTGCCGACCAGGTCGGAGCCGCCGGTGGTCTGCGGCGGACCGAACCGGCCGCGGGTCCACGCCAGGTCGTTGCGGCGGACGGTGACGCCCGGCGGACGCTCGACCGGCATGGCGGTGAAGACCTCGACCTGCCGGCCGCCCACGGGGCTGAGCCCGCGCAGCGCCCGGCGGGCGACGGGGGCGAAGAGCGCGGCGCGGGCGCCGCGCGGTGCCGCGGCACGGTGCCAGCGCACCAGCGGCTCGCCGCGGGAGAGCTGGGCGGTGAACTCCATGGTCGCGGTGCCGTCGTCCACGACGACGACCCGGCGGGTCCGAGAGCCGGCCAGCAGCAGCTGCGCCCACCGGGAGAACGGATCGCCGATGACCAACCGGTCCGCGGTGCGCAGCCGCCGGGCCAGTGCGGGCCAGGCGCCGGGGCCGGCCGGCCCGCGGACCTCGCGCCACAGCAGCTGGTGGCCCTCGTCGCGGGCGAGGCCGGACATCCGCAGCAGCTGGCCCCGGGTGGTCGCGTTGCGGGGCGGGAGCACGACGACGGTCAGCTCGCCGGGGGCGAGCGGAGCGTCGG
>NZ_JAAVJC010000320.1 GCF_012033785.1 Streptomyces bohaiensis
GTGCCGCCCGCCACCGGGGACCGGGGCGGGCGGCACGGGTGTCCGACGGCGGCCCAAAGCCGGGCCGCCGGGGCGTCAGCCGGTGTTGCGGAGCCCGGCGGCGACCCCGTTGACGGTCAGCAGCAGGGCGCGGGAGAGCAGCTGGTCGGGCTCCTCGCCCCGCTCGGCGGCGAGCCGCTGCCGGTGGAGCAGCGAGACCTGGAGGTAGGAGATCGGGTCCAGGTAGGCGTCTCGGATCTGGAGCGTCTGCCGCAGCTCCGGGTTGGCGTCGAGCAGCCGCTCCTCGCCGGTGATCCGCAGCACCTCGGCGACGGCCAGGTCGTGCTCGGTGCGGATGGTGTCGAAGACGTGCTTCAGCTCGTCGGGGACCAGGGTGTCGACGTAGTGCCCGGCGATCCGCAGGTCCGTCTTGGCCAGCGTCATCTCGACGTTGGAGAGGAAGTTGCGGAAGAAGTGCCAGCGCTCGTACGCCTCGGACAGCACCTCGGTGAGCCCGGCCTCCCGGGCGGCGCGCAGGCCGGAGCCGACGCCGAACCAGCCGGGGACGATCTGCCGGGACTGGGTCCAGCCGAAGACCCACGGGATGGCCCGCAGCCCGTCGAGCCCGGCGCCGCTGTCGGGGCGGCGGGAGGGGCGCGAGCCGAGGTGCAGTTCGGCGAGCTGGTCGACGGGGGTGGCCGCGAAGAAGTACGCCGGGAGGTCCGGGTCCTCCACCAGCGCCCGGTAGGCGGTGTGGGCGGCGTCGGAGACGGTGTCCATCGCGGCGTCCCAGCGGGCCAGCGCCTCCTCGGGCTGGCGCGGGGCCGTGTGGAGCGCGGACGCCTGCAGCGTCGCGGCCACCGTCAGTTCGAGGTTCTCCCGGGCCAGCGACGGCACCAGGTACTTGTCGGAGATGACCTCGCCCTGCTCGGTGACCTTGATGGCGCCCTCCAGGGTGCCCCAGGGCTGCGCCAGGATCGCGTCGTGGGTGGGGCCGCCGCCGCGGCCGACGGTGCCGCCGCGGCCGTGGAAGAGCCGCAGCCGCACCCCGTGCCGGTGCGCGACGTCGCGCAGCCGGCGCTGGGCGCGGTGGATCTCCCACTGGGAGGTGGTGATGCCGCCGAACTTCGAGGAGTCGCTGTACCCGAGCATGACCTCCTGGAAGTCGCCGCGGAGCGAGACCAGCCGCCGGTAGGAGGGGTCGGAGAGCATCGCGTCGAGGAGCTCGTCGGCGATGCGCAGCTCGTCGGTGGTCTCCAGCAGCGGCACGATGCCGATGCGGGCCCAGCCGGCGTGGAGGTCGATCAGTCCGGCCTCGCGGGCGAGGACGGCCGCCGCGAACACGTCGTCGGCGCCCTGGCACATCGAGATGATGTAGGACTCGATGACCTCCGGGCCGAAGGTGTCCAGCGCCCGCCGGACGGTGGCGAACACTCCGAGGGTCTTGGCCCCCTCGTCGTCGAGGGGGGCCGGGGTGGGGGCCAGCGGCCGCCGGGAGCGCAGCTCCTTGGCGAGGAGCCGGGTCCGGTAGTCGCGCGGCATGTCGCCGTAGCGCCAGGACTCCTCGCCGAGGCGGTCGAAGAGCTGGCCGAGCGCGTGGTGGTGGGCGTCGGCGTGCTCGCGGACGTCCATCGTGGCGAGCTGGATGCCGAAGGCGGCGACGGTGCGGATGACCCGCTCGACCTGGCCGTCGGCGACGAGTCCGGCGCGGTGGGCGCGCAGCGACTCCTGGACCAGGGCGAGGTCGGCGAGGAGGCCCGCGGTCCCGAGGTAGTCGTGGCCGGGCCGGTGCGGTGCGTCCGCGGCGAGCCGGGCGCGGGTGTTGAGGAGCTTCTGCCGTACGCAGGTCACCTTGAGCCGGTAGGGCTCCTCTGCGTTGAGCCGCTTGTAGCGGGGGGTGATCTCCGGCAGGCGCTCCAGGTCCTCGGCGAGGGAGTCGCGCAGCTCGTCGGTGACGCCGGTGTTGCGGATCGAGCTGGAGAGCAGGCTCCGCAGCTCGTCGATGTGGGCGAGGGCCTGTTCGATGCCGTGCTCGTGCTGGAGCAGCAGCACGTCCCAGGTGACCTGCGGGGTGACGTTGGGGTTGCCGTCGCGGTCGCCGCCGATCCAGGTGCCGAAGGTCAGCGGGCGGCTGCCGGGCGGCAGCACGACGTCGGCGCGCTCCAGCTCGGCGGCGAGGTCCTCCAGCACGTCGCCGACGGCGCCGCTGTGGAGTTCGTCGAGGTAGTAGACGGCGTTGCGCGCCTCGTCGGCGGGCTCGGGGCGGACGACGCGCAGTTCGTCGGTCTGCCAGATGAGGTCGATGTTCTCCGCGAGCCGCAGGTCGGTGCGGCGGCGGTCGGCGCCGCCGTGGTCGTTGTCCGCGTCGAGGAGGGCGGCGACGGTCCGCAGCTTAGTGAGGACCGAACGGCGGGCGGCCTCGGTCGGGTGCGCGGTGAAGACCGGTCGCACGCCGAGGTTGGCGGCGGTCTGCCGCAGGTGCTCGGGGTCGGCGTCCTTGAGCATGTCGGCGGTGCGGGCGAGGCGGCCGCCCTCGGTGGCGCGGTGCGCCCGCAGCTCCCGGCCGCGGTGGACCTGCTCGGTGACGTTGGCGAGGTGGAAGTAGGTGGAGAAGGCGCGGACCAGCTTGGCGGCCGTCTCCAGGTCGGTCTCACCGAGGAGTTCGGCGGCGGCCTCCCCGTCGGTGCGGGTGAGGCGGCGGACTCGTTCGACGAGTTCCAGCAGGTCCTCGCCGTCCTGTCGGACCAGGGTCTCGCCCAGGAGGTCGCCCAGCCGGCGGATGTCGGCGCGGAGGGCCGCGCTGCTTTCGTGTGCTTCCTGGTCCTCGGTGGACCCGGGGTCGTGGATGGCGTCGGCGCTGCTCACAGGTACGGCTCCTTGCGGCTCTAACGACGTGTCTCTACGGACCGCGCTGTCCGGCCGCCCCAGGATATGCACGGGTCCCGTCGGGGGGACCCTCCTTTCACCGTCCCGGGCGCGCGTCGGCGACGGCTGACGCCCCGGCGCGCGCTCCAACGCGCCCTGTTGCACCACTTCGCCCGCTCTTGCGGATCTCCGCACAGTTCTACCTACGCTTGCGTAGGTTACGGTACCGTAAGCCCGCACTTTCCCTTTTGCACCATTTAACCGCTCCGAGGTTCGCGTATGACCATTGATCCAGCTGTGGCTCAGGGCAGTACGTCCGCAGACGCTCGTGACCCCGAGGTCGCCTCCCCCGACGGCATGCCCCCGCCCGCGGCAGCACCCGACGCCGCCGACCGGGGCTCGCCCGGCGGCCAGCAGCAGGCCGCCTCCGCCACGCTGGGCGGCGAGCGCCGCGGCTCGCCGGAGCAGGTCGCGCTGTTCCTCTTCATCACGCTGCCGTTCGTGGCGCTGCTCGCGGCCGTGCCCTTCGCGTGGGGCCGCGGCGTCAGCTGGCTGGACCTGCTGCTGCTCGCCGTCTTCTACTTCATCGGCTGCCACGGCATCACCGTCGGGTACCACCGCTACTTCACCCACGGCGCCTTCAAGGCCAAGCGCCCGCTGCGGATCGCCCTGGCCGTCGCGGGATCGATGGCGGTCGAGGGACCGGTGGTGCGCTGGGTCGCCGACCACCGCCGCCACCACAAGCACTCCGACGCCGAGGGCGACCCCCACTCCCCCTGGCGCTACGGGGAGACGGTGCCGGCGCTGGCGAAGGGGCTCTGGTGGGCCCACGTGGGGTGGATGTTCGACCGGGAGCAGACACCGCAGCAGAAGTACGCCCCCGACCTCATCCGCGACGAGGCCGTGCGGCGCGTCTCGCGGCACTTCCCGCTGTGGACCGCGATCTCCCTGCTGCTGCCGCCGCTGATCGGCGGCCTGGCCACCTGGTCCTGGCAGGGCGCGCTGACCGCCTTCTTCTGGGGCTCGCTGGTCCGGGTCGCGCTGCTGCACCACGTGACCTGGTCGATCAACTCGATCTGCCACGCGGTCGGCAAGCGGCCGTTCGCGTCCCGGGACCGCTCGGGCAACGTCTGGTGGCTGGCCGTACTCTCGTGCGGGGAGTCCTGGCACAACCTCCATCACGCCGATCCGACCTGCGCGCGGCACGGGGTCGACCGCGGCCAGCTCGATTCCAGCGCCCGGCTGATCCGGTGGTTCGAGAAGGCAGGCTGGGCGTACGACGTACGCTGGCCCAGGTCCTCCCGCATCGAGGCGCGGCGTGTGCGCGCTGATCAGGACGCGGAGGAGCGGGAGGGGGCATCCGTCGTGCGCGCCGGGTGACGGACCGCAGCAGCGAACCGGGAGTAGGCGTGGCGAGCGACGACAGCACGGAGAAGGCCCCGAAGCAGCCCCGGCGCGGCCGCCGGCGGATGACCGGCACCGAACGCCGGGCGCAGCTGCTGGACATCGGGCGCTCGCTGTTCGCCGCACGCGGCTTCGAGGGGACCTCGGTCGAGGAGATCGCCGCCAAGGCGGGCGTGTCCAAGCCCGTGGTGTACGAGCACTTCGGCGGCAAGGAGGGGCTCTACGCGGTCGTCGTCGACCGCGAGATGGCCCGCCTGCTGGACATGGTCACCAGCGCGCTCACCGCCGGCCACCCCCGCGAGCTCCTGGAGCAGGCCGCCTTCGCGCTGCTGGACTACATCGAGCAGCACACCGACGGTTTCCACATACTGGTGCGCGACTCGCCGGTCGCCCAGTCCACGGGCACCTTCGCCTCCCTCATCGGCGACATCGCCACCAAGGTCGAGGACATCCTCGGCCACGAGTTCAAGGCGCGCGGCTACGACCCCAAGCTGGCGCCGATGTACGCGCAGGCGCTGGTGGGCATGGTCGCGCTGACGGGCCAGTGGTGGCTCAACGTCCGCAAGCCGAAGAAGGCGGACGTCGCCGCGCACCTGGTCAACCTCGCCTGGCACGGGCTGTCGGGGATGGAGCACAAGCCGCGGCTGGTGGGCCACCGCCGCACCTGAGCCCCTCGGTCGTTCCTCCCGCAGCGTCCGGTGCTGCTGGCCGCGCTGGTGCTGTCGATGGCCAGCGCGCTCTGC
>NZ_JAAVJC010000321.1 GCF_012033785.1 Streptomyces bohaiensis
CCCCGCGACCGTCCTGGTCGCCGGTCCCGGCCCGGACGTCCCGCTGGCGGCCGCCGTGCTGGCGGCGCTCGGCGACGGCGCCGTGCGCGTCGTGCAGCTGACCGCCACCGGGCCCGCCGCCGACCCCGGGTTGCTGCGCTGGCAGCTGCCCCGCTGGGCCGGTCCCCTCGACGTCGTGGTCCTCACCTCCGCCGACGGCTCCGAGAGCGGTCTGGTCGAGCTGCTGGACCAGGCGCACCGGCGGGGCTGCGCCCTCGCCTCGGTCGCCCCCGGCGGCTCCCCGCTGGCCGAGGCCACCGCCCGCCGCCGTATGCCCGCGCTGCGCGCCACCACCGCGGAACACCTGGAGCCGGCCGACCACCCCGCCGCCCCCGGCGGCCACTGGCCGCTCCTCACCGCCACGCTGATGCTCGGCGACCGCCTGGGGGTCTGCGAGGCGGACGGCGCCGCCCTCGACGCGCTCGCCGACCGGCTCGACGCCACGGCCGAGCGGTGCGGGCCGGTCGTCCCGACGCGGGACAACCCCGCCAAGACCCTCGCCGTCGGCTGCGAGGGCGCGCTGCCACTGCTGTGGAGCGAGGGCGACCTCGCCACCGCCGTCGCCGACCACGCCGCGCGGCTGCTGCACGCGCTGCCCGGCGTCCCCGCCCTCGCCGCCCCGCTGCCCCGGGCGCTGACCGAGCACGCGGCGCTGCTCACCGCACGGCGCTCCGGCGGCGACCCGGACGACTTCTTCCGCGACCGCGCCGAGGACGAACCGGAACTGCACCCCCGCGTGATCCTCCTCGACAGCCCGGCACCGGCCGACGTGCCGCCCGGTGCCGACCTCCCGCCGCGCGCCGCCGCGGCCGCCCGCGACCTGGCGCGCCGGCACGGCGTCGCCTTCGGCGAACTCACCGCCGCCGAGGGCGGCCACCCGCTGGAGACCACCGGTGAGCTCCTCGCCCAGCTCGATTTCACCGCCGTTTACCTGACGCTCACCGCGACTGCCCGATCATGACCTCGGCCGCGTTCCCGCGGCCCGTCGCCGGAACCGCCGACCGGTCCGCGGCGCACCGGCCGAGACCGCGACCGCACTGGAGCAACCACCCCCATGGAACGACTCGACAACACCGTGCGCCCGTACGCCTGGGGCTCCACCACGGCCATCCCGCGGCTGCTGGGCGTCGAGCCGACCGGTGAGCCCCAGGCGGAGATGTGGCTGGGCGCCCACCCCGGCGCCCCCTCCCGCCTCGACCGCGGCAACGGACCGGTCAGTCTCGCCGAGCTGATCGCAGCCGACCCCGACGCGGAGCTCGGCACGGACGTGCACGCCGCCTTCGGCCCGCGCCTGCCGTTCCTGCTGAAGCTGCTCGCCGCCGACGCCCCGCTCTCCCTCCAGGTGCACCCGGACCTCGCGCAGGCCGCCGCCGGACACGCCGCCGAGGAGGCGCGGGGCGTCCCGCTGGACGCCCCGCACCGCACCTACAAGGACGACCAGCACAAGCCCGAACTGATCTGCGCCCTCACCCCCTTCGAGGGGCTCTGCGGATTCCGTCGACCGGACCGGACCGCCCGCCTGCTCGACGAGCTCGGCGTACCGGCGCTGGCGGGCCACGCCGCCGCCCTCCGCGCGGACCGCGACGGCAGCGCGCTCCGGGAGGTCTTCACCGCCGTCCTCACCGCCGGCCGGGACGCGACCGGCACCGCCCCGACGGCCCCCGACCCCGCCGCCACCGTCGAGCAGGTCGCCCGGGCGGCGGAGCGACTCGCGGCCGCCGGCGGCGAGTTCGCCGAGGCGTGCGCCGCGTACGCCCGGCTCGCTCACCGCTGGCCCGAGGACAACGGCGTCATCGCCGCGCTGCTGCTCAACCACGTGCGCCTCGCCCCCGGCGAGGCGCTGTACCTCGACGCCGGCGTCCCCCACGCGTACCTCGGCGGTCTGGGGGTCGAGATCATGGCCGGCTCCGACAACGTGCTGCGCTGCGGCCTCACCCCCAAGCACGTCGACGTCCCCGAGCTGCTGCGGATCGTCCGGTTCACCGGCGGCGACCCCGGCGTGCTGCGTCCCGTCCCGGACGCCGACGGGGAGGAGCACTACCCGGCCCCGGTGACCGAGTTCCGGCTCTCGCGCCGACGGCTCTCCGCGTCCGACGAGCCGGTGGCGCCGCCCGCCGGGCGGCCGCAGATCCTGCTCTGCACCGAGGGACGCGTCTCCCTCACCGCACCCGACGGCGCCGTCATCGAACTCACCCCAGGCCAGGCCGTGTTCGTCGCCGCCACCGCGCCCGCGCCGGCCTGCGCGGGCGAGGGGACCCTCTTCCGCGCCACGGTCGGCCTCTGACCGGCCCCGCGGACGCGCCCGGGCGAAGCGCCGCCCGGCTCGTCCCGCCCGGCGTCATGGCGCGGCCTCGGGGGCGGCTGTTAGCCTCGGGAACGACGTGCGATGTCGCTGCTGATGGCAGCCGGACGGCCGGTGAGGCCGCCCCGGCCGAGGGGAAAGAAGGCCCTCCGACGGACTGCGCGGTCGGCCGCCGGGCGGCGGCCCGCCGCGTCCTGCCCACTTCCGACACAGCAGAGGAGCAGCCGCTCATGACGAGCGCCATCCCGCAGGACTTCCAGGACTTCAAGATCGCGGACATCGCCCTGGCGGAGTTCGGCCGCAAGGAGATCGCCCTCGCCGAGCACGAGATGCCCGGCCTCATGGCCATCCGCGCCGAGTACGCCGAGCAGCAGCCGCTCGCGGGCGCCCGCATCACCGGGTCGCTGCACATGACCGTGCAGACCGCCGTTCTCATCGAGACCCTCGTGGCGCTGGGCGCCCGGGTCCGCTGGGCCTCCTGCAACATCTTCTCCACCCAGGACCACGCCGCCGCGGCCATCGCCGCCGCCGGCATCCCCGTCTTCGCCTGGAAGGGCGAGACGCTGGAGGAGTACTGGTGGTGCACCGAGCAGGCTCTCACCTGGGGCGACACCCCCACCGGCGGCCCGAACATGATCCTCGACGACGGCGGTGACGCCACGGTGCTGCTCCACAAGGGCGTCGAGTACGAGAAGGCGGGCGAGGTCCCCTCGCCGGAGACCGCCGACAACGACGAGCACCGCGTCATCCTGGAGCTGCTGACCCGCACCCTGGCCGAGACGCCCGGCAAGTGGACGCAGGCCGCCTCGGAGATCCGCGGCGTCACGGAGGAGACCACCACGGGTGTCCACCGGCTGTACGAGATGTTCCGGGACGGGTCCCTGCTCTTCCCCGCCATCAACGTCAACGACGCCGTCACCAAGTCGAAGTTCGACAACAAGTACGGGTGCCGCCACTCGCTGATCGACGGCATCAACCGCGCCACCGACGTGCTCATCGGCGGCAAGACCGCCGTCGTCTGCGGTTACGGCGACGTCGGCAAGGGCTGCGCCGAGTCGCTGCGCGGCCAGGGCGCCCGCGTCATCGTCACCGAGATCGACCCCATCTGCGCCCTCCAGGCCGCGATGGACGGCTACCAGGTCGCCACCCTGGACGACGTGGTCGAGACCGCCGACATCTTCATCACCACCACCGGCAACAAGGACGTCATCCTCGCCCCCGACATGGCGCGGATGAAGCACCAGGCGATCATCGGCAACATCGGCCACTTCGACAACGAGATCGACATGGCCGGCCTCGCCCAGCTGCCGGACGTCGTCCGCGACGAGGTCAAGCCCCAGGTGCACACCTGGACCTTCCCGACGGGGAAGAAGCTGATCGTGCTCTCCGAGGGCCGCCTCCTCAACCTGGGCAACGCGACCGGCCACCCGTCGTTCGTGATGTCCAACTCCTTCGCCAACCAGACGATCGCGCAGATCGAGCTGTTCACGAAGACCGAGGAGTACCCCACCGGCGTCTACGTGCTCCCCAAGCACCTCGACGAGAAGGTCGCGCGCCTCCACCTCGACGCGCTGGGCGCCAAGCTCACCACCCTCACCGAGGAGCAGGCCGCCTACCTCGGCATCAACGTCGAGGGGCCCTACAAGCCGGACCACTACCGGTACTGAGCCCCGGCCCGCCGCACCGGCGGGCACCGCGCAGCCGACGGCCCGCCCCGACCGGGGCGGGCCGTTCCGCGTCCGCCGCCGGCCGCCCCGGCCCCGGTCGGTACGGTGGCGCCCATGCCCAGCGGCCGCTACACCCTCCACGACCCCCACGACGGCACCGTGCTCTGCGAGGAGCGGTTCCGGTGCGCCCCCGGACCCACCGGCTGGCGGTACGTCGCCCACCGCACCACGCCGGACGGAGCCCCCGCCGGCCGACTCGACCTGGCCCTCGACGACCTCGGACGTCCCCTCCGGGTGGAGGCCGCCGCCGGGGACTGGCAGGTACGAGGCGCCGCACTCGACGGGATCCGCTGGGTGCGGACCGATCCCACCGGGGAGCACGCCCGCGAGGGCCACGCCCCGGCACGGGCCTTCACCGGCACCTCCCCGGCGTTCCTGGTCGCCCTCGCCCGGCTGCTGCGCCCGGGCCCCGGCGCGGCGGCGCGCGTCCGGCTGGTCGCGCTGACCGATCCCGTGCTCGCGCCCCGGACGGTGGACCAGGCGTGGTCGCTGACGTCGAGCGAGGACCACCACCACCCCGACGCCGGAACACTCGCCGTGCACGGCTACCGGGTGGACGACCTCGCGACGGGGGAGAGCGCGGCGGTCCACCTCACCGGGGACGTGGTGCTCGCCGCCCCGGGCGTCACGCTGGAGGAGCTCGACGGTCCGCCGTCCGCGTACGACACCCTGCCGCTGCCCGCCGTCGAGGGCTGACGGGCGCAGCGGTGCGGGCCCCCGCGGGTGCGCCCGCACCCCTACCCGGGAAGAGCGAACCCTCCGGAGTCCCCGGACCCGCCCGGCGCCGGGGTGTCGGGTCGCCCGCCGGCCGCGGGGGAGGCGTCATCGGGGGGCCCCGCCGCCCCTCCCTGCGCTCCGGGTGCTCCGGGCGCCGACGAGGGCGCCGGCGGGACGGGGAACGGCACGGCGGG
>NZ_JAAVJC010000322.1 GCF_012033785.1 Streptomyces bohaiensis
CCGGCTCCGCGTTGAAGTCGCCGGTCACCACGGTGGGGAAGTCGCCGTCGGGGCGGATCTCGGCCACCAGCCGCGCCGCCACCGTGCAGGTGACCGTCGCACCGCCGGGGAGCGCCGCCGGCCGCACCCGGGCGCCGGAGGTGCGCGGCCCGGGACCGGGCCGGTCGGTGTCGACGCTCATCTCCGCCGCCCTCTCGCCCTCGCGCCCGCCTGCGGGCGCCCAACCGTCGTGGGGGCCTATTACTGGCAGCAGGGTGGGGACGGGGCAAGCCGTGGCGCGGCCGCGTCGGGCGGGCACCGGTGGGCGGGTGAGCGGGGCGAACCGGCGCGGGGTCGTGCCGCACAACGGCTCCGCCGGTGCCGGAGGCTCCACCGTGGGCGCCGACCCCGCGTCGGAATCCACTCGAACGGCCGCGCGGGGCGTTGCGCCGGTCGGATGAACGCGGTGGTGGCGACGGTCCGTTGGGCGCCGGGCACTCCGGCCGGGGCAGCGCACCGGGACAACCCCCTCGCCGCACCCGAACGCGTGTTCTATTCTGGTGCGGACGGAGGAGGACATATGCGCTGGAACAACCTGAGCGACGCCGACCGGAACGCGGCCCCCGGCCTGTTCGGGACGGACGTCGTCACCCGCACCGTGGACACCCCGGAGTTCCGCGGCATCACCTTCCACGAGGTACGCGCCCGCTCCCTCGTCAACCGGGTCCCCGGAGCGTCCCGGATGCCCTTCGAGTGGACCGTGAACCCGTACCGCGGCTGTTCGCACGCCTGCGTGTACTGCTTTGCGCGCCGCACGCACGCCTACCTCGACCTGGACACCGGGGCGGGGTTCGACAGCCAGATCGTGGTGAAGGTGAACGCCGCCGAGGTGCTGCGCCGGGAGCTCGCCACCGGCCGCTGGCAGGGGCAGCACATCGCGATGGGCACCAACGTCGACTGCTACCAGCGCGCGGAGGGCCGGTACCGGCTGATGCCGGGAATCCTCGACGCCCTCACCGAGCACGGCAACCCGTTCTCGATCCTCACCAAGGGCACGCTGGTGCTCCGCGACGCGGAGGCGATCGCCCGGGCGGCGCGGACCGCGGACGTCTCCGTCTCCGTCTCCGTCGGCTTCGTCGACGAGGAGCTGTGGCGCACCGTCGAACCCGGGACCCCCTCCCCGCTGCGCCGGCTCGACGTGGTGCGGACCCTGACCGGCATGGGGGTGCCGGTGGGGGTCCTGATGGCCCCGGTCGTCCCGTTCCTCGGCGACGCGCCGGACCAGCTGCGCGCGACCGTGCGGGCCGTCGCCGCCGCAGGCGCCGTCTCGGTCACCCCGCTGGCGCTGCACCTGCGACCCGGCGCGCGCGAGTGGTTCCTGCGGTGGCTGGAGGAGCACCACCCGCAGCTGCTCCCCTCCTACCGGGGGCTGTACGGGGACGGCGCCTACGCGCCTCGCTGGTACCAGCGACGCGTGACCGGACAGGTCCACGAGCTGGCGGCCGAGTACGGCATCGGACCCGTGCACCGGCCCGGGGCCCACCGCTTCCGGAGTCCCGCTCCCGGCACCGGCGGGACCACGCCGGGCGAGGGACGGCAGGGGCCCGGCGGCACCCAGCTCACCCTGCTCTGACCTGCCCCGGGCGGGCGGGGCGCGCAGGGCGCTCCCGTGACGCGGTCACGGTCGACGGCGCGGCGAACGTACCATCGTGGCCGTGCGCATCGTGACGTGGAATCTGTGGTGGCGGTTCGGCCCGTGGGAGGAGCGGCAGCAGGCGATCATCGCCACGCTGCGGGAACTCGATCCCGACGTCATCGCCCTTCAGGAGGTCTGGTCGGCCGGCGCCACCAACCTCGCCGCGGTGATCGCAGAGGAGCTGGGGCTGGAACACGTCTTCGGGCCCGCCGGCGTCCCGCCGTACTGGCAGGGGCACGTCGACCCGACCGTCGGCGTCGGCAACGCCCTCCTCAGCCGCTGGCCGCTGGTCGGTTCCGGTGTGCGGCGGCTGCCGCACGGCGACGGGCCGCCCGAGGGGCGGGTCGCGGTGCACGCCCTCGTCGACACCGGGGCCGCGCGGTTCCCGGTGATCACCACCCACCTGCACGCGGCGCCCGCGGGCTCCGCCGTCCGCACGGCGCAGGTCGGCGAAGTGGCGCGGCTGGTGGCCGAGATCCGCCCCGACGGCGACTTCCCCACCGTGGTGACCGGCGACTTCAACGCGGAGCCGGATTCGGACGAGATCCGGCTCTTCGCCGGCGTCCGCACGGCGCCCGCCGTCCCCGGCCAGGCCATGATCGACGTGTGGCGGCACGCGGCGCCGGGCGCGCCGTGGGCCACCTGGAGCGCGGGAAACCCCTACGTCCGCCATCCGATGGACGTCGACGCCCGGATCGACTACATCCACCTCTCGATGCCGCCGCTGGGCGCCCCGGGCCCGTTCGGCGTCCGCGACGTGCGGGTGGTCGGCGACCGTCCGGTGGGCGGGGTCTGGCCCTCCGACCACTTCGCGGTGGTCGCCGACCTCATCTCACCGCTGGCCCCGTGACCGGGCCGGGCCGCCGCGGGCCGCGACGGGGTCACCGGCGCGCCGGGCCGGGACGATGACCGCATGACCTCGGCCGTCCTGCGCACCACGCCCACCGCGGAGCTGCCGGCCGACCGGCTGGCCGCGGCACACGCCCTGTTCGTCTCCGCCTTCGGGCCCGACACCGACCCGTCCGACTGGGAGCACTGCCTCGGCGGTGTCCACGCCACGCTCGACGTGGACGGCGAGCTGATCGGCCACGCGGCCGTCGTCGAACGGCGGCTCACCCACCGGGGCCGGCCCCTGCGCACGGGATACGTCGAGGGCGTGGCCGTGGCGGCGGGCCGCCGCGGGCGCGGCCACGGGGCGGCGCTGCTCGCCGCGGTGGAGCGGGTCGTACGCGAGCGGTACGAGCTGGGCGCGCTCTCCTCGACCGCCGACGCGCTGTCGTTCTACGAGCGGCTGGGCTGGCAGCGCTGGCGCGGCACCACCGCCGTCCTCACCCCGCACGGCCCGCGGCGGACCCCGGAGGACGACGACGCGCTGTTCGTGCTGCCGGTCTCCGCCCCCCTCGAACCGCACGGCGAGCTGGTCTGCGACCACCGGGCCGGGGACCCCTGGTGAGGTCCCCGGGCGAGCCGCCGGACGGCGGAGTTCCCGGCCCGGCGGGCGGACTCCGGGTCGGACGGCGGAGTTCCCGGGCCGGCCCGCGCCCGCCGGCCCGGGCCGTGCGGTCAGTCCTGCTCGTGCGCGGCGATCAGCGGCTCCAGCGGGGAGTCCGGGAACTCCCGCTCGAAGGAGCCGACGTGCCAGCGGCTGGGGAAGAGCGCCAGCGTCACCTTGTCCTTGACGCGCAGCATCGCCTCACCGTGGACCAGGCGCGACCGGTTGAGCGCCTCACCGCCGGCCGGGTCGGTGGCACGGGCCAGGTGGTAGGGCAGCGACTCCAGTCGCACCGGCGAGGAGAACTCGTGCTCCATCCGGTGGCGCACCACGTCGAACTGCATGGGGCCCACCGCCGCCAGCACGGGCGCCTGCTCACCGCGGATGTCGGAGACGAGGACCTGCACCACGCCCTCCTCGTCCAGCTGGGCGATGCCGCGGCGGAACTGCTTGGACTTCGCGATGTCCGTCGGCCGGACGATGGCGAAGTGCTCGGGCGCGAACGTCGGCATCGGCGGGAACTCCACCCGCTTCCCGGTGTGGAGGGTGTCCCCCACCCGCAGCTGCGCCGCGTTGACCAGGCCGACCACGTCGCCCGGGTAGGCCAGCTCCACCGAGGTCCGGTCCTGGCCGAAGACGCTGTGCGCGTACTTGGTCGCGAACGGTCGGCCCGAGGCGGCGCGGGTCACCGTCATGCCCCGCTCGAAGACACCGGAGCACACGCGCAGGAAGGCGATGCGGTCCCGGTGGGAAGGGTCCATGTTGGCCTGCATCTTGAACACCAGGCCGGAGAACTCCGCGTCCACCGGCCGCTCGCCGCCGTCGGCCAGCCGCCGGGGGGACGGTGCGGGCGCCAGGTCCACCACCGCGTCCAGCAGCACCCGCACACCGATGTTCGAGAGGGCGGCACCGAAGAAGACGGGGGTCGACCGCCCCGCGAGGAAGTCCTCCGGGTCGTGGCCACCGCCGGTCTCCGTCAGCAGCTCCAGTTCCTCGACGGCCCGGTCGTAGTCGTCGCCGAAGACCTCCCGGGCGGCGGCGGCGTCCAGCCGCTCCTCCGCCGCGGCCTTCTCCCCGCCCGGGGCGCGGGTGTAGCGCAGCGCGGCGTCCGGCTCACGGGCGTCCAGTGTGCCGCGCATCTCGCCGGCGATGCCGACCGGCCAGGTCACGGGGGTGGGCCGCAGCCGGAACTCCTGCTCGATCTCGTCCATCAGCTCCAGCGCCTCGCGCCCGGGCCGGTCCCACTTGTTGACGAAGGTGATGACCGGGACGCCCCGGTGGCGGCAGACGTCGAACAGCTTCCGGGTCTGCTCCTCCAGGCCCTTCGCCGCGTCGATCAGCATCACGGCGCAGTCGACCGCCGCCAGGACCCGGTAGGTGTCCTCGGAGAAGTCGGCGTGCCCGGGGGTGTCCAGCAGGTTGAGGACGTTGCCGCGGTAGTCGAACTGGAGGACCGCGGAGGTCACCGAGATACCCCGCGCCTGTTCCATGGCCATCCAGTCGGAGGTCACGCCCCGCCGGTCGCCCTTGCCGTGCACCGCGCCGGCCGAGGTGATGGCCCGGGCGTGCAGCGCGAGCGCCTCGGTGAGCGTCGACTTGCCCGCGTCGGGGTGGGAGATCACCGCGAACGTCCTGCGCCGCGCCGCCTCGTCTGCCGCCGTTGTCCGTGAACTCACCACTCCGCCGTATCCGCCCCCGCTCGGGGCCTCGCTGCCGCGCGCCGGGCCCGTAGCCGGCCGGCGGGCAAATCTACCCGCCGGGGGCGCCGCGCGGGAAACCCGCCCACGGCCGGTGCCGCGGCACCGGCC
>NZ_JAAVJC010000323.1 GCF_012033785.1 Streptomyces bohaiensis
CCGCCGCCCCGCCGGGGCAGCCGCGTCCCGGAGGGCGACCGCGCCGCGCCGCGCCCACCGGCGCCACCGAGGAGGCCCCGCCGGAAGCGCGGGCGGCCGAGGCCCTCCTGCGCCAGGCCGACGTCGCTCTCTCCGAGGCCAAGCGCTCCGGCCGCCCCGCGGTGGAGGTCTACGACCGCTCGCGCGATCGCCACACCCCCGGGAGACTCGCGCTGCTCGGTGACCTCCGCGCGGCGCTCGACACCGGTCAGGTCCGCCTCCACTACCAGCCCAAGGTGCGGTTCGACGGATCCGTCGCCGGCTTGGAGGCCCTGGTGCGATGGGACCATCCCGAGCGCGGCAGGGTGGCACCGGACGAGTTCATCGCCGTCGCCGAGTCCTCCGGTCTGATGCCGCGGCTCACCGACTACGTGCTGGAGGCGGCACTGGCCCAGGTCGCGCGCTGGCGCACCGAGGGCATCGCTGTTCCCGTCGCCGTCAACGTGTCGCCCCGGGACGTGCACACCCCGGGTTTCGCGGGAGCGGTCGCCGCGCGCCTCGCGCGCCACGGCGTGCCCGCCGGAGCACTTCAACTGGAGATCACGGAACACGTCCTCCTCGACGACCCGCAGCAGGCAGCCGACACCCTGGCGGGACTCACCGGCCACGGGGTGCGCATGTCGCTGGACGATTTCGGCACCGGGTACTCCTCACTCGTCCACCTGCGGCGCCTGCCGGTGAGCGAGCTGAAGATCGACCGTGCCTTCGTCGCCCGGCTCGCCGAGGACGGCGAGGACGCGGAGATCGTGCGCTGCACGGTGGAGTTGGCGCACTCGCTGGGGTTGGCCGTCGTCGCGGAGGGCGTCGAGGACGGCGAGACGTGGAACCGGCTTCGTGACCTCGGCTGTGACGCGGTGCAGGGCTGGCTGCTCTCGCCCGCCATGCCCGCCTCCCAGACCACCCGTTGGCTCCGTGACCACCACCGGCCCGCCGCCGGGGCGGCGGCCGTCGCCGGGCACGGCCCGGCCGCCCCCGGTCCCGCCCGGGCCCCCCAGCGGCAGCGGGAGGACCCGGCCCGCCCCGCGCCGTGAGCGCCGCGCGGGTGCCCGTAGGGGAGACGCGAGGCTCTCCCTCCGGCGCTCCCACCGTGCCCGGCGACCGTGGCCGCGGCACTCCGCCCGCTCCGGTGCCGCGGACGGCGTCCGTCGGCCGGGCTGCCGTGCGTGGAGCAGGCCGAGCACCCCATAGGATTGGTGGCTCAACCCAGCCCTCGACACAGCAATGAGGATCGCCGCATGCCTGGCATCACGCGCGAGGAGGTCGCCCACCTCGCTCGGCTGGCGCGTCTGGAGCTGTCCAGCGAAGAGCTCGACCACTTCGCCGGTCAACTCGACGACATCATCGGGGCGGTCGCAGCCGTCTCCGACGTCGCCGGAGAGGACGTCCCGCCGACCTCCCACCCGCTGCCGCTGACCAACGTCATGCGACCGGACGAGGTCCGTCCGAGTCTGCCCCCCGAGCAGGTGCTGTCGCAGGCACCCGCAGCCGAGCAGCAGCGTTTCAAGGTGCCCCAGATCCTGGGGGAGGAGTGACCGCCATGACCGACCTGACCAGGCTCACCGCAGCCGAGACCGCCGCGCGGATCGCCGCGGGCGAGGTCACCGCGGTCGAGGTGACCGAGGCGCACCTGGCGCGCATCGACGCCGTGGACGAGAAGGTCCACGCCTTCCTCCACGTCGACCGGGAGGGCGCCCTCGCCCAGGCCCGTGCCGTCGACGCCCGCCGTGCAGCCGGCGAGGAGCTCGGCCCGCTGGCCGGCGTCCCGCTGGCGCTCAAGGACATCTTCACCACCGAGGGCGTACCGACCACCGTCGGATCCAAGATCCTCGAGGGCTGGATCCCGCCCTACGACGCCACCGTGACCAAGCGTCTGAAGGACGCCGGCGTCGTCATCCTCGGCAAGACCAACATGGACGAGTTCGCCATGGGGTCCTCCACCGAGAACAGCGCCTACGGGCCCACCGGCAACCCGTGGGACCTCACCCGCATCCCCGGCGGCTCCGGCGGCGGCTCTTCCGCGGCCATCGCCTCGTACCAGGCGCCGCTCGCCATCGGCACCGACACCGGCGGGTCCATCCGGCAGCCTGCCGCCGTGACCGGCACCGTCGGCGTGAAGCCGACCTACGGCGGGGTCTCCCGCTACGGCATGGTCGCCTTCTCCTCCTCGCTCGACCAGGGCGGGCCGTGCGCGCGCACCGTGCTGGACGCGGCACTGCTGCACGAGGTCATCGCCGGCCACGACCCGCTGGACTCGACCTCCATCGACGCCCCGGTGCCCGACGTGGTCGAGGCCGCCCGCAACGGCACCGTCGCCGGGCTGCGGGTCGGCGTCATCAGCGAGTTCCGCGGCGAGGGCTACCAGGCCGGCGTCATGCAGCGGTTCGACGAGACGGTCGAGCTGCTGCGCGAGCTGGGCGCCGAGGTCGTCGAGCTGTCGTGCCCCTCCTTCACCAAGGCGCTCGCCGCCTACTACCTCATCGCGCCGTCGGAGTGCTCCTCCAACCTGGCGCGGTTCGACGCGATGCGCTACGGCCTGCGCACCGGTGACGACGGCACCCGCTCCGCCGAGGAGGTCACCTCGCTGACCCGCGAGGCGGGCTTCGGTGACGAGGTCAAGCGGCGCATCATGCTCGGCACGTACGCCCTCTCGTCCGGCTACTACGACGCCTACTACGGCAGTGCGCAGAAGGTCCGGACCCTCATCACGCAGGACTTCGAGCGGGCGTTCGCGCAGGTGGACGTGGTCATCTCGCCGACCACCCCCACCACGGCCTTCCCCATCGGGGAGCGTGCCGACGACCCGATGGCGATGTACCTGGCCGACCTGTGCACCATCCCCTCCAACCTCGCGGGCAACGCGGCGATGTCGCTGCCGTGCGGCCTCGCCCCGGAGGACGGACTGCCCGTCGGTCTTCAGATCATCGCTCCGGCGATGGCGGATGACCGGTTGTACCGCGTGGGGGCCGCGGTCGAGGCCGCTTTCCTGGCACGGTGGGGGCATCCCATCCTGGAGGAGGCACCAGCCCTATGAGCAAGCCCAAGTCGAAGCTCGGCGTCTACATTTCCATCGGCACCTCGGTGTTCGGTGTGATCGGCATCGCCAAGCAGCTGCGCAGCGCCCGCGAGGAGCACGACACGCTCCAGCTGGTCGACGGCATCGTCTCCGCCGCCGCCGTCATCACCGGTGTGGCGCTGCTCGGGCGTGAACTGCGCCGCATGAACGAGGACATTCACGATGTCCTCTCCGATTGACCCGCTCCGGGCGCGGGGCCCCCGTCACCGGCGGGCCGCCCACCCCCGCAGCCGAGAGGTACACCCCCGTGACAGTCATTGACCTGGTGTCGTACGAGGACGCGCTCGCGGCCTACGACCCCGTCATGGGCCTGGAGGTCCATGTCGAGCTCGGCACCAAGACCAAGATGTTCTGCGCCTGCGCCACCGCGCTCGGCGCCGAACCCAACAGTCAGACCTGCCCGGTCTGTCTCGGTCTGCCCGGCGCGCTGCCCGTCGTGAACGCGATCGGCGTGGAGTCGGCGGTCCGCATCGGACTCGCGCTGAACTGCGAGATCGCCACCTGGTGCCGCTTCGCCCGGAAGAACTACTTCTATCCGGACATGCCCAAGAACTTCCAGACCTCGCAGTACGACGAGCCGATCGCCTTCAACGGCTACCTCGACGTGCAGCTGGAGGACGGCGAGGTCTTCCGGGTGGAGATCGAGCGCGCCCACATGGAGGAGGACACCGGCAAGTCCACCCACGTGGGCGGCGCCACCGGTCGCATCCACGGCGCGTCCTACTCGCTGCTGGACTACAACCGCGCCGGCATCCCGCTGATCGAGATCGTCACCAAGCCGATCACCGGTGCCGGCGCCCGTGCCCCCGAGGTCGCCCGCGCCTACGTCGCCGAGCTGCGCGAGCTGATCCGTGCCCTCGGCGTCTCCGAGGCCCGGATGGAGATGGGCCAGATGCGCTGCGACGTCAACCTGTCGCTGCGGCCCCACGGCACCGAGAAGTTCGGCACCCGCAGCGAGACGAAGAACGTCAACTCGCTGCGGAGCGTCGAGCGCGCCGCCCGGTTCGAGGTGCAGCGGCACGCCGCCGTCCTCTCCGGCGGCGGCACCATCGTGCAGGAGACGCGCCACTTCCACGAGGAGGACGGCAGCACCACCTCCGGCCGCGTCAAGGAGGAGGCGGAGGACTACCGTTACTTCCCCGAGCCCGACCTGGTGCCGGTCGCCCCGGCCCGCGAGTGGGTCGAGGAGCTCCGCGCCGAGCTGCCCGAGCTGCCCCGGGTGCGTCGCAATCGGCTGCGGGAGGAGTGGGGCATCTCCGAGCACGAGATGCAGTCCGTCCTCAACGCGGGCGCCGTCGACGCGATCGTCGCGACGATCGAGGCGGGGGCCCCGCAGGCCGCCGCCCGCAAGTGGTGGATGGGCGAGCTGGCGCGCCGCGCCAACGAGCAGGGCGTCGACCTGGTGACCCTCCCCATCACCCCGGTGCAGGTCGCCCGGGTCGCGGAACTGGTCGCGGACGGCTCCCTCAACGACAAGCTGGCGCGGCAGGCGATCGAGGGTGTGCTCGCCGGCGAGGGTGAGCCGGACACGGTGGTCGAGAGCCGCGGACTGAAGATCGTCTCCGACGACGGTGCCCTCGGGAAGGCCGTCGACGAGGCCATCGCAGCCAACCCGGGTGTCGCGGACAAGATCCGCGGCGGCAAGGTCGCCGCCGCCGGCGCCCTGGTCGGTGCGGTCATGAAGGCCACCCGTGGCCAGGCCGACGCCGGCCGGGCCCGTGAACTGATCCTGGAGCGGCTGGCTCCGGCCGAGTAGGCACGGCTGCCCGGGCCGGCCGCAGGAGGCCCGGGCTCAGCGCGACGGCCCCGCGCCGTCCACCTCCTCCCGCCACGGGAGCGAGACGGACGGCGC
>NZ_JAAVJC010000324.1 GCF_012033785.1 Streptomyces bohaiensis
AGTTGGCGACCAGTTCGCTGGCCGTGAGCACCCCGAGGTCGCGGAGCTCGTCGGGGAACCGCCAGGAGGAGAGGACACCGCCCGCGAAGGCCCGGGCACGCGGGGTCGCCTCGATGCCGCCCCGCGACGGCGCGGAACCGGCACCGGGCGTCGGCGCCGACCTCTCCGGGGGCAGCGCCTCCACCACCCTCGCCCTGCTCGCCGCCGGGCTCCCCGGCCGCCCCGGGACCGTCTTCGGCACGGGTTCCACCCTTGCCGGTGAACGGCTGCTCGCTGTCACCTTCAACGACCTGACCCCCGGGGGCGCGGAGGGCCGCGCCGCGCGCCTCGCGGAGCTCGAACGCGCCCGTGCCATAGGGGAGGACCCCCGACTCCACCACGTCGTGGTCGCGGCAGCCGAAGAGGCCCTGCCCTACGCCGCGTTGGACGAAGTCCACCTCACCGACGAACCCGGGCCCTCACTGGTCGGCGTCACCCGGCACCGCAGCCGCCTCGCCGCCGGCAGCGCCGACCACATCATCGGCAGCGGCGCCCGGCAGGTCCTCGACGCCCACCCCGCGCGCCTCGCCGACCTGCTGCTGGACCGCAACCGCCGCTACGTGCTGCGCCCGGTCACGGCGCTGGCCCGCGCCAGCCGGGACGGCAACCGCTCGGTCCTGACACCGCTGACCATCTACCGCGCCGCGCGCCGCCTGGCCCGGACCCCCTACCGCGACGGCCTCGCCGGCGCCGCGACCCACCTGCGCGGCGTCTCCGACCCCACCGCCGACACGCCCGACACCGCGCTCGCCACCTCCCTCGCCTCCCTCTCCTGGAGCCGGCCGGGGCCCGCGGCCCGCTGGCTCACCGGCGAGGCACTCGCCGAGGTGTCGGTCCGGCTGGAGGCCGCCGCGGCCCATCCCCGCCACAGCGCCGACAACGGCCGGCCCGGCGTCGCCCGCGCCCGCGCCGCCCTCGCGCGCAGCGCCGCGGACCACCGCATCTTCGTGCAGGCCGTCGAACGCCACCACCAGCGGTTGCACGCGCCGTTCTTCGACAACCAGGTCGTCCGCGCCTGTCAGGCGCTGCCGGAGACGCTGCGGGTCCAGCCCGGTGCTCGCGCCGAGGTGCTCCGCGCCGTCCTCCAGGGCGCCGGGGTCCGCGAACTGCCGCTCGGCTGGGGCGCTTCGAGCCGCGAGGCCGCCGCGGAGAGCGCCCTCGCGGGGCTGCGCGCCGCGCTGCCGGAACTGATGGAGCTGTTCGCGGCGCCGCTGCTCGCCGACGCCGGCCTGGTCGACGCCCGCGTGGTGCGCAAGGCGCTCCGGGCCGCCACCGAGGGCGAGCCGCTGCCGCTCGACGGCATCGCCGAACTGGTCGCCATGGAGGTCTGGTTGCGACGCCTGCTGGCGCGCCGCGGCTCCTGCTGGTCCACCTCCGGCGACCACCAGCCGCGTGCGGTGACCAGCGGCGTCACCCCCTGACCGGCCCGCCCCCGGGCCGCGGCGCCCACCCCCGGAGCCCCGCCCGGTTCTGTCCGGTGAACGGCGGCGGCGCGGCCCGCGGCGCCCGGTGCACCCGACCGCACGGGCCGCACGGGCCGCACCGACTGCACGGGCCGCACGGGCCGCACGGGCCGCACGGCGGAGCGTCGCCGCAGCTGTCCGTCGCCCGTGCGTGACGCCCCGACACGGAGATGCCGTGCCGGGCGATGCGGGCCGGGCGGGATGCCCCCCGGGCAGGCCGGTCACAGCCCCGCTCGGCCCCGGTTCGGCGGGTCAGCCGCACTCGATGGCGGACTCGGCCCAGTTGGCGAGCCCCAACGCCCCCAGCGCGCCGCGGGGTTCGACCACCAGCCGCAGTGACTGCACGCCGTCCACCGACACCCGCAGCGTCTGCGGCGGATCGCCGCCCTCCAGCACCGACGACGTCCACAGCCGCGCGCCGTCCCCGTGCACGGAGAACACCGCGCCGCCCAACGCCGACGTCGAGTCGTCGATGCCGACACGCGCCCGGTACACCTGGCACGGCCGGTTGAGGTCGATCGTCACCGTGGAGACCGTGGAGACGGTGATGCCGTGCGCCTGCTGCTGCCCGCCGATCGACATTCCGGCGCGCTGCCAGGCCCAGCTGCTGCCGAGCAGCCGGAGCGTCGGCTGGTCGGAGTTGCCCAGCAGGTCGTACGCGAGGGAGCGCACCTCGTAGGACTCCCGCTCCGGTTCCGGTTCCGGCTCGGGTTCCGGCTCGGGTTCCGGCTCCGGTTCGGGGTCCGGTGCCGGATCGGACGGCCCGGGCTCCGGTTCCGGGTCCGGGTCCGACGGCGCGGGTGCCGGGTCCGGCGCGGGCGCGCCGGGGGCCGGAGGTCCGGGTTCGGCGGGCGGGTCCGGTTGCGGCTGCGCGGGCGGCGGCTCCGTCACCGCCTCCTCGGGCACCTCCGGCGCCGGGTCCGACGGCTCCGGCTCGGGTTCGGGCTCCCGGTCGGCCGGCGGCTCCGTCTCCGGGGCGGGGACCGCGGCACCGGGCTTGTCGGCGACGTCGCGCGACGACTCGCCCGTACCTCCCATGAACAGCAGCGCCAGCGTGGCGGCGGTGACCGTCGCCGCGACGGCTGCCGCCATCCCCACCTTCACCGGCGCCCCCAGCCCCTCGGACGCGGCACCCGCGGACGTGCTCCCGGAGCCACCCCCGGCGGCCGCGGCGGAGCCGCCCCCCGCCCCCGCGGCGGCCGCGCCGCCCCAGAAACCGGCGCCCTTGAGCGTGGAGCCCGCGGCGAACCAGCCGATGACCGCGATCGGCAGCACGGAGCGGATGTGCTGGTTGAGGTCACGGACCTCCAGCGCCGCCGCCGAACAGGCGTCGCACTCCCGCAGGTGTTCCCGCAGGCCGCGCTCGGCCCGCGAGCGCAGCCCGCCGCGCGCGTAGGCGCCGAGCCGGTCCGCGTACCGGGCGCATCCGCCGCCGTCGGTGAGCGCCCGGCTGACGTGGGCCTGGAGGTAGGCCTGCTTCAGCCCCTCCCGCGCCCGGTGCGCCAGGACCGAGGTCGCGTTGGGCGTCAGCCCCAGCAGCGGGGCGACCTCCTGCGGGGAGGACTCCTCGACCGTCGTGTGCCACAGCACCGTCTGCCACCGTTCGGGCAGGCTCCGGAACGCCTGCACCGCCATGGAGCGCTCGGCGACGTGCATCGCGCGCACGTCCGCGCCCGCCTCCGCGGTCTCCTCCACCTGCCGGCTGCCGCCCGCGGCGGACACCGCGAACACGGCGAAGTCGTCGACGAGTTGCTCGCGCCGACTGGTCCGCGACCATGCGGCGGCGACCCGGCGGACGGAGGTCAGCAGGTAGGCGCGGACCGCCGTCTGCGGCCCGGCGCCGCCCCGGATCGCCTGGAGGGTGGCGGCGAAGACCTCGTTGGTGAGGTCGTCCGCGGTGTCCGCGTCGCGGCAGCAGCTCCGGGCGTACCGGCGCACCGCGTCCACGTGCCGGCGGTACAGCTCCTCCGAGGCGAGCGCGTCACCCCCGCGGATCAGCCGCACGAGCTCCAGGTCGCCGGCTTCGGCCGCCGCGGGGCCGGCCGCACCGGCGGACGGGGAGCCGCCGAACGGCTGCGCCGCCACCCCGAGGCGACGGCGCTGCCGGGGCACGGCGTGCTCGTCGTCCGTCTGCGCGTCGGCGCCCGGCTCGTCGGTGGGCCCGCCGTCCGAAGGGGCTCCGTCGGGGGCGGCGCCGTGATCCGCCGCACCGGGTTCCCCCTGCGGCTCGGCCGGCTGTGTCGGCCCGGCCGGGGCCGCGTCGCGGAAGGGAGGCGGCACGGGGACCCCGGGCGCCTCGTCGCGCTCGGCCGCGCCGCTGGGGTGCCCGGAACGCGGTACCGGCCCCGGGGCCGCCGCGGGGGTGCCGTTCCCGCACGGGCCGCGGTCCGCCGCGTCGGACGTCATCGGCGGGTCGGACTCCCCGCGCTCACCCTGTGGTTCGCCCGGACCGTCCATGCTCATGCGGTAAGCCCCCGAGGCTGTCTGCGTCCTTGACGAGCCCCCTTCGGCCCGCGCGTCGCGGCGCGCGGGGGCTCAAGGCGTAGCGTCCCACACCGGGGACCCTCCGTGTGCGGTGATTGGCCGGAACCACCCGTCCGTGGGAGCGGCGCGCCTCAGGTGCGCGCAGGGCGCAACCCCTGGAGGAGGATGTCCAACAGCCGCTCGGAGAGCATCGCCTGACGGGCCGCGTCGGCCACCGGCGGCGGAGCCGTCGCAATGACCAGCAGCACGTCCGCCACCGACGCGTCGGAACGCAACTGCCCCGCCAAGCGCGCCCGTTCCACCAGCCTGTGCAGCAACTCCAGGAGCTCGCCGGTGTGTTCGGGCAGGGATTCCTCCGGTGAACGACCGGCCGAGCCCGGCGGCGCGACCCGCACCGCCGGCGGCACCCCGTCGAGCTCCTCCGGTGCCGTCCGCGGCTGCGGCACCCGCTCCGCCGCCGTCCCCGCGCCGGCGTCGCCGCCGCCCACGGGGCCACCCGGCGCGAACTCGCCCGTCGCGTCGCCGCCCGCCGCCTCCGCCGGCCGGGGCGGCATCCCGAGCCCCACCCCGACGGCGAACAGCTCCGGCAGCAGCCGGCCGCTCCGCGCGGACGACGCGAACCGCACGAACCCCTCCAACGCCGTCCACGGCTCGGTCGGCTCGGAGAGCGAGGACAGCGCCCGCTCGACCAACCGCCGCGTCTCCAGCTCCGTCACGTAGCGGACCAGCGCCTCCTTGTTCGGGAAGCGCCGGTAGACCGTGCCCACGCCGACCCGCGCGCGCCGCGCCACCTCCTCGACCGGCGCCTCGTACCCCTGCTCGCCGAAGACGTCCCGCGCGGCGTCGAGCACGTGGCGCGGGGAGATCGAGCCGGCGGCCGCCTCCGGCAGGAACGGCTGGTACGTCATGTACGGCTCGGGGGAGACCACCACGATCTCCACCGCCCCTCGCCGC
>NZ_JAAVJC010000325.1:0-1645 GCF_012033785.1 Streptomyces bohaiensis
GGCCGGGACGCCCACGACCGCCCGGTGGACCACGGCCCGCTGCTGGACCCGCTGCACTACGGCCGCAACCTGCGCAGCCCGCTCCCCGAACCCGTGCTCGGCCACGGCGACTACCCGCAGGACCCGGCCTACGCCGCGGAACGCGCCCACCTCTGCCACACGCTGCGCGGGGAGGGCGACGCCGACGCCACGGTCCGCCGGGAGCACCGCGGCGGCGGCCTCACCGCCGAGCGCCCCAGGCCGGAGCCCGGGCCCGCGGCGGACGCGCGCTGATGTCTCGGCCCGCCGCCGCGCAGCGACGCGCGACGGCCCCCGCCACCGCCCCGACCGACCTCACCCCGCGGGATTCGGCAGGTCCTCCGGGTACAGCACCGACAGCTCCTCCGTGCTGGGGTCGGCCACCTGAGCGACCCGACCCGCGTGCCGCTCCACCATCGACTCGAAGGTCTGCCGCGCGGTCCGGCCGTTGCCGAACGCCGGCCCTCGGGGGATCGCCGCGAAGTGCTTCAGCAGCGCCTCCGTCGCACCCGGCCCGAGGCTGTACTCCTGGTCCGACGCCTGCTGCTCGATGATGGACAGCAGTTCCTCCGCGGAGTAGTCACCGAAGGTGATGGTGCGGGAGAACCGCGACGCCACACCCGGGTTGGTGTCCAGGAACCGTGACATCTCCTCGGTGTACCCCGCGACGATCACCACCACCTCGTCCCGGTGGTCCTCCATCAGCTTCACCAGGGTGTCGATGGCCTCCCGCCCGAAGTCGCGGCCGGCGTCGACGGGGGAGAGCGCGTACGCCTCGTCGATGAACAGCACCCCGCCCCGCGCGCGGTCGAACGCCTCCTGGGTGCGCAGCGCCGTGGAGCCGATGTGCTCCCCGACCAGGTCGACCCGCGACACCTCCACCAAGTGGCCGCGCTCCAGCACCTTCAGCGACGCCAGGATCTCGCCGTAGAGCCGCGCCACCGTCGTCTTCCCCGTGCCGGGGGAGCCGGTGAAGACCAGGTGGCGGCGGACCGAGGCGGCCTTGAGCCCCGCCTTCTGCCGTCGGCGCCCCACCTCGATCATGTCGATCAGCGCGCGGACCTCGCGTTTGACCCCGACCAGCCCGACCAGCGAGTCCAGCTCCGCGAGCACCTCGTCGGCGGGGCGGCTCTCGTCGACCGGCCCGGGTTCCTGCCCCGCATCCGGATGCCGCGCCGCGCGGGCGGGCGCCGGGGCGGCGGTGCCCCCGGGGGCGAGGCCGGCGGCAGCGGCCGAGGGGGTGAGCAGGGCGAGAACGGCGGCGGTGGCCAGGACGTGGGCGACGCGGCGGGGGAGGGGCGAGGGCATGGGCGGACTCCTTCGGCCGGCCCGGTGCGACGGAGCGCGGTGAGGAAGCGCGGCGGCACGTCCGGGCAACGGACAATCAGAACAGCGAGTGATGAGATCAGAACACAAGGTGATGATCCGGTGATGGACCCAAGGTCTCACCGCGCCGTGGGCCGTTCCCCTGGAGTCGGTCCGGCCGGGTGACGCCCGCCGCCGGACGGCTGACCGGCCGCCCGTACGGCCCATCGCTCGGACGGCTCGCCCTGCCCCCGGCCCGTGGGGGTTCACCGCGCCGTGGGCCGTTCCCCTGGAGTCGGTCCGGCCGGGTGACGCCCGCCGC
>NZ_JAAVJC010000325.1:1655-4901 GCF_012033785.1 Streptomyces bohaiensis
GCCCTGCCCCCGGCCCGGACGGGGCCGGATCGGGGTGTCCGAGCCGTGCCGCACAATGGGGGACGATCGTCGGGCGCGCCCGCCGCGGCGGCAGGAGATGTGGAGAACGATGGCGGTCTGGGACGACCTGGTGGGCCAGGGCCCGGTGGTGGAGCAGCTGACCGCCGCCGCCCGTGACGCCGACGCCTACGTCACCGCGGCGGCCGCGGGCGAGGCGCCGCAGGTCTCCGGTTCGGCGATGACGCACGCCTGGCTCTTCACCGGCCCGCCCGGCTCCGGCCGCTCGACCGCCGCGCGCGCCTTCGCGGCGGCCCTGCAGTGCGTCTCCCCGGACCGCGCCCTCGGCTCCTCGCCCGGCTGCGGGTTCTGCGACGGCTGCCACACCGCGCTGATCGGCACCCACGCCGATGTCGAGGTGGTGCGGACCGACCTGCTGAGCATCGGCGTGAAGCAGACCCGCGAGCAGGTCCGGCGCGCCCAGCTCTCCCCGGCGGTCGGCCGCTGGCAGGTCATCGTCCTGGAGGACGCCGACCGGCTCACCGAGGGCGCGGCGAACGTGCTGCTCAAGGCCGTGGAGGAGCCCGCGCCGCGCACCGTCTGGCTGCTGTGCACCCCCTCGGTGGAGGACGTGCTGCCGACGATCCGGTCGCGCTGCCGGCTGCTCGCGCTCCGCACCCCCTCGGTCGCCGCTGTCGCCGAGGTGCTCGTGCGCCGCGACGGCGTCCCGCCGGAACTGGCGGCGGGCGCGGCGCAGGCCGCCCGCGGCCACATCGGTCGGGCGCGCCGCCTCGCCACCGACGAGCGTGCGCGAGCCCGCCGGGAGGCCGTGCTGCGGATGCCGCGCCGCGTCGGGGACGTCGGCGGCGGGCTGAAGGCCGCGCAGGAGCTGATCGACGCCGCCACGGAGGACGCCAAGCAGCTCGCCGAGGAGCTGGACGAGAAGGAGACCGAGGAACTGCGCGCCGCGCTGGGCGGTGGTGACGGCAAGCGGATGCCGCGCGGCACGGCCGGCGCCATGAAGGAGCTGGAGGACCGCCACAAGCGGCGCGCCACCCGGGTGCAGCGCGACGCGCTGGACCTCGCGCTGACCGATCTCACCGGCTTCTACCGGGACGTGCTGGCCCACCAGTTCGGCACCTCGCTGGCCACCGCGGGCGGCAGCACCGAGCAGACGGTGGCCGAAGCGGCGGCCGCCTCCCGGCCGGAGCAGACGCTGCGGCGGATCGAGGCCGTGCTCGCCTGCCGCGAGGCGCTCGACCGGAATGTCTCACCGCTGCTGGCGGTGGAGGCGATGGCAATGACTCTGCGCTCCCCCTGACCTGTGGTCCCCGCTGACCCGCGGTCCCCCTGACCCGCGCTCCCGCCGACCTGCGGTCCCCCTGACCCGCGGAGCCCCGGCCCCGGTGCCCGGTTCCACCACCCGCACCGGCGCGCGATCCCGGCGCTCGGCGTCCCCCGCGCGCGGCGCCGACCGGGGCGGTGGAACAAGGCGTACAAGATGGCTGACCCGCCCGGTAGTTGGGCTGCCCGCGCGATGCGGCCCCCCGGCCCGATACCCTCCTTGCTCAGCCGTCGTCCACGACCGTCCGCACCGATGCACTGGGGAACCATGCCCGTCACCCGTTCCTTCCGAGTCCCCGCCGCCGCGCTCACCGCGGCGGCCGTGCTGCTTTCGGGCTGCACCACCGGCGACCCGGAGGACGAGTCGTCCCCCTCCGCGGCGGCGCCGGGCACCGAGCCGGTGGGCGAGGCGAGCCCGGTGCCCGAGGACCTCGCGGAGGAGCTGCTGCCGTACTACGAGCAGGAGCTGAGCTGGCGCGACTGCGGTGTCCCCGGCTACCAGTGCGCCACGCTCACCGCGCCGCTCGACTACGCCCGGGCGGGCGGGGCCGACCTCCAGCTGACGGTCTCCCGCAAGCGGGCCACCGGGCCGCGGGAGGAGCGGATCGGTTCGCTCCTGGTCAACCCCGGCGGTCCGGGCGCCTCCGCCATCGACTACCTCCAGGGGTACGCCGGCACCGGGTTCCCCGAGCCGGTGCGCGCGGGCTACGACATGGTGGCGCTGGACGCCCGCGGCACCGGCCGCAGCGAGCCCGTCGAGTGCTGGGACGGCAGCGCGATGGACGCCTTCACACAGGTCGACCGCACCCCGGACGACGAGGAGGAGGAAGAGGCGCTGGTGGCGGCCCTCACCGAATTCGGTGAGGGGTGCAGCGCCTCCTCCGGCCGACTGCTGGAACACATCTCCACGGACGAGTCGGCCCGCGACCTCGACCTGCTGCGCGCCGTCCTCGGCGACACCCACCTGCACTACTACGGCGTCTCCTACGGCACCCAGCTCGGCGCCGCCTATGCCGACCTGTTCCCCGAGCGGGTGGGCCGGCTGGTGCTCGACGCC
This sequence comes from Streptomyces bohaiensis, assembly GCF_012033785.1. Lineage (GTDB taxonomy): Bacteria > Actinomycetota > Actinomycetes > Streptomycetales > Streptomycetaceae > Streptomyces > Streptomyces bohaiensis. The sequence goes on from NZ_JAAVJC010000325.1 coordinate 4,054, forward strand.
GCGATCGACCCGCGACTGGACGCGCTGGAGCGCGACCGACAGCAGGCGGCCGGGTTCGAGACGGCGCTGCAGGCGTTCCTCGCGGACTGCGAGACGCAGAGCGACTGCCCGGTCGACGGCGCGGCCTCCCTCACCACGCTCTTCGAGGAGCTGGACGAGCAGCCGCTGCCCACCGGCGAGGACCGGCGGCTCACGGAGTCGTTGGCCACCACCGGTGTCGCCCAGGCGCTCTACTCCCCGGCGCTCTGGCCCGAACTGCGGGACTCGCTGCGCGCCGCCGGGGACGGCGACGGCGCGCCTCTGCTGCGCCTGGCCGACGCCTACCACGACCGGGACGCCGCCGGGAGCTACGGCACGATCATGTACGCCTTCCCGGCCATCAGCTGCCTGGACGCCCCGCCCGCGTTCGCCGACGCGGAGGAGGTGCGTGAGGAGCTGGACTCCTTCGAGGAGGCGTCGCCCACCTTCGGCCGCGACTTCGCCTGGGCGACGCTGATGTGCGCCACCTGGCCGGTGGAGGCCAAGGGCGAGCCGGGCCCGGTCACGGCCGCGGGCGCGGACGACATCCTGGTGGTCGGCACCACCCGGGACCCGGCCACGCCGTACGCGTGGGCGGAGGGGCTCGCCGAACAGCTGGAGTCCGCGACGCTGCTGACCTACGACGGTGACGGCCACGGCGCCTACGGGGCCGACCCGTGCGTCGACGACACGGTCGGCGCCTACCTGCTCGACGGCACCGTCCCCGAGCCCGACGCCCGCTGCTGACGCCCGCTGCCTCCCACCGCCGGCGCGCGCTGCCTCCCGCCGCCGGCGCGCGTCGGCGGTCCGGTCGGCCGGACGCCCGCGCC
>NZ_JAAVJC010000326.1 GCF_012033785.1 Streptomyces bohaiensis
CCGCCGCGGCGGCCGCCCGCAGACTCCGCGGCGCCCGCGGAGATCACCCGGGTGGCGGCGGCGGTGAACGGGTGACAGCTGCGGTGAACGGGTGACGCCGCGTCAGCCGTACCGGACGGGCAGCCGTACCGGGCGGGAAGCCGGGCCGGCGGCCGGGTGGGACGCAGCGAGCCCCGCCCGTTCCCGGGCGGGGCTCGACCGTCGCACGCGGCGGGCGGCTCAGACGGTGAGGCCGCGCACCGCCAGGTCGGCCAGCGCGAAGACGAAGAGGCTGATCCCGACGAAGCCGTTGACGGTGAAGAACGCGCGGTTCAACCGGGAGAGGTCACCCGGTCGCACGATGGTGTGCTCGTAGGCGAAGGCCGCGGCCACCACGACCAGCCCGCCCCACAGCAGCGGCCCGGCGTCCGTCAGCACGGCGAACCAGGCGAGGAGCGCCAGCGTCACCACGTGGCAGCCCCGGGCCCCGTGGAGCGCGGTGGCGACGGAGAACCGCGCCGGTACGGACCGGACGCCCTCCGCCCGGTCGGCGGCGACGTCCTGGCAGGCGAAGATCAGGTCGAAGCCGCCGATCCACACCCCGACCGCCAGCCCGAGGACGACCGCCTCCCAGGACCAGCTGCCCGTGACGGCCAGCCAGGCGCCGACCGGGCCCATCGCCTGGGCCAGGCCGAGGATGGCGTGCGGATAGTCGGTGAACCGCTTGCCGTACGGGTAGACCACCATCGGCACCACCGCCACCGGCGCCAGCGCCAGGCAGAGCGGGTTGAGCAGCGCCGCGGCCCCCAGGAACACCGCCAGCGCGATCAGCGCGCCCGTCCAGGCGGTGCGCACCGACACCGCGCCGGTGACCAGCTCGCGGGAGGCGGTGCGCGGGTTCCGGGCGTCGATCTCGCGGTCGATGATCCGGTTGGCCGCCATCGCGAACGTCCGCAGCCCCACCATGGCGACGGTCACCAGCAGCAGCGTCAGCCAGTGCACCGTCCCGTCGTCGAGGAACATCGCCGTCAGCGCGGCGATGTAGGCGAAGGGCAGCGCGAAGACCGAGTGCTCGATCATCACCAGGCGCAGGAAGGCCCGCGCCCGGCCCCCGGCGGGGGCACCGGGGGTGGCGGCCGACGGGCCGGCCGCGGTGGTCACAGTCCGTATTCCTTCCAGCGGCTGGTGACCTTCTCCGCGGTCGCCGGGTCCGACACCACCATCTGCGGCCAGCCGCCGTCGCGGGTGTACCCCTCCTCGGGCAGCTTGGCGGTGGCGTCGATGCCCGCCTTGCCGCCCCAGAACTGCTGGTAGGAGGCGTGGTCGAGATGGTCGACCGGGCCCTCGGTCAGCATGAGGTCGCGCGCGTAGTCGGTGTTGCCCAGCGCCCGCCAGGCGACCTCGTGCAGGTCGTGGACGTCGCAGTCGGCGTCCACCACGATGATCAGCTTGGTCAGCGACATCATGTGGGCGCCCCACACCGCCGACATCACCTTCTGCGCGTGCTTGGGGTACTTCTTGTCGATCGAGATGATCGCGCAGTTGTGGAAACCGCCGGCCTCCGGCAGGTGGTAGTCCACGATGTCCGGAATGATGATCTTCAGCAGCGGGAGGAAGAACCGCTCCGTGGCGCGGCCCAGCGGCCCGTCCTCGGTCGGCGGCCGGCCCACGACGATCGACTGGAGCAGCGGCCGCTTCCGGGTCGTCACGCAGTCGATGGTCAGTGCCGGGAACGGCTCCTGCGGCGTGTAGAAGCCGGTGTGGTCGCCGAACGGGCCCTCGGGCAGCATCTCCCCCGGCTCCAGCCAGCCCTCCAGCACGACCTCGGCGTGGGCCGGGACCTGCAGCGGAACGGTCTGGCAGTCGACCATCTCGACCCGCTTGCCGGCGAGGAACCCCGCGAAGAGGTACTCGTCGATGTCGCCGGGGAGCGGCGCGGTGGAGGCGTAGGTGACGGCCGGCGGGCAGCCGAAGGCGATGGCGACCGGCAGCCGCTCGCCGCGGCGCGCCGCGACCTGGTAGTGGTTGCGGCTGTCCTTGTGGATCTGCCAGTGCATGCCGATGGTGCGGCGGTCGTGCCGCTGCAGCCGGTAGAGGCCGAGGTTGCGGATCTCGGTCTCGGGGTCCTTGGTGTGGGTCAGGCCGAGGTTGAAGAAGGAGCCGCCGTCCTCGGGCCAGGTGAAGAGCGCGGGCAGCGCGTCGAGGTCGACGTCGTCGCCGTGCATCACCACCTCCTGCACCGGGCCGCTCTTGACCTTCTTCGGCGGCAGGTGGCTGACGGAGCCCAGCTTGCCGAGCGCCTCCCGCATGCCGACGAACCCCTGCGGCAGCTCCGGCTTGAGCAGGCCGCCGATCTTGTCGCCGATGTCCGCGTAGGACTTCAGCCCCAGCGACTTCAGCAGCCGCCGGTCGGTGCCGAAGACGTTCATCGCCAGCGGGAGCTTCGATCCCTTGACGTTCTCGAAGAGGAGCGCGGGGCCACCGGCCTTGTTGACCCGGTCGGTGATCTCGCCCACTTCCAGGTGGGGATCGACCTCCGCGGTGATCCGTTTGAGGTCCCCGTCCCGCTCCAGGGCGCGCAGCAGCGCGCGGAGGTCGTCGTATGCCATGGGACTCAGTATCGCGGACGCATTACCCTGGCTGTTGTCAGGGGGCCGCTGCCATGCGGCCCGTTACACCCGCTCACCCGGGGGACGAACATGCTCAAGGTACTGATGTTCCTGGTGCCTATCGCGCTGGCCATCTACGCGCTCGTGGACTGCATCAGCACCAAGGACGACGAGATCAAGCACCTGCCGAAGCTGGTCTGGCTGCTCCTGATCGTGTTCGCCTGGATCATCGGCCCGCTCGCGTGGGTCATCGCGGGCCGCAAGCGCAGCCTGCCCAAGGCGCCGGGCTCCCGCCCCGCCGGGGGCGGCGGCTGGGTCGCGCCGGACGACAACCCGGACTTCCTCCGGTCGATCAACCACGAGCAGCAGCGCGAGGAGAACGAGCGCGACAAGGAGCTCCTGGAGAGCTGGGAGGAAGACCTCCGGCGCCGGGAGAGCGAGCTGCGCGACGGCGACGACAACGACGGCAAGGGCGGCAGCGGCCCGGCGGAGGGCAATCCGCCGGCCAAGGGCTGACGAGGCGCCGACACGCCGGCGCGTCCCCGGGCTTCGGGCGGGGGTCGTTCATCACACGATGAGCGGCCCCCGTTCGGCTGTTCCGGGCGGGGGCGGGGGCGCCTGCGGCCCCGGGGATGCCGGCCGGGGAGGACTGGGGCGCCCGGCTGCGACGCCGCGCGCCGCACCCGGGCGCCTCGGTGCGCTCCGAGGCGGGTTCTGCCGGGCTGCGCGCCGCGTCCGCGCTCCGTGGCGCCCGACGGGGGCGCGAAGGGCGTGGGCGCCGTGCCACGGCCCGCTGCTCCCCGCTGCGGCCCGCCGCGCGCGACGGACACGACGGCGGCGCGGCACCGGGTGGACCGGTACCGCGCCGTCGTCGTGGTGCGCGCAGGCGGCCGCCTCGTCGTCGGCCGGCCGCGCGTGTCGGGTCAGACGCCCGAGTAGGAGTGCAGGCTGTTGGCGAACAGGTTCACGCCGTAGTAGTTGATCAGGAAGCAGATGAACGCCGCGATCGCCAGGTAGGCCGCCTTGCGGCCGCGCCAGCCGGCGGTGGCGCGCGCGTGCAGGTAGGCCGCGTAGCCGAGCCAGGTGATCAGCGACCAGACCTCCTTGGGGTCCCAGCCCCAGTACCGGCCCCAGGCGTTCTCCGCCCAGATCGCGCCCGCGATGATCGTGAACGTCCACAGCGGGAAGATCGCGGCGTTGATGCGGTAGGCGAACTTGTCGAGGCTGACGGAGGTCGGCATCCGCTCCAGCACCGAGGAGGCGAACCGGCCCGGGGTACCGCCGGAGGCGAGCTTGGACTCGTACCGGTCGCGGAAGAGGAACGCCACCGTCGCGACCATGCCGAGGTAGAACATCGCGCCGCAGATGATCGCGAGCCCGACATGGATCCACAGCCAGACCGACTGGAGGGCAGGGGGCAGCTGGTCGGTCTCGGTGTGCAGCACGGTCACGGCCAGCCCGAGGTCGAGCAGGACGGTGGTGACCAGCGGCAGACCGATCCAGCGGACCTTGCGCCCGGCGGCGAGGAAGCCGAGGAAGCCGAGGACCGCCACGGCGGAGAACGCCGTCGAGAACTCGAACATGTTCGCCCACGGCGCCCGCCCCACGGCGACCGCCCGGGTGATGACCCCGCCGAAGTGCAGCAGGAAGGCGAGGGTGGTCAGCGAGATGGCCACCCGACCGTAGAGGTCGCCCTGCCCGTCGCCGCCCGCAGCGCCCGGGCCGTCCGGCAGGTGGTCGCGCGAGGGGGTGGAGGAGCGCGTCACGACCCGGGGGCGTTCCAGCACCGTGGCCGATCCGCCCTTGCGGACGGTCACGGCGGGCCCGCGGGCCGCCTTCCCGGCCGTGTCGCTGTCCTCGGCCGGAGCCTCGGCGTCGTTGTCCGCGTCCCGGGCACCGGCCTCCTGGGCGCCGAGCGCGGCCGCCGTGCGGGAGACCCGGCTGCGGCTGCCGAAGATCCACTCGGTGATGTACGCGATGAACGCCAGGGCGTACACGACCATCGCGGTGTAGATCATGAGCTTGCCGAAATCGGCGAGCTCTGCGTCGGCGGCAAGCACCACGGAACTACTCCTTCACGTCTTCGCTGCGGCTGCCGGTGGCAGCCTCGGGGTCGGTGGCGGTCCCGGGCGTGGCGCCCTCCGGGTCCGCCGCGGCGGTGCCGGGACCGTGGGCGGAGCGCGTGCCGGGGCGTCCTTCCCCGTCCCCGGACGCTACCGGGCCGGTGGACCGACCGGGCGCGGCGGCCCGGTCCGCGGGGCCGTCGCCCGGGGC
>NZ_JAAVJC010000327.1 GCF_012033785.1 Streptomyces bohaiensis
GGTCGAGATCGCCACCGGCAACGCGCTGTGGGAGATCGGAGCACTGGAGGACGACCGCGCCGAGCTGTACGCCGTCGGCAGCAGCGTCGGCGGGCCGGTCGGTGCCCTCGGACGCGGTGGACGGCGGGGTGCCCGGCGCCGGCGGCGGGCCGGGCGGCGGGGGCGGCGTGGCCGCGGGCATCGCCAGTTCCGTGGGGGCGTACTCCACCGCGGGCGGCGTCGACGGCGCGTCGGCGGGCGGACCGCCGGCCGACGGCGAACCGGTGTCGCCCGGGCTGCCGGACTGCTCGTCCGAGGGCTCGTCCGGCTGACCGGACGGCCTGCCCGGCGGTGGGCCGGGCGGAGGCGGCGGCTGAGACATGTTTCCCCCAATGACCGGAATCAGGCTGTCGTGCGGGCCCGCCCCGGGGTACTGGTCGGCTGAAAGTACGCAACGCTCTTTCTACCACCGGACAGCCGAACGACCCCCGGCGGTTCCCGAACGATCAGGACTTCCGGCGAGCGGGGACGGGGGGGGCCCGCGGGCCCGCCCCGTGGCTCAGGCGTCCTCGGCCAGCTCCAGCCAGCGGGTCTCCAGCTCGTCGCGCTGGGCGGACAGCTCCCGGAGCTGGGTGTCCAAATCGGCCACGCGCCCGAAGTCGGTGGCGCTGGCCGCCATCTCGGCGTGCAGCGCCGTCTCCTTCTCGGAGATCCGGTCCAGCTGCCGCTCGATCTTCTGGGTCTCCTTCTGCGCGGCCCGCGACAGCTGCGCCGGCTTGGCGGCCGGGGCGGCGGCCGATCCCCCGCCGCCGCCCGACGACGACGAGCCGGCCGCGGTCCGGGAGGCGTCCTCCCGCCGGGCGGCCCGGCGCTCCAGGTACTCGTCGACGCCGCGCGGCATCATCCGCAGGGTGGCGTCCCCGAGCAGCGCCAGCACCCGATCGGTGGTCCGCTCCAGGAAGAACCGGTCGTGACTGATCACGACGAGGGAGCCGGGCCAGCCGTCGAGGAGGTCCTCCAGCTGGGTCAGCGTCTCGATGTCGAGGTCGTTGGTGGGCTCGTCGAGGAAGAGCACGTTCGGCTCGTCCATGAGCAGCCGCAGGATCTGGAGCCGTCGGCGCTCACCGCCGGAGAGGTCGCCGACCGGCGTCCACTGCCGCTCCTTGACGAAGCCGAACTTCTCGCAGAGCTGGCCGGCGGTCATCTCCCGGCCCTTGCCGAGGTCGACGCGACCGCGGATCTGCTCGACCGCCTGGAGCACCCGGAGTTCGGGGTCCAGCTCGGCGACCTCCTGCGACAGGTAGGCGAGTCGAACCGTGCGCCCGACCTTGATCCGGCCGCCGGTCACCAGCGTCGAGACGCCCTCGCCGCCGTCCGCCGCCGTCTCGGCGAGCGCCCGCAGCAGCGAGGTCTTCCCCGCGCCGTTGACGCCGACCAGGCCGATCCGGTCGCCCGGGCCGAGCTGCCAGGTGAGCTGGTGCAGCAGCTCCCGGCCCCCCGAACCGTCGGCCTCGGCACCGACCTTCAGCGTCACGTTCACCAGGTCGAAGACGGTCCGGCCCAGCCGGGCGGTGGCGAACTTCATCAGCTCCGCGCCGTCGCGCGGCGGCGGTACGTCGGCGATCAGCGCGTTGGCGGCCTCGATCCGGAACCGGGGCTTGCTGGTCCGGGCGGGCGCGCCCCGGCGCAGCCAGGCCAGCTCCTTCCGCATGAGGTTCTGCCGCTTGGACTCCTCGGTGGCGGCGATCCGCTCCCGCTCGGCGCGGGCGAAGACGTAGTCGCTGTACCCGCCCTCGTAGGCGTGGACGGTGCCGCGCTGCACGTCCCAGACGCGGGTGCAGACCTGGTCCAGGAACCACCGGTCGTGGGTGACGCAGACCAGGGCGGACCGGCGGTCGCGCAGGTGGCGGGCGAGCCAGGAGATGCCCTCGACGTCGAGGTGGTTGGTCGGCTCGTCGAGGACCAGCAGGTCCTGCTCGGCGATGAGCAGCCGGGCGAGGGCGATGCGGCGCCGTTCGCCGCCGGAGAGCGGGCCGATGCGGGTGTCGAGTCCGTCGGTGAAGCCGGGCAGGTCCAGCCCGCCGAAGAGGCCGGTGAGGACGTCGCGGACCTTGGCGTCGCCCGCCCACTCGTGGTCGGCGCGGTCGCCGATCACCTCGTGCCGGATCGTGGCCTCCGGGTCGAGCGAGTCGTGCTGGGTCAGCACGCCGACCCGCAGCCCGCCGGCGTGGGTGACGCGGCCGCTGTCCGGCTCCTCCAGCCGGGTCAGCACCCGGATGAGGGTCGTCTTGCCGTCGCCGTTGCGGCCGACGACGCCGATGCGGTCCCCCTCTCCGACGCCGAGCGAGAGGTCGTCCAGCAGGGTCCGGGTGCCGTAGACCTTGTGGACCGATTCCAGGTTGACGAGGTTCTTCGTGGGTGTGGCCATGAGGGGTCCCAGGGTAGTGCGGCGGGCGGACGGCTCGGGCGGACTCCGGCGGCGGGGGCGCGGGGCGGTACTGACGGCGGTGGCAGTGGCGGTGACGGTGACAGGGGCGGTGGCGGTGCGGCGCGTGCTGGTGACGCGGGCCTTCGGCTCCCGGTCGGGGCGCGCCCGTCCACTCCCTCGCCACCCGGCCGACGCGGGGGCGGCGCGCGCCGCCCCGCCCGTTTCCGGTCGGACCGGTGTCCCGGGCGGCGCGGCGGTCGTGCGGTCGTGCGGTCGTGCGGTCGTGAACGATCCGCCGCGGGACGGGTGCGCCCTCCGGAACGGGGTCAGTGCACGCCGCGAACGGGCGCGGAGACCACCCGGGCCCCGGGTGCGGGGCCGGTGGTGACCCGTGCCGCGCGGCAGGTACCGGACTCCGCGAGCGCGGCGGCGATCCGGTCGGCGGATGCGGCGTCCGGCGCGAGGAACGCGCAGCTCGGTCCGGAACCGGAGACGAGGGCGGCCGGCGCCCCGGCCGCGAGGCCCGCCGCCAGAGTGTCCGCCAGCGAGGGCCGCAGCGACAGCGCCGCGTCCTGGAGGTCGTTGGCGAGGGCGCCGGCGAGACCGGTGGTGTCCCCGTCGCGCAGCGCCGTCAGCAGCTCGGGGGACGGCTCCGGGGCGGGGACGGCAGCGTCCCCTCGGAGCCGGTCGCACTCGGCGTAGACCTTCGGGGTGGAGAGCCCGCCGTCCGCGAGGGCGAACACCCAGTGGAAGGGCCCCGAGACGGGCAGCTCGGTGAGCACCTCGCCCCGGCCGCGCCCGAGCGCGGCGCCACCGACGACGGAGAACGGGACGTCCGAACCCAACTCCGCCGCGATCGAGAGCAGTTCGTCGCGCGGCGTGGCGGTGCCCCAGAGCGCGTCGCACGCAAGCAGCGCGGCGGCGGCGTCGGCGCTGCCGCCGGCCATGCCCCCGGCGACCGGGATGTCCTTGTCGATGTGGACCGCGACGTCGGGGCGGCGGCCATGGTGCGCAGCCAGCAGTTCCACCGCGCGCCAGGCGAGGTTGGTCGCGTCGGCCGGCACGAGGTCGGCGCCGGGCCCGGTGCAGCTGACGCGCGCACCGCCGCTGTCGGCGGCGGCTTCGGCGGCGGTCTCGGTGACGGTGACGCGGTCGTGCAGCTCCACCGCCAGGAAGACGTTGGCCAGGTCGTGGTACCCGTCGGGGCGGACCGGGCCCACCGCGAGCTGCACGTTGACCTTGGCCGGTGCCGTCGCGGAGGCGGTGCGGGGCGCGGCGCCGACCTCGGGGCCACCCGCGGGGCCGCCGGGGGTCCGCGGGTCGGGCGTGGTGGCGTCGGGTGCCGACGCGGTGATCGACACCGACGCGGTGCCGGGCTCGGGACGTGCGGTGGTCACGCTGCCTCCTCGGTGGCGCGCCGGGGGCCGTTCTCGGCGATCCGGGCGAACTCGTCCACGGTCAGTGCCTCGCCCCGCGCCTGCGGGGAGACGCCGGCGGCCGTCAGCGCCGCCTCGGCGGCCGCCGGCGAACCAGCCCAGCCCGCCAGCGCCGAGCGCAGCGTCTTGCGCCGCTGGGCGAACGCCGCGTCCACCACGGCGAAGACCTCCAGCCGGGAGGCGGTCGTCACGGGCGGGTCGCGCCGCACCAGCGACACCAGGCCGGAGTCCACGTTCGGCGCGGGCCAGAAGACATTGCGCCCGATGGCGCCCGCGCGGCGGGTGTCCGCGTACCAGGCGGCCTTCACCGACGGCACGCCGTAGACCCGCGAGCCGGGCGGAGCGGCCAGCCGGTCGGCCACCTCGGCCTGCACCATCACCAGCGTCCGCTCGATCGACGGGAACTGGGCCAGCATGTGCAGCAGCACCGGGACGGCGACGTTGTACGGCAGGTTCGCGACCAGCGCGGTCGGCGCAGGGCCGGGCAGTTCGGTGACGCGCATCGCGTCGGCGTGCACCAGGTCGAACCGGTCGGCGTGCTCCGGGGCACGGGCGGTGACGGTGGCCGGGAGCGCCGCCGCCAGCACGTCGTCGATCTCCACCGCGGTGAGGTGCCCGGCTGCGCGCAGCAGCGCCAGGGTCAGTGAGCCGAGGCCGGGGCCGACCTCGACGACGGCGTCGTCCGGGCCCACCCCGGCCGCGCGCACGATGCGGCGGACGGTGTTGGGGTCGATCACGAAGTTCTGGCCGCGCTGCTTGGTGGGCCGGACCCCGAGCACCGCCGCCAGCTCGCGGATGTCCGCGGGGCCGAGCAGCGCGTCGTCGGAGACGGCTGCCGCGCCGGGGGCAGGGGTGCTGCGCGCCGGGGTCGCGGCGGCGGTCGCACTGCCGGCGGCGGGGCGACCGGTGGCGGGGTCGTCGGTCGCGTCGCCCTCGGCAAGGGCCGGGAGATGACCGCCGGCCAGCTCTGCGAGAAGTTCGGCTTCGTCAAGGAGCGGCAGTGGACGCCG
>NZ_JAAVJC010000328.1 GCF_012033785.1 Streptomyces bohaiensis
GGGCGGAGGCGTGGCGGGGACGGGGCCGTCCGCGCCGTCCTGCGGCGCTCCTGCCCCGCGTGCAGCGGGCGCCGCGCCCGTTCGCTGCACGGTGCGGCCCGCTCCGACGGCGGAGAGGGCCGCCGCTCGGGCATGCAGTTCCGCCAGCCGTGCCCGATGCCGCGCGCCGTCGTCCTCGGCCCACATGCGCAGGGTCGCCAGTCGGTCGCCCTCCTGGCCGTGCCCCGCCGAGCGGGCCGACTGCTCGGCGACGGCGAGGCGGTGGCCGCGTTCGACGGCCTCCCTCGCGGCGTGCTCCGCGAGGCCGACCCGGCGCAGCAGGTCGTCGCGGGCGGCCGGGCGGCCGTCCTGGGCGGCGGCCGCGGCAGCGTAGCCGGTGCGGAGTCGTTCCTCCCGCTCCCGGGCCGCGCGCGGTCCGGCGCCGCAGGCGAGGTCCTGCACCAGGTCGGCGACGACGTCCCACGGCGGAAGGTCGAGACCGGCCAGCCAGGTCTCCAGCTCTGCGGGGGCGCGGCGTGCGAACGCGGCGAACCAGCCGGCGCCCGGGTCCAGCTCCGCCGTCAGTGCGCGCAGCTCGACGGTGAACGCCGCCAGCTCCCGTCCCGGTGCGGATATCTCCATCCCGGTACTGAAGCCGAGCTGTGCAACGCCTGTGTTTCCGTTCGGCTACGGACAGTTTTCACGGCTGCGGTCGGTGGCGATCCGGCCACGGAACGCCCAGTCGCACGGAGGGCCGGAGAGCGCCCCACGTGCGCTCCGTGGCGCGGAAGCGGGCGCGCGCCCTTTCTACCGTGTGCCGCGTGCGCCCGCCACGCCGCCCCGCCCGTCGCAGCTCCGGCCGAGGTGGCTCCGTCCCGGGCCGGGCCGGGACGCCCGGGGCGTCGGGACGCGGGCCGATGCTCCCGGCGCCGGCCCGGGAGCGCCGCCGGGCTGACCCGGTCGCCCGCGCATGGCGGGAAACCACGTCCGGCGGCCCCCGGTCACCGGCCCACGGCGTATCCCTGCATCCCGCGCGGATTGGCCGCGGCCGCCAGAACCCCCGTCTCCGGGTCGCGCGCCACCGCGCACAGCCGTCCCTCCGTCCACGCCCCGGCCACCGTGACGCGGTGCCCCCGTGCCCGGAGAGCGGCGACGGTCTCCACGCCCGCGCGCTCCTCGACGGTGACGGAACCCGGGTCCATGCCGCGCGGGTAGAACGAGCTGGGGAAGCTGTCCTGGTGCCAGTTGGGCTCGTCCATCGCGCCCTGGAGGTCCAGCGACCCCCGGACCGCGTCCCGCATCGCCACCGAGAGGAAGAAGTGCGTCTGCCACTGGTCCTGCTGGTCCCCGCCCGGCGTGCCGAACGCCATGACCGGGCGGCCGTCGCGCAGCGCCAGCGACGGGGAGAGCGTCGTGCGGGGGCGGCGGCCGGGGGTGAGGGAGGACGGAAGGCCCGGCTCCAGCCAGGTCATCTGCAGACGGGTGCCGAGCGGGAAGCCGAGTCCCGGCACGACCGGGCTGGACTGCAACCAGCCGCCGCTGGGCGTCGCGCTGACCATGTTGCCCCAGCGGTCCACCACGTCGACGTGGCAGGTGTCGCCGCGGACCTCCCCGTCACGGCCGACCGTCGGCTCGCCCGCGCCGGCGACCGGGTCCGGCGGCGTCCACCCGGGCAGCGTTCCGGCAGCGCCCGCGGCGTGCCGCGCGATCACCGGGGCCCTGCCCCCGGGCGAGCCGGGGCGAAGGTCGTGCGAGGCCTCGGCGCCGATCAGCCGCCGGCGCTCCGCGTTGTAGCCGGGGGAGAGCAGGTCGGCCAGCGGAACCTCGGCGGCGTCCCCGTACCAGGCCTCCCGGTCGGCCATGGCCAGCTTGCCGCCCTCGACCAGCGCGTGCACGTAGTCCGGCGTGCCCAGGTCCCCGGCCCCCACCCCCGGGTCGAGCAGGGCGAGCTGCTGGAGCAGGACCGGCCCCTGGGACCAGGGCCCCGGCTTGCAGACGGTCCAGCCGCGCCAGTCGTACCGCACCGGCTCCTCGAAGGAGGCCGACCACCGCGCCAGGTCGTCACCGGTCAGGGTCGAGGCGTGGCGCTCACCGGAGGAGTCCATCGCGGGCCGGGCCGCGTGGGCGTCGATCGCCTCGGCTATGAAGCCCTCCCGCCAGACGCGGCGGGCGGCCTCTATGCGCGCCTCGCGGTCGGGGCCCGCCGCCTCGGACTCCGCGACGAGGCGGCGCCAGGTAGCGGCCAGATCGGGGTTGCGCAGCAGCGCACCGCCCGCGGGTGCCCGGCCGCCGGGCAGGTACACCTCCGCGGAGGAGGTCCATTCCTTCTCGAACAACTCCCGCACCCGCTCGACCGCGACACCGACCCGGTCGAGAGCGGGGTGCCCGTGCTCGGCGTAGCCGATGGCGTACCGCAGCACCTGGGCGGGGGAGCGGGTCCCCAGGTCGCGCAGCATCAGCATCCAGCCGTCGAACGCGCCGGGTACGGCGGCCGCCAGCGGTCCGGTGCCGGGCACCACGTCCAGGCCCAGCGACGTGTAGTGCCCGATGGTGGCCGCGGCGGGGGCCGGGCCCTGCCCGCAGAGCACGCGCACCGGGCCGTCGGCCGGAGCCACGATCGCCGGCACCTCGCCGGCGGGTCCGTTCAGATGGGGCTCGACCACCTGGAGGACGAAACCCGCCGCGACGGCCGCGTCGAACGCGTTGCCGCCGTCCTCCAGCACCGCCATCGCGGTCTGGGAGGCGAGCCAGTGGGTACTGGAGACCATGCCGAAGGTGCCCTGGAGGGTGGGACGCGTCGTGAACATGCGGGGGAGCGTACGCGCCGCCCACCGCCGCGACCAGGGGCGCGTCCTCCGCCGGGGCCGGCCGCGGTCGCCGCGGAATACCACCGGCGCGGCCGATGTTGCAGCCGACGCACGGGAGGAGCCCCATGAACACCGACGCCGACCTCATCGACCGGTACCGCCGAGCCCAGCTCTTCTTCGAGGCGCGCGACTACGGGGAGGCCGCGCGCCTGGCCCGCGAACTCGTGGACGCCGAGCCCGGCCGGCTGGACCTCCGGATCCTGCTGGCGCGTGCGCTCTACCACTCCGCGCAGCTGAACCGCGCCGAGGCGGAGCTGCGCCACATCGTCGACCGCTACCCGGACGAGTCCTACGCGCGGCTGATGCTGGGCCGCACGCTCGAGCGGCTCGGCCGGGCGTCGGAGGCGACGGCCCACCTCCGGCTCGCCGCGGCGCTGAGCGGTGAACCGGTCGACGCCCCGCGGCGGTTGGCCTCCCAGGACGGGGCGGGCTGACGCCGGCACCGCGCATCCGTGGCCGCGACGGTGGTCCCCGTCGCGGCCACGGGCATGTCGGGGGGAGGGGTCAGCCGACCGGCGCCGGGACGGGGCGCGTGGCGGGGGAGGACACGCCGGGGGCCGCCAACCGTTCCGCGCCCTCCGGGACGGGGACGGCCCCGAAGATGAAGGCCTGCTGCTCCCGCAGCTCCGCGGCGCGTTCCGGGGAGGTCGACGGCAGCCGCTCCTCCTCGTACAGCGGGTGGGTCAGGGTCGCCGCGGCGCGGCTGGCCGGGGTGTGGAACTGCACCTCGAAGGGGTGGGCGGCCGCGGGCTCCCGCCAGGTGGAGTTGACGGCCTGGTAGCGGCCGGTGCTGCCCCAGGTGTTGGACCAGCGGGCCGGGGCGTGGTGCCAGGCGTGGAGCAGCTCCGCGGCGTCCGCGACGCCCTCGCTGTACTCCCCGTCCTCCCACTGCAGGGTGTAGCGGACCGAGTCGTTGATCTCGGCGAGGACGTCGTCCACGGACTTCTCCGGCGACTCGTCGAGCCAGGTGGCCACCTTGCGCTTGAGGGAGCCCTCCGTCTTCAGCCGGTTGTCGAACCCGACCAGCTCCGCCGCGGTCAGTTCGGCGACCCGCACCAGCTCCGGACTGATCCGGCGCTCGGCCTCGGCGGCCCGGTCCAGGTAGGCGTCGACCGCGGCGTTCTCCTCGCTGTCCAGGGTCAGTCCCTCGCCCGCCCAGGCGGGTTCCCGGGCGGTCTGCTGCGCCGTGGGGGCGGGCGACGGCTGGGAGGCGGCAGCGGTGGGCGCCAGCAGCGCCGAGAGCACGGCGGCGGTGCCCAGCGCGCGGCGGATGCTGCGGCGGCGGAAGGTCATGCGCGGGTCCCCTGTCGTCAATGCGGCCCGGCGGCCGCGGTCGGGTGGTGCGCTCGGCACAACGCACCGCCCGGGGCGCGGTCACCAGGCACCGCCCGGACGGGCTACCGGCCCGCGGCGCACGAAAGGGCCCGCACTCCGGGCGAGCGCTACGGAGCGCATCCCGGGGTAGCGCGCTGTCCGACGGGGCGCGCCCCCGAGGGGCGTCGCGAACCGCCCGGTGACCCGTCGGCCCGAGACGGAGCCGACTCGGGCCCTTCAGGAGCGGACCCGGGCGGTCGGACCGCCCGGGGTGCCCGTACGGATACGGCGGGACGGCGGGGCCCGTGCGCGGGCGGAGCGGCGCCGGGGCTGAGAGCGTGTACGAGGCCCCACGCCGGGCTCGTGACGCCGGCTACGGCCATCTGCCGCTTTGCCGGAGATGCCCGCACGCAACCCGGTATGAGGGCGCTGCTCCGCTGTGCGGCTGACCGCCTCCGACGCCGGGAGCCGATCCGACGCGGGGTCTCGCACCCGCTCTGAGCCACCGGGCCGCACGGGGGACCCGGACCCCCGCCGTGCCCGCCGGACACCGCCGCCCCGCCCCATGCGGGCAGTGCGGAGCTCCGCCGGGGCGGGCGAGGGACTGACCCTGGACAGCGAGGAGAACGCCGCGGTCGACGCCTACCTGGAC
>NZ_JAAVJC010000329.1 GCF_012033785.1 Streptomyces bohaiensis
CGTCTCGCGGTGGTGTTCGGTGGTCAGGGGTCGCAGCGGGTGGGGATGGGTCGGGAGTTGTATGAGTGTTTTCCGGTGTTTGCGGGGGCGTTTGATCGGGTGGTGGGGTTGTTGGGTGGGGATGTGGTGGGTGTGGGGGTTGTGGATGAGGGGGTGTTGGGTCGGACGGGTGTGGCGCAGCCTGCGTTGTTTGCGTTTGAGGTGGCGTTGTGGGAGTTGGTGCGGTCGTTCGGGGTGGAGGTCGAGGTGGTGGGGGGTCATTCGTTGGGTGAGGTGACGGCTGCGTGGGCTGCTGGGGTGTGGTCGTTGGAGGATGCGTGTGTGGTGGTGGGTGCGCGGGCGCGGTTGATGGAGGGGTTGGCGGAGGGTGGGGCGATGGCGTCGGTGGGGGCGGGTCGGGTTGGGGTGGAGGAGTTGTTGGTGGGGGTGTCGGGGGTTGAGGTCGCTGGGGTGAATTCGGTGTCGTCGACGGTGGTGTCGGGTGATGTGGTGGGGGTTGAGGCTGTGGTGGCGGCTGCGGTGGAGCGGGGGTGGCGGGCGCGGAGGTTGCGGGTGTCGCATGCGTTCCACAGTGCGCGGATGGAGCCGGTGTTGGAGGAGTTCCGTGGGGTGTTGGAGGGGGTGGAGTTTCGTCGTCCGGTGGTGACGGGGTTGTCGAATGTGTCGGGTGGGGTGGCGGATCGGTGGGGTGAGGTGGGGTATTGGGTGGAGCATTTGCGGTCTGCGGTGTTGTTCGGGGACAACGTGGCTGCGTTGGGTGGTCTGGGTGTGAGTGCGGTGTTGGAGTTGGGGGCGGATGCGACGTTGTCGTCGTTGGTGGGGGTGGGGGATGAGTCGTTGTGTGCGGTGCCGGTGGTGCGTCGGGAGGGTGGTGAGGTGGTCGGGGTGTTGTCGGCGTTGGGGCGGTTGCACTGTCATGGTGTGGCGGTCGACTGGTCGCCGGTGCTGGGGCAGGGCCGCAGGACGGAGTTGCCGACGTACCCCTTCCAACGCGACCGCTACTGGATGAGCGGCGGCGGCGGCACGGTCGACGTCCGGGGCCTGGGACTCGGCCCCACCGACCACGCCGTCCTCGGTGCCTCACTGGACCTGCCCGACAGCGGTGGCACCGTCCTGACCGGCCGGCTCTCGCGCGCCGCCCACGGCTGGCTCGCCGAGCACCCCGCCGTCCCCTCCGCCGCCTTCGTCGACCTCGTCGTCCGCGCGGGCGACGAAGCGGGCTACGACGCCCTCGTCTCCCTCGAGACCGACGCGCCCCTCGTCGTACCGCCGGGCGCCGACGTCCACCTCCGGGTCGTCGTCTCGCCGCCGGGGGAGGACGGCACCGGCAGCGCCACCGTCCACGCCCGCCCCGAGGGCGCCGCCGACTGGAACTGCCACGCCACCGCCGTCCTCACCGCCCGCGGGGCTGCCGACCCCGCCGACCCCGCCCCGCACCCCCGGCGGGACGGCACCGATCTCCCGGTACCGCCCGACGGTGTCCTGCGCGTGCTGCGCCGCGACGGCGACACCGCCCGTGCCCACCTGGTCCTGCCGGCCGGCCACGCCCGCGACGCCGCCCGCCACGGCGTCCACCCCGCGCTCCTCGACGGCGCCTGGGCGGCGGCCCGGCACTCCGGACTGGTCGGCACCGACACCGTGGCCGCCGACTGGAGCGACCTCCGGCTGCACGCGTCGGGCGCGACCGAGGCGTGGGCCGAGCTCCGCCACGACGACACCGGCACCCTGCACGTCACCCTCACCGACACCCACGGTGCGCCGCTGCTGACCGGCGTCGTCAGCCGTGTCGGCGAGGCCGCCACCGCCCGCCTGGCCGAGGCCGCGCTGCGGGACGACCCGCTGTACACCGTCGAGTGGACCTCTGCCGCCCCGGTGGGCGACAACCACGAGGGACCGGAGTGGAGCGTCCTGGAGACCGGCGCGGAGGCCCACGCCCTCGCCACCGTGCCCCCCGGGCCCCGCGTCGTGCTCTGGCCCGCCCCCTCGGACGGGCCGGAGGCGCCGACGGCTGTCCGCGACGCCGCACACGCCACCCTCGCCGTGCTGAGGGCGTTCCTGACGGACGACCGCCTGACCGAGGCCCGGCTCGCCGTCGTCACGCGGCAGGGCGCGGCGGTCGACTCCGGCGCCGAACCCGCCACCGGCAGCGCCGCCGCCGTGTGGGGACTGGTCCGTTCCGCCCAGTCCGAACACCCCGGTCGCGTCCTGCTCGTCGACGTGCCGCCGGGGACGCCGGAGGGCGCGCTGCCCGAGCTCGCCGCCCGGGCCGTGGCGGCGGGCGAACCGCAGGCCGCGGTGCGTGACGGCGCCGTCCGGCTGCCGCGTCTCACCACCGTCGCCGCGCCGGCGCTCGCACCGCTCCCCACCACGCCGTGGCGGCTGCGGGACGACGGGCGGGGCCGCGTCGACGGGGTGTCGCCCCAGCCCGTCGACCCGGACGAGACCGGCGGTGGCCCGCTCCCGGCGGGCGCCGTCCGGGTCTCGGTACGGGCCGCGGGTGTCAACTTCCGCGACGTGCTCACGGTGCTCGGCATGTACCCCGGCGAGCCGCTCCCGCTGGGCATGGAGGCCGCCGGCGTCGTCACCGAGACCGGCCCGGAGGTCACCGGGCTGGCGGTCGGCGACCGCGTCATGGGCCTGTGCACCGGTTCCTTCGGCCCCGAGGTGACCGGCGACCACCGGATGTGGAGCCGGTTCCCGGACCAGTGGTCCTTCGCCGACGCGGCGACCGTCCCCGTCACCTTCCTGACCGCTTGGTACGGGTTGTTCGATCTGGGGGGTCTGCAGGCGGGGGAGCGGGTGTTGGTGCATTCGGCTGCCGGTGGGGTGGGTATGGCGGCGGTGCAGTTGGCGCGGCATGCGGGGGCGGAGGTGTTCGCGACGGCGAGTCCTGCCAAGCAGCGGGTGCTGCCGCTGGACGGTGAGCATGTCGCCTCCTCTCGTGACCTGGAGTTCGGCGAGCGGTTCGGGGAGGTGGATGTGGTGCTGAACTCCCTTGCCGGGGAGTTCATCGACACCTCCCTGCGGCTGCTCGGCGAGAGCGGGCGGTTCGTGGAGATGGGCAAGACCGACCTGCGCGACCCCGCCGACATGCCCCCCGGTGTCGACTACCGCTCCTTCGACCTCGTCGAGGCCGGCCCGCAGCGCATGGGCGCGATGTTCGCCGAGCTGCGGAAGCTGTTCGAGGAGGGTGTGCTGGAGCCGTTGCCGTTGGCGTGCTGGGATGTGCGGCGGGCTGCCGAGGCGATGCGGTTCATGAGTCAGGCGCGGCATGTGGGGAAGGTCGTGCTGACGGTGCCGCGTGGTCTGGACCGTGCCGGGACGGTGCTGGTGACGGGCGGTACGGGTGGGGTGGGTGCGGCGGTGGCGTCGCGGTTGGTGGAGTCGCACGGGGTGCGGCGGCTGGTGCTGACCTCGCGGCGTGGGATCGAGGCGCCGGGCGCCGTCGAACTGCGGGAGCGGCTGGCGGAGTCGGGTGCCGAGGTGGTGGTGGAGGCGTGCGACGTCTCGGACCGCGAGCAGGTGCGGGCGCTGCTGGAGGCGATCCCCGCGAGCGCTCCGCTGACCGGCGTGGTCCACGCCGCCGGCGTCCTCGACGACGGCGTCCTGACCGACCTCACTCCCGAGCGGATCGACGGGGTGCTGGCGCCCAAGGCCGACGCCGCCCGCCACCTCCACGACCTCACCCGCCACCTCGACCTCGCCGCCTTCGTCCTCTTCTCCTCCGCCGCCGGCGTCCTCGGCTCACCAGGCCAGGGCAACTACGCCGCCGCCAACGGCGTGCTCGACGCCCTCGCCGCCGACCGCGCCCGCGACGGGCTCCCGGCGACCTCCATGGCCTGGGGACTGTGGGCCGGCACCGGCATGGGAGGCGACCTCTCCGAACAGGACCTGCTCCGGCTCTCCCGGGGCGGTCTCACCCCGCTCACACCGGAGCGCGGCCTCGCCCTCTTCGACACCGCACTGCGCTCCGCCGTGCCGGCCGTCGTCCCCCTCGCCCTGGACACCGCCCGCCTGGAGGCTGCGGGAGGGGCGCTGCCCGCGCTGCTGCGCGGCCTCGTCCGCCGCACCGTGCGGCGCCAGGCCGACACCGGAGGCGACGCAGCCGGCGGCGCCTGGCTGGAGGAGGTCCGGGCCGTTCCGCCCGCGGAGCGGCAGCGCAAGGTCCTCGACCTGGTCACCTCGCTGCTCGCACGGGTCCTCGGCCACGCCGACGCCCGCAGGATCCGCCCGCAGCAGCCGTTCACCGAGCTGGGTCTGGACTCCCTCACCGGTGTGGAACTGCGGAACCAGCTCGCGGCCGCCTCCGGCCTGCGGCTGCCCGCCACCCTGGTCTTCGACCACCCCACCCCGCAGGCCATCGCCACCCTGTTGGCCACCGAGCTGTTCGGCGAGCAGGCGGCCGACGGCGCCGTCGAGGGAGCGGCCCCCCGCGACCCGGCTGCGCCGGTGCGCGAGAGCATCGCGCGGCTGGAGGAGCACCTCACCAAGGCGGACGCGGCCGACGACGCCTTCTCCGAGGTCGAGCCGGAACTGCGACGGTTGCTGTCGCTGTGGGCGGCGGCCCGTTCCGGCGGCGACGCCTCGCACGACGACGTCGCCGACGCCAACGCGGAGACCCTGTTCGCCCTGCTCGACAACGAACTCGGTTCGGCGTGAGGCGGACTCGCCCGTCGCCCACCGCCGAGGGGAAGCGAAGACGCGACCGGCTCCGGTGAGCCGGCCCCGGCCGCCCGGCCCGGCCGTGGCCGGTGCGGCTCCGGCCGGGCCGGCCCGGAGCCTCCGCCCCGCGCGGTCCCCGCCC
>NZ_JAAVJC010000032.1 GCF_012033785.1 Streptomyces bohaiensis
CCCGGCCTCGTCGAACGGGTCCACGCCAGCCTCGCGGGAGAGGTCAAGCGCCGCCAGCAGGTCCTCAAGGACGCCGGCCACTTCGCCAACGTCGGCGACCCGCCGCCCCGGCCCGGTCCGCCGGGAGAGCCCTGGCCGGCGGGGCCACCCCGCTGCCGCAGCCGCGCGGTGCCGACGACGGCCGCGGCGACCAGCAGCACCCCGGCCGCTCCGGAGAGCGCGGCCAGCAGCGGCCCGGCCCATCCCGCACCGTCCCCGCCGGAGCTGTCCGCGGCGGTGACCGTATCGTCGCCCGCCTCCGTTCCGGCGCCCTCCGCTTCGTCCGCCTCGTCGGCGCCCGCCAGCGGGGACGCGCCGTGCTCCGGCCCGCTCAGCTCCTCGCCGAGGACGTCGACCCGCAGCACCACCCCGACCGCCGCGTTGCGGGCGATCGACACCGCCTCGGGGCCGAGGGAGACCGCGATGTAGTAGTCCCCGCCGAACCGGACCGGCGACGCCGCGGCACCGGACTCGTACCGGTTGGTCCACGTCACGGGAACGGTGCCGAGGTCCACGGCCAGCGGCTCGCCGCGGTAGGCGCGGTCGACGGTGAACTCACCCCGGCCGATCGGCGCGCGGTGCGGGGCGTAGGCGGCGGTGCGCACGTACGAGGAGTCCGAACCCCCCTCGTGGGTGGGCTCGTTGCCGATCTCGACGCGGTAGCGCAGCTGCTGGCCCCAGCCGACGGGGACGGTGAACCAGCGGGTCTGCGCGGGCAGCAGCCGGTCGCGCCAGACGCCGGGCCCGAGCTCGGCCGCGTCGTTGAACCCGGTGCCGCCGGCGATGTCCTCCGGTTCACCGGTCGGCAGGTCGGCCGACGGCCCGGCCGCGCCGTACCCGGTGGCGGAGGCGGCCGGCCGGACTCCGTCCGCCAGCGGCTCCTCCACGGAGAACCGCAGCTCCACCGGCCAGTGGGCGGTGTCGGACTCCTCGGCGCTCTCCCGCGTCACGCTGAGCGTGTAGCGGCCGGGGTCGTCGCAGGCGGCGCCACCGGCGGCCGACGGGACCCGGCTGACCACCTGGCTCAGCACCATGGCGCCCTCGTCGTCACCGAAGGTGGCGTCCGCGGAGTCGCACCTGCGGGGACGCTCCCCGGTGTCCTCCAGCAGCAGCGCGAGGCCGTCCCGCCGGTCGACCGCGACACCGGGGTGCGGCACCGCCGTGACCGAGAGGTCGGCGGCGGAGGCCGCGTCGAGCTCCACCGCGTAGCTGCGGGTCTGACCGGGTCCGATCGTGTCGAGGTACTGCCCGGGCGCCACCAGCGGCGCGTCCTCCGGATCCGCCGCGCCCTCGACCGCCTCGCCCGCGAACCGGTAGCCGTCGGCGGAGAGCAGCGCCGCACGCTCCAGCTCCCGGCCGAGGGCCTCGCCGTCCGGGGCGTCGTAGTAGGTGCCGTGGCCCGCCTCGGCGATGCACTCCAGCTCGGCCCGGCCCTCGTCGCCGATCTGGAAGCCGACCGTGTCGATCCGCAGGCCGACGCCGTTGCCGACGATCTCCGCGGCCACCTCGCAGGGGGGTGGTCCGTCGCAGTTGGACTCGCCGTCGGAGACCAGCAGGATCGTGCGGCGGCCGAAGCTTCCCGCCGGCGGGTCCGGCAGGTCCTCGGCTGCGCGCTCCAGCGCCAGACCGGTGGGGGTGTTGCCGGTGGGACCGGTCTCCCCCAGCGCGTCCCGCAGCCCGTCGCGGTCCAGCGGCTGCACGGGGTGAGCCAGCACGGTGTCGGTGCAGCTGCTGTTCTCGGAGCCGAACAGCCGCAGCCCGGTGGGGTGTTCGTCGGGGAGGGCGTCCACGGCGGTGGACAGTGCCTCGCGGGCCGCGGCCATCCGGGTGCCGCCGGAACCGTCGTCCTCCGCCATCGAGCCCGAGGCGTCCAGCACCATCAGCAGCCCGGTGGCGTCCCCGGTGCCGGTTGTGTCACCGGGCTCCTGCGCAGGCAGGAGCTGTCCGGGCGCGGCGTACGCCGTTCCCGCGACCGGTGCCGGCAGCAGAAGTGCCCCCACGGCGACCGCCGTTGCGAACGCCCGGGCACGGCCGCCCCTCGCCGCGTCCGCGGCTCCCCCGTCCCCCATCGGCCCGTCTCCCCCTCGGTAAGGCTGTGACCTGGTACGGGATCCACGGTATGAGTTTGCTGGAGCACACGACAAGGGGGAGTGGCGTCACGGTCTCGCCACAGCGGAGCACGGCGGAGGAAGGCGGGGGACAGAAGGGGGGCAGTGGGCCTGGCCGACGCTCCGCCGCGGACCGCGGGAGCCGCTGCGCCGGGACATGCCGGAGGGCCCCCGAGCCGATCAACGGCCGGGAGCCCTCCGGGGGTGTCTGCGGGACCTCAGGCGCCAGTGGAACCAGTGGGGGGCACGGTGTCAGTCGCGTCCATCCACAGGTCCTGGTCGGCCTTGTCCGTCTGGATCTGGCGGTACACCAGGACGCCGCCAACGGCGACCAGTGCGACCAGGAGGAGCTTCTTCACCGCGCTACCTCATTCTTCTTCGACGTTCGGACCATCTGGCGCCCGATGATACCGAAGTCACGCCCTCGAACCCGCCCCGACCACACCCGCGCACCCGCCCGGCTCACGCAATTTTCCGCACCACCCCGCCCATCGCACCGTCCCCGCCCCCCACGACCGCGCCACCCCCTCAACTGCGCGACCGGCTCGGTGGCTTGCCCCGGCGCCCGCGCACACGCACCGGTCGCGACAAGCCGCGCCGCGCCCCGCGGCCCCACCACCGGCGCGCCGGGCACCGCAGAGGCCACCCCACGGACCGACCGACCGTCTCCCCGCGCCGACCACCGGCCACCGTCGGCGGGGCGACACCGCCGGCGCCCCACGGAGCCCGCCCACTGCCTGTGTGGTGACGTCCGTCACCACACCCCGTGCGGCCCGCCCGAACAGCTCGCCTCCGCCCGCGCCTACGGCGGAGAAGTCCCGTCCGGAGCAGGCCGTGCCCCGTCAGCAGGAACCCCGTCCACCCCTCGCCCCCATGGGCACGGCCGACGTCAGCTGATGGCGTCAAAACGCCCCCGACCGGTCCCGGTCGGGGGCGTTCGCGCTGGTGGGGCTAACAGGACTTGAACCTGTGACCTCATCCTTATCAGGGATGCGCTCTAACCATCTGAGCTATAGCCCCGCGCTGCACCGAAAGATTAGCGCATGGTCGGCCCCGCTCCCAAATCGGTTCGGCTGCCGCCCTCGTACGCTCCGGCACCCGGCCGAACGGGTGGTCCGGCAGCGGTCCGCAGCGCCCGTGACCAGCGGCCGGGAGCCCCGTCGCGCGCCCCGCCCGCAACGACGGACGGCCCGATCCCCTCGCGGGGGACCGGGCCGTCCGTCGTCCGTCTCAGCGGGCCGGTGGGCGGGGTGTCGCCGTCACGACGGCCCCGTGCACCGTTGCTCGCCCGCGCCGACGCGCCCCCGTTGGCAGCGACACCTCCGAGTACGCCGTCACTCGTCCTCGGCCAGCGTCAGCTCCACGCCGCCGACGAAGCCGGCGGAGAGGTTGTACATGAACGCCCCCAGCGTCGCGAGCGCCGTGACCAGCACGACGTCGATGATGGCGATCACCGTGGTGAAGGTCAGGACCCGGCCCAGCGACAGGAACGCCTGGAGGTCGAACCCGCCGCCCTCCTCAGTGCCGGTCGCCTCACTGATGAGGTCGCCGATGCTGGAGAAGACGCCCATCGCGTCCATGACCAGCCACAGCACCGAGACCGCCACGATGGTGCAGATGCCGAGCGCGATGGACAGCAGGAAGCTGACCTTCATGACCGACCACGGATCGGCCCGCCCGACGCGCAGCCGCGCCTTGCGGACGCGGGGCACCACGCGGGCGCCGGTCCGGGCCTTCCGCTCCGTCTGCGGCGGTCGGGACGGCTGGGACTGCTGACCGGGCTGGCCCGGTCCGGTGATCCTGGCCGCCTTCTGCGGACGTAGCTGCGTGGTCTCGTCGGGCCGCGGCCCGCTCTTCCCCGCATCGCCGCCCGCCGCACCACCGGCCGGCGCGGGGTACGCCTGCGGCGGCCGGTAGTGCTGGTCCTGCTGGGGGTTTCCCTGGCCACCTTGGGAGTAGGAGTCCGTGGGCCTGGTCATCGTGGTCCCCCCACGAGTCGTCGCTGACCGGGAGCGGTCGCCCCCGGGGCCGGCGCCCGTTGCGCCGTCCGTGATGGTGGTCGGTTCTGCCGTGGGGGGACTGTCGTCCCCCGCACCGCGGCCGGGCGCGCCCGGGGCTCCACTCACGGCTTACTCCTTGGTGCGGTTCCGAGTCGGGGCGAGCGTCACTGGCCTGCGCCGGCGTCGTCCGCGGTCCCGTTCACGGCGTCACCGGGGTCACCGCCGGCAGCGGTGGTGTCGAGGTCGTCGGCCGGCGCGGCGTCACCGCCGCCGTCGACCACGGCTTCGACCTCCTCGGCCTCACGGCCGGCCTCGGCGTTGCGGGCGACCCCGACCACGGCGTCCCGCTTGCCGAGGTTGATCAGCGACACGCCCATCGTGTCACGGCCGGTCTGCCTGATCTCGTTGACCCGCGTGCGAATCACTCCTCCGCTGAGGGTGATGGCGAGGATCTCGTCCGTGGCCTCGACAACGAGCGCGCCGACGAGGGACCCGCGGTCCTCCACGATCTTCGCCGCCTTGATCCCGAGACCGCCGCGACCCTGCACACGGTACTCGTCCACCGGCGTGCGCTTGGCGTATCCGCCGTCGGTGGCGGTGAAAACGAACGTTCCCGGCCGCACGACGTTCATCGACAGCAGCTCGTCGTCCTCGCGGAAGCTCATCCCCTTCACACCCGAGGTGGCCCGGCCCATCGGACGGAGCGACTCGTCGGTGGCGGTGAAGCGGATGGACTGCGCCTTGCGGCTGATCAGCAGCAGGTCGTCGGTGGAGGAGACCAGTTCGGCGCCGATCAGCTCGTCGTCGCGGCCGTCCTCCATCTGGCGCAGGTTGACCGCGATCACACCGCCGGAGCGGGGGGAGTCGTAGTCCTTGAGCGGCGTCTTCTTGACCAGGCCGGACTTGGTGGCGAGGACCAGGTGGGGTGCCGCGTCGTAGTCGCGGATGGCGAGGATCTCGGCGATCTTCTCATCCGGCTGGAAGGCCAGCAGGTTGGCGACGTGCTGGCCGCGCGCCTCCCGGCCGGCGTCCGGGAGCTCGTACGCCTTGGCCCGGTAGACCCGGCCCTTGTTGGTGAAGAAGAGCAGCCAGTGGTGGGTGGTGGAGACGAAGAAGTGGTCGACGATGTCGTCCTCGCGCAGCTTGGTGCCGCGGACGCCCTTGCCGCCGCGCTTCTGCGCGCGGTAGTCGTGGGTCTTGGTCCGCTTGACGTAGCCGCCGCGGGTGATGGTGACGACGATGTCCTCTTCGGCGATGAGGTCCTCGACGGACATGTCGCCCTCGAAGGGAACGAGCTTGGAGCGCCGGTCCTCGCCGAACTTGTCGACGATGGCGGCGAGCTCCTGGCTGATGATCTGCCGCTGCCGCTCGGGCGAGGCCAGGATGGCGTTGTACTCGTCGATCTTGGTCTGGAGGTCGTCGTGCTCCGCGGTGATCTTCTGGCGCTCCAGGGCGGCCAGCCGGCGCAGCTGCATCTCCAGGATGGCGTTGGCCTGGATCTCGTCGATCGCCAGCAGGTCCATGAGGCCGTGGCGGGCCTCCTCCACGGTCTGGCTGCGGCGGATCAGCGCGATGACCTCGTCGATCGCGTCGAGGGCCTTCAGCAGACCGCGCAGGATGTGGGCGCGCTCCTCGGCCTTGCGCAGCCGGAACCGGGTGCGTCGGACGACGACGTCGATCTGGTGGGCGACCCAGTTGCGGATGAAGGCGTCCAGCGACAGGGTGCGGGGCACGCCGTCGACCAGGGCCAGCATGTTGGCGCCGAAGTTCGTCTGGAGGTCGGTGTGCTTGTAGAGGTTGTTGAGCACGACCTTGGCGACGGCGTCGCGCTTGAGGACGATGACCAGTCGCTGCCCGGTACGGGAGGAGGTCTCGTCGCGGACGTCGGCGATGCCGCCGATCCGGCCGTCCTTCACCAGGTCGGCGATCTTCAGCGCGAGGTTGTCCGGATTCACCTGGTAGGGAAGCTCGGTCACGACCAGGCACTGGCGGCCCTGGATCTCCTCGACGGCGACCACGGCGCGCATCGGGATCGAGCCGCGGCCGGTGCGGTACGCCTCCTCGATGCCCTTGCGCCCGACGACCAGCGCCCCGCTGGGGAAGTCGGGGCCCTTGATCCGCTCGATGAGTGCTTCCAGCAGCTCGTCGGAGCCCGCCTCCGGGTTCTCCAGGCACCACTGCGCACCGGCGGCGACCTCGCGGAGGTTGTGCGGCGGGATGTTGGTGGCCATACCGACGGCGATGCCCGCGGAGCCGTTGATCAGCAGGTTGGGGAACCGGGCCGGGAGGACCTTCGGTTCCTTGTTCCGGCCGTCGTAGTTGTCCTGGAAGTCGACGGTCTCCTCGTCGATGTCCCGGAGCATCTCCATGGCGAGCGGTGCCATCTTGCACTCGGTGTACCGCATGGCCGCGGCCGGGTCGTTGCCCGGGGAGCCGAAGTTGCCGTTGGAGTCGACCAGGGGCATGCGCATCGACCAGGGCTGCGCGAGCCGGACCAGGGCGTCGTAGATGGAGGTGTCGCCGTGGGGGTGGTAGGTGCCCATGACGTCGCCGACGACGCGGGCGCACTTGTAGAAGCCGCGCTCGGGTCGGTAGCCGCCGTCGTACATCGCGTACAGCACGCGGCGGTGCACCGGCTTGAGGCCGTCGCGCACGTCGGGGAGCGCCCGGGAGACGATCACGCTCATCGCGTAGTCGAGGTACGAGCGCTGCATCTCGGTCTCGAGCGTGACCGGCTCGACACGGTTGCCGGCCTCGGGTGCCAGCAGCGCTGCGGGCACCTCGATGTCACCGGCGGGCGCCGGGGTGGCGTCGCCGTCCGGGGTGGGGTTGTTGTCCTCGGCCATGGTGAGCGTCCGATCCGTTCGAGCTGCGAGGCGTTACGACTTCGACTGCGGCATGCGACCGCGGGGCGTGGGTGCCGGGGCGCGGGCGCCGCGGCCGGGGGTGACCGTGCGGCGGGCCCCCGGGCGGCTGCCCGGGGGGCCGACCGTCAGATGTCCAGGAAGCGGACGTCCTTGGCGTTGCGCTGGATGAAGGTGCGGCGGGCCTCGACGTCCTCGCCCATGAGGACGGAGAAGAGGTCGTCGGCCGCGGCGGCGTCGTCGAGGGTGACCTGGCGCAGCACCCGGTGGGCGATGTCCATCGTGGTGACGCGGAGTTCCTCGGCGTTCATCTCGCCCAGACCCTTGAACCGCTGGATGGAGTCCTCGCGGATCCGCTTGCCCTGGCGGCGACCGAGGTCGATCAGGCTGTCGCGCTCCCGGTCCGAGTACGCGTACTCGTACTCGTCGCGGCCCCACTTGATCTTGTACAGCGGCGGCTGCGACAGGAAGACGTGGCCGGCCTCGACCAGGGGCCGCATGAAGCGGAAGAGGAGCGTCAGCAGCAGGGTGTTGATGTGCTGCCCGTCGACGTCGGCGTCCGCCATCAGGATGATCTTGTGATAGCGGAGCTTCTCGATGTCGAAGTCCTCGTGGATGCCCGTGCCGAACGCCGAGATCAGCGCCTGCACCTCGGCGTTCTGGAGGACCTTGTCGATCCGCGCCTTCTCCACGTTCAGGATCTTGCCGCGGATCGGCAGGATGGCCTGGTACTGCGGGTCTCGGCCGGACTTGGCGCTGCCGCCCGCGGAGTCGCCCTCGACGATGAAGATCTCGCACTTCACGGGGTCGTTGGACTGGCAGTCGCTCAGCTTGCCGGGCAGCGACGCCGTCTCCAGCAGCCCCTTGCGGCGAGTGAGGTCACGGGCCTTGCGGGCGGCGACCCGCGCGGTGGCGGCCTGGATGCTCTTGCGGATGATGTCCGCGGCCTCGACCGGGTTGCGGTCCAGCCAGTCGGTGAGGTGCTCGTGGACGATCTTCTGGACGAAGGTCTTGGCCTCGGTGTTGCCGAGCTTGGTCTTCGTCTGGCCCTCGAACTGGGGCTCGCCGAGCTTGACCGAGATGATGGCGGTCAGCCCCTCGCGGATGTCCTCGCCCGCGAGGTTGTCGTCCTTCTCGCGCAGCAGCTTCTTGTCGCGCGCGTAGCGGTTGACCAGCCCGGTGAGCGCGGCGCGGAAGCCCTCTTCGTGGGTGCCGCCCTCGTGGGTGTGGATCGTGTTGGCGAAGCTGTACACACCCTCGCTGTACTGGGTGTTCCACTGCATGGCGATCTCGACCGAGAGCATCCGCTCCTTGTCCTCGGCGCCGATGTCGATCACCGAGGGGTGCACCGGCTCGCCCTTGCGGGAGTTGAGGTGCCGCACGAAGTCGGAGATGCCGCCCTCGTAGTGGTAGGTGACGTGGCGGGCGAGGTCGTCGTCCTCGGTGCCCGCGGTGTCGGCGCCGACCGTCTGCTTCGCCGCCTCGCGCTCGTCCGTCAGCGAGATGGTGAGCCCCTTGTTCAGGAACGCCATCTCCTGGAAGCGCCGCGAGAGCGTCTCGAAGGAGTAGTCGGTCGTCTCGAAGATGTCGCCGTCCGCCCAGAAGGTGACGGTGGTGCCGGCGGTGTCGGTCGCCTCGTTCTTGGCCAGCGCGGCGTCGGGCACGCCCAGGGAGTAGTTCTGCGTCCAGCGGTACCCGTCGCGGCACACCTCGACGGCGACCCGCTTGGAGAGGGCGTTGACCACCGAGACGCCGACGCCGTGCAGACCGCCGGAGACGGCGTACCCGCCGCCGCCGAACTTGCCGCCCGCGTGCAGCACGGTGAGGACGACCTCGACGGCCGGCTTCCCCTCGGAGGGGACGATGTCCACGGGGATGCCGCGGCCGTTGTCGACCACGCGCACCCCGCCGTCGGCGAGGAGCGTCACCGCGATGGTGTCGGCGTGACCGGCGAGGGCCTCGTCGACGGAGTTGTCCACGACCTCGTAGACGAGGTGGTGCAGGCCCCGCTCGCCGGTGGAGCCGATGTACATGCCGGGCCGCTTGCGGACCGCGTCCAGACCCTCCAGGACCGTGATGGCGCTGGCGTCGTAGGACGCCTCCACCGCTTGGTCGGCCACCACTGCCGCTTCCGCGGGAATGGTGGCAGGCTCGTTCTCGTTGGGGTTGCCGGAATCGGCCACGGAGCGCCCTTTCTGGCACAGAACGGCGACGCTCCGGGCGCACCGGAACGGCCGTGTCGTTCGACAGGGTCCGCAAAAGAGGCGGTTGCTCCAGTCTACCGCCACCACCGACACCAATGGGGCTTTGCCGGGCCCTGAGGGCACCAGTGATGCCCTGAACCGACCTCCGCCAACTCCCCATATGGGCACCCACCCCCGGAAACGCTCACAGCGGCGCACAGCGACGACTCGACTCCGCGTGCGCAAACACCCCGGAAGCCGCCCGAACCACCCCAACCACAGCCCCGCCGGCCCGCCCTCCGCGCCGCCCGCGCGAGCCGAACCGCCCCGGCCGCTCGCGAGTACGACCACCACCTCCCCGGACGTGACTCGCGTCACATCGCGAGCGTCGGGAGAGGCGGTAGTGATCCGGCTACGGCGCGTGGAAGTCGGGGTGGCCCGGCTGTACGGCACAGCCATGGGGACGCCGGTCGCGAAGCGGCGGGGGCGGGGGAGAAGGGAAGAACGGGAGGGCGACGGCACCGGCCCGGGGCCCGCCTGCCGGCACGACCCCGGACGGGAGGGAGCGCCGCGGACCCGTCAGGAGCCCGTGCCGGCGCCCGCGCGGACTGCTCCCGCTCAGCCGTAGGTGTCGCCCGGCCCCCGGCTGCCGGGGGCACGCCACTGACCGGGGGTGCGCGGCGGGCCGCTCGGCCCCTTCACCTTGAGGAGCCTCACGGTGCCGCTGCCCAGCTCGCCATTGAGACGAACCAACAACTGCGGTGCCAGAATGCGGAGTTGCGTTGCCCAGGCAGTGGAGTCGCACCGCACCGTGAGCACACGCTCGCGTTCGTCGTACCCCTCGGGCTCGCAGTGCTGCGCGATCTCGGGACCGACCACCTCCGGCCAGCGTCCCGTCACGCCGCCGACGGCGATCGGCATCTCCCAGCCCCGCTCGGTCTTGAGCCGGTCGAAGGCCGCGCCGAGCTTCAACGGGTCGCGCCCACCGGGCCGAGCGCCGGAACGCAGCGCCGGGGTACGGCTCTGCCGCGTCCTGCCCGCGCCGCGTTCCCGCGCCCGCTGGCGGGCCGCGCGGAGCGCGACCCGGGCGAGGTCCACCCCGCTGGGCGCCTTCTCCCCGTCGGTCGGTGCAGACCCGGGCGGTGCCGACCCGGCCGGCGCAGACCCGGCCGGCGCACCGCGCTGCGGACCGCCGGGGGCGGGCCGGGAACCGGCGCCGGAAGCGGCGCCCTCCCCGGAGCCGAAGAGACGTTCCTGCTCACGGCCACCACCGCGAGGGGAGCCCGGGTCAGCCACCGTGCACCGGCCCGTCCCCCGTCCGCGGGTCCTCGTCCGGTTCCTTCCGCTGCGGCGAGGCCGGGTGCGGCGCGGCACCCCCGGCGTCGGCGCGACCCGACGCCGACTCGGCCGCTGCCCGCCCGCCGCCACCGCGGTCGTCCCCGGCTGCGGCGACCCGCCCGTCCGCCACCTCGAACCGCCGCCCGGCCAGCACGGCGGGCACGTCCTCCGCGACAGCCGCCGTCACCAGCACCTGCTCGCCCGGAGCCACCAGTCCGGCGAGCCGCTCGCGCCGCCGCGCGTCCAGCTCGGCGAACACGTCGTCCAGGACCAGCACCGGCTCGGGCCCGTCCTGCCGCAGCAGTGCGTAACTGGCCAACCGCAGCGCCAGCGCCAGCGACCAGGACTCGCCGTGACTGGCGTACCCCTTGGCGGGCAACGCCCCCAGCCGGAGCAGCAGTTCGTCACGGTGCGGGCCGACCAGGGTCACGCCCCGCTCGACCTCCCGCGGCCGGGCGGCCCCCAGCGCGGCGGTCAGCCGGTCGAGGAGCACCTGCGCGGACGGCACCTCGGCACCCCCGCCCGGAACGCTGTCGACGGCACCGGCCTCGGGTGCGTCCCCCTCCGCCGGCTCCGCCGCGTCCGCGGTCGACCGGTACTCCAGCCCCACCGGCCCACCGCCCGGCGCCAGCTGCTCGTACGCCTCGTCGGCCAACGGCTGCAGGGCCGCGACCAGTTCCAGCCTGCGTGCCAGCAGTTCCGCGCCCGTCCGGGCCAGATGCTGGTCCCAGACGTCGAGCGTGGACAGATCGACCCCCCTGCCCCCGCCCGACCGGCTGCCGTGACGACGCGCCATGGCAGCCGACTTCAACAGGGTGTTCCGCTGCTTGAGGACGCGGTCGTAGTCGGCGCGGACCCCGGCGAGCCGCGGCGCCAGCGCCGTCAGCAGCTCGTCGAGGAACCGGCGCCGCTCCCCCGGGTCGCCCTTGACCAGACTGAGGTCCTCCGGGGCGAACAGCACGGTCCGCACGATCCCGAGCGCGTCACGCGGCCGCACCTGGGTGGAGCGGTTGATGCGGGCCCGGTTGGCGCGGCCCGGGTTCAGCTCCAGCTCGACGAGCTGCTGGCGTTCCCCCTCGACCACCGCCGCTCGCACCACGGCGCGTTCGGCGCCGGACCGCACCAGCGGCCCGTCGGAGGCGACACGGTGGCTGCCGAGCGTCGCGAGGTAGCCCACCGCCTCGACCAGGTTGGTCTTGCCCTGCCCGTTGGGTCCGACGAAGACCGTGACACCGGGACCGAGTTCGATCTCCGCCCGCCGGTAGGAGCGGAAGTCGGCGAGCGAGAGATGGGTGACATGCATGGACGGGGTCGAACCCTTCGCTGGTCCGGCCGCTCGGCCCGGGGTCGGCGCGGCACCGGGCGGAGCGCGGCGCGGCCGGGGCGAACCCGGCCGCGAGGGCGGTCACTTCTGGGTGGACTCCACCGCGTGGCCGCCGAACTGGTTGCGCAGCGCGGCGATCATCTTCATCTGCGGGGAGTCGTCCTGCCGCGACGCGAACCGCGAGAAGAGCGACGCGGTGATCGCGGGCAGCGGGACGGCGTGGTCGATGGCCGCCTCGACGGTCCAGCGGCCCTCGCCCGAGTCCTGCGCGAAGCCGCGCAGCGAGGCGAGGTGCTCGTCATCGTCGAGCGCGCGGACAGCCAGGTCCAGCAGCCAGGAGCGGATGACCGTGCCCTCCTGCCAGGAGCGGAAGACCTCTCGCACGTCGGTGACGGAGTCGACGGCCTCCAGCAGCTCCCAGCCCTCGGCGAACGCCTGCATCATGGCGTACTCGATGCCGTTGTGGACCATCTTCGCGAAGTGGCCGGCACCGACCTTCCCCGCGTGCACGGCGCCGAACTCGCCCTCGGGCTTGAGGGCGTCGAAGATCGGCTGCACCTTGGCGACGTCGTCGGCGCTGCCGCCGTACATCAGCGCGTAGCCGTTCTCCAGGCCCCACACGCCCCCCGAGACACCGCAGTCCACGAACCCGATGCCGCGCTCCGCGAGCTGTGCGGCGTGCGCCTCGTCGTCGGTCCAGCGGGAGTTCCCGCCGTCGACGACGACGTCGCCGGGGGACAGCAGGGTGGCCAGCTCGTCGATGGTGGCCTGCGTGGCGTCACCCGCGGGGACCATCACCCACACCACGCGCGGGCCGGAGAGCGACTCCACCAGCTCGCCGAGGCTGTGGACGTCGGCGATCTCGGCGTTGTGGTCGAAACCGACGACAGTGTGGCCGGCCCGGCGGATGCGCTCGCGCATGTTGCCGCCCATCTTGCCGAGGCCGATGAGACCGAGCTCCATCGAAAGGACCTTTCTGGTGGTCGTGCCGCTGCCCCGGAGGCAGCGTGTTCCGTCCCCGAGAGCCTACGCGCCGCCGGGGCGGCGGCCGTGGGGCCCGGCCGGGAAGCCGCCCGCGCGGCCCACCGGCCGGGAAGCGGCGCGGCGGGCGGGAAGCGGCGCGGCGGGCGGCCCGATGTGGATGGTGTGGACGGGACCCCGGGGTGCATGGCGACGACGCACCGCCCCGGCCCCGCGTACCGGGCGGGGGCGGCGAGGCGCCCGCCCGGAGCGGGGCCGGGGCGGTGGAGTTCCCGGCGGCGGTGCGTGCGCACCGCTCCTGCGGCGGTCGCCCCGAGGCGGGTCAGCCGCTGAGTCGGACCGGCATGATCAGGTACTTGTAGGCGTCGTCGGCCTCTGCGTCGACCGCGGGCCGACCGCTGAGCAGCGCGGGCTTGGTCGAGGTGGTGAAGGACAGCTGGGCCACCGGGGAGTCGATGGCGCTGAGTCCCTCCAGCAGGAAGCCCGGGTTGAACGCGATGGAGACGTCGTCACCCTCCAGGCGGGCGTCGAGCCGCTCCACGGCCTGTGCGTCGTCGCTGGAGCCGGCCTCGAGGGTCAGCACGCCCTGCTCGAAGCTGAGCCGCACCGGGGTGTTGCGCTCGGCCACCAGCGCGACGCGCTTGACGGCCTCGACGAACGGCGGGGTCTCGATCACCGCCACCGAGTTGAACTCGGTGGGGAACAGCGTGCGGTACTTGGGGAGGTCACCCTCCAGCAGCCGGGTGGTGGTGCGGCGGCCGGAGCCCTCGAAGCCGATGAGCCCCTCTCCCGCGCCGGAGCCGGAGAGCGCCAGCGAGACGGTGTCACCGCTCGCCAGCGACTTCGCGGTGTCCAGCAGCGTCTTGGCCGGGACCAGGGCGACGGCGGAGGTGTCGGCCGTCTCCGGCTTCCAGAGGAACTCGCGGACCGCGAAGCGGTAGCGGTCGGTGGAGGCGAGGGTGACGGTGTCGCCCTCGATCTCGATGCGGACGCCGGTGAGGACCGGGAGGGTGTCGTCGCGCCCGGCAGCGATGGCCACCTGGCCCACGGCGGCGGCGAAGACCTCGGCCGAGATGGTGCCGGCGGTCGTCGGCATCTCGGGCAGTGCCGGGTACTCCTCGACCGGGAGCGTGTGCAGCGTGAAGCGCGACGATCCACAGACCAGGCTCACCCGTACACCGTCCGTGGACAGCTCCACCGGGCGGTTGGGGAGGGCTCGGCAGATGTCGGCGAGCAGCCGGCCGGAGACGAGGACGGTGCCCTCCTCCTCGGTCTCGGCGTCGACCGAGACGCGGGCGGAGACCTCGTAGTCGAAGCCCGAGAGGCTCAGCGAGCCCTCCTCGGCCTTCAGGAGGAGCCCGGCGAGCACCGGGACCGGCGGACGGGCCGGGAGGCTGCGGGCGGCCCAGGCCACCGCCTCGGCGAGCACGTCGCGTTCTACCCGGATCTTCACTTCAGCCGCCTCCTGCTGCTGTTGCTGGCCGCTCGCCTTTCCTGGCGGCTACCTACTGCTGGGTCCTGCTGCCTGCGGTCTGCAGGTCTCCAGTCTGACGCACCGCACCGACAGTAGGGGGTCGGAGGAGTCAAGTCGCTCCGGGAGGGGTAGACCCGGGCCGGGCCCGGTTATGCACAGCACCCACTTCAAAACGATCTGCGAGCTCTCTATCCGTAGTGGTAGTAGTAGGGCCTGTGGAAACGGTGGATAACCCTCTTTTAGCAGGTCAACCCCGGTTTTTTATCCACCGGCCCTGTGGGCGGGCCCGTGGAAAAACCACCCCTGGTTGTGGACGCCCGAACCTTGTGCACAGGCCGTCCCCAGGAAGCCCTCGGTTGTCCCCAGCGCCGTCCCCAGTTTTCGCCGCGTTCCCCACAGCCCTCTGACAACTTTGCTGTGAGCTGTTTCACTCCTTCTGGCGAGACGAGCCGCGCTGTTGCCGAACAGTGGACAGGCCTGTGGACAGGCTGTGCACAACTACCCTTCTCCTGTGGGCGATGCAGCCCTGGCCGTGGACAACCGATGATGACGTCTCGGGCTCGCCGATCGTTGTCCACAGGCTGTGGGTTTCCTTGATCCACAAATCCACACCCGGTTGACCTGGGAGGATGCAGATCGTGGCTGCCAGCTGTGGACGAGCCTGCGGACAACCGGCGGCGCCCACAGGGTGTGGAGAGAAAAAAGTAGCCGAATCTGTGGACGCAGCCCGTAACCCGCCGATTTCTCGAACGCAGCGGTCGACACGTTCGAGTGGCGCCGAACATCGCTCACCACGTCGCAGCGCCCTCGCAGTGCTCTCGGAGCGCCCTCCCACAGCTGTCGGCGCATCGCGGGAGGGCCGCGGGAGAGCCGCAGGAGGGCCGCGGAAGGGGTACGGGGCGGCTCCGCGACGCGGGGCGCGCCTGTGGGCCGCCCCTGGGCCGGGCCCGGCCCGCGCGTTGGCGCACGACTGCTCCCGCCGTCGCTTCGGGGCCCGCTCTCGCGGGGACGGCCCGGGCAGGGACGCCCCTGTCGGTTGTGCGGGGCAGGGGAGGGCGCTCCCGTGGACCGAAGTACCGGCGTCGGGCCGAACCGCGCCGTCGGCGCGTTAGGGCGGACACGCGCCCAGGCATGCCCCCCGCCGCACGACGACGGCAGAGCGGCCCGGTCCCGGGTGAGTTCACCCCTGCCGACGCGGGATGCCCTGACGAGGCCGCAACACCGGACGAGGCGGTGGCGTGCGCTGCGAAGAATCACCCGACGGACGGCGCGGACCACGGTGTGACGCACACCGGTGCGGGTGTCGCGGTGGTGGGCACCGGCGAGCCGGGCAGTCGGGCCGGTGCCGGTGGGCGGGTGACCGACCGCTGGCACCGGAGGCCAGACGCCAGACGCCCGGCCGGCGCCGTCAGCCGTTCTTGATGCGGTTGGTCAGCTCGGTGACCTGGTTGTAGATGGACCGACGCTCCGCCATCAGGGCGCGGATCTTGCGGTCCGCGTGCATCACGGTGGTGTGGTCGCGGCCGCCGAAGTGCTGCCCGATCTTGGGGAGCGAGAGGTCGGTGAGCTCCCGGCAGAGGTACATGGCGATCTGCCGCGCCGTGACCAGGATGCGGCTGCGCGAGGAGCCGGCCAGGTCCTCCACGGTGAGTCCGAAGTAGTCGGCCGTGGCGGCGGTGATGGCGTCCGCGGTGATCTCCGGGGTCGCGTGCTCGCCGCCGGGGATGAGGTCCTTGAGGACGATCTCCGTCAGCCCGAGGTCGACCGGCTGGCGGTTGAGGCTGGCGAACGCGGTGACCCGGATCAGGGCCCCCTCCAGCTCGCGGATGTTCCGGGAGATGCGGGAGGCGATGAACTCCAGGACCTCCGGCGGCGCGTTGAGCTGCTCCTGGACCGCCTTCTTCCGCAGGATGGCGATACGGGTCTCCAGCTCGGGCGGCTGGACGTCGGTGATCAGGCCCCACTCGAAGCGGTTGCGCAGCCGGTCCTCCAGCGTCACCAGCTGCTTGGGCGGCCGGTCGGAGGAGAGCACGATCTGCTTGTTGGCGTTGTGCAGGGTGTTGAAGGTGTGGAAGAACTCCTCCTGCGTGGACTCCTTGCTGGCGAGGAACTGCACGTCGTCCACGAGCAGGATGTCCATGTCCCGGTACCGCTTGCGGAACG
This sequence comes from Streptomyces bohaiensis, assembly GCF_012033785.1. Lineage (GTDB taxonomy): Bacteria > Actinomycetota > Actinomycetes > Streptomycetales > Streptomycetaceae > Streptomyces > Streptomyces bohaiensis. The sequence goes on from NZ_JAAVJC010000032.1 coordinate 16,475, forward strand.
CGTCGGCCTTGCCGTCCCGGATCGAGTTGATGAACTCGTTGGTGAACTCCTCCGAGGAGACGTACCTGACGCGGGTCCCCGGGTAGAGGCTGCGCGCGTAGTGCCCGATCGCGTGCAGCAGGTGGGTCTTCCCCAGTCCGGACTCGCCGTAGATGAAGAGCGGGTTGTACGCCTTGGCCGGTGCCTCGGCGACGGCGACGGCGGCCGCGTGGGCGAACCGGTTGGAGGCCCCGATGACGAAGGTGTCGAAGAGGTACTTCGGGTTGAGTCGCGCGGTGGGCTCGGCCGGTCCCACGCCGCCGGACGGCGCCGGCGCCCCGTGCGCCGGTGCGCTGGGGCGGCCGTAGCGTTCGAAGCGCGGACCGGGCACCGGGGCCGACGTCCGGCGCTGGTCGTAGCCGCCCTGGTTGCCGTCGTAGGCGTTCTGGTCGTACGCGCTCTGGTCGTAGCCGCCGTCGTATCCGCCCTGCTCGTACCCGCCCGCGGACCGGCTCTGCTCGTATCCGCCCCCGGACCGGCCACCGGGGGTGTGCCCGCCCTGGTCGTAGCCGGGCTTCTCGTAGCCCTGGTACGGCTGGTACTCCTCGCGCGGCTCCCGCGTCTCGCGGGCGTACTCCTCGCGCCCGTAGGGCTCGCGCTGCGCGGGCAGCGGGTAGCTCTCCTGCGACCAGGTGCGCGGGGCGTGCGGATGGTCCGGGTACGCGGCACGCGGCGTGGGCAGTTCGCCCGTCCCGTACTCCTGGCCTCCGCCCGGAGGGCCGCCCCGGCCGGACTCGCGCGGGTCGGCGCCGTGCCGCGGCGCCTCGTTCTCAGCGGGCGGTGCGGGTTCGGCGCTGCTCACCCGCGCCGGTGCCGCCTCGGGGGGCGGCGCGGTGACGGTGATCGCCAGCCGGACCGGGTGGCCGCACTCCCGGCTGAGGGCCCCGCTGATCAGCGGGGCGAGACGCCCCTCGAGCACGCTCTTGGCGTACTCGTTCGGCACTCCGAGCAGCGCCGTTCCGGAGACCAGCGCGAGGGGCTGACAGTCCTGCAGCCATCGCTGGTCCTTCGGCTCCAGCGCCTGTCCGTCGGAGAGCATGATGGTGAGAGCACGAGGCCACACCGCTGCGAGGTCGGCAGGAAGGTCAGCCACGGGGCACGCTCTCTCGGCTCGCTGGTCACGGATCGCGCCGGCGGGTGCGGAGGAGCGGGAGGAGCGCCGGGGCTGAGGATCTGGTTCCGAACACGCCACGGTAGACAGCGCGGCGTGCCCGCATCAAGTCATTGTCCACAGGGTGTGTACAACCGCGGACCCTGCCACGCCTGGGTCGGGTACGCCACGATGGCGCGGTTTGACCGGGAGGCCGGCGCGCGCGTACCGTTGCACGGTCGAGTTGTCGACGGCTGGCGCCGCCTGCCTCCGATGGGCAGACTCCCGAACAGGGTCGGAGCCCGAGTGGCTGTGCACACGCCACAGATCTGGGCACCGCGGCTCCTCGTGGGCGCACGGTGGCAGCCGATCGACTCCCACACCTGGACCGGTGAGCCTCCTTGCCGGGACACCGAAAGATGTACTGGAGCCCCAAGTGAGCAAGCGCACCTTCCAGCCGAACAACCGGCGTCGCGCGAAGACCCACGGCTTCCGGCTGCGCATGCGGACGCGCGCCGGTCGCGCCATCATCGCCACGCGTCGCAGCAAGGGCCGCGCCCGCCTGTCGGCCTGAGTCCCTCGACTCAGGTGGTGGAGCAGTGCTGCCTTCCGAGAACCGGCTGAGGCGGCGCGAGGACTTCACAGCCGCGGTCCGCGGCGGTCGACGGTCCGGACGTCGGACCCTCGTCGTCCATCTGAACGACACGAACCCGCACGTGGCAGGGGAGAGCATCCCTGTGCCGCGTGCGGGTTTCGTCGTGAGCAAAGCCGTCGGCAACTCGGTGGTGCGCCACCGTACGCAGCGGCGTCTGCGCCATCTGCTACGGACGCGTCTGCCCCGGCTGCCCGCAGGTAGCCTGGTCGTTGTCCGGGCGTTGCCCGGCGCGGGTGACGCCTCCTCGGAGCGACTCGCCCGGGACCTCGATGCCGCGCTCACGCGGCTGCTGGGAGAGGTACGACCGTGAAGTACCCGCTGCTTCTGCTGATCAAGCTGTATCAGTGGACCATCAGCCCGCTTCTCGGTCCAGTCTGCCGTTACTACCCGTCATGCTCCCATTACGGGTACGGGGCCATTCAGCGACACGGTGCCATCAAGGGCACGGGCCTCACCGCCTGGCGCATCCTGCGCTGCAATCCCTGGTCGTCCGGCGGAGTCGACCACGTCCCACCCCGGAAGCACCCTGTCTGGCACCAGCGCCTGCGCAACCGCTGGCAGCACCGGACCCATACGAATGCCCAAGGAGCCTGACTCGTGGACACGATCAACTCGATCCTCAGTCCCCTCTATTGGATCGTCTCGTGGATCATCGTGCGGTTCCACGACCTCTACAGTCTGGTCTTCGACGAGGGCAGCGGCTGGGCCTGGGGCCTGTCGATCGTCTCGCTCGTGATCGTGATCCGCATCGCCCTGATCCCGCTGTTCTTCAAGCAGATCAAGGCGACGCGCAACATGCAGGCGCTGCAGCCGCAGATGAAGAAGATCCAGGAGCGCTACAAGAACGACAAGCAGCGCCAGTCCGAGGAAATGATGAAGCTGTACAAGGAGACGGGTACCAACCCGCTCTCCAGCTGCCTTCCGATCCTCGCGCAGTCGCCGTTCTTCATCGCGCTCTTCCAGGTGCTGAACCACATCGCCGGCAACCGCACCGTCGGCGTGCTCAACGCGGACCAGGTCGAGAGCGCGCGTGAGGCCACCATCTTCGGTGCCCCGATCGCCACCAAGTTCATGGACAGCGCCGAGCGGCTCGCCGAGTTCGACGCCTCGCTGACCAACGTCCGCGTGGTCACGGTCATCATGATCATCCTGATGTCGCTGTCGCAGTTCTACACGCAGCGCCAGCTCATGACGAAGAACGTCGACCTCACGGTCAAGACGCCGTTCATGAATCAGCAGAAGATGCTGATGTACATCTTCCCGATCCTGTTCGCCGTGTTCGGCATCAACTTCCCGGTCGGCGTTCTCATCTACTGGCTCACCACCAACGTGTGGACGCTCGGGCAGCAGATGTACGTGATCAACCGGAACCCCACTCCCGGCAGTCTTGCCTTCCAACAGCGCCAGGAGCGCCTGCGGAAGAAGGGCAAGCTGAAGGAGGATCCGGTCGAGGTCGAGACGAAGCAGCAGATCGAAGAGGCCCGCGCCAACCGGTCGCAGCCCAAGCGGAAGTCCAAGTCCCAGCGGCAGGGCGGCCCCGCCCCCCAGGTGCACAAGAAGAACCCGCAGGGCAAGGCGCATGCCGCACGCAAGCGGCCGAACGGCAGCACTGCCGCCGGCAGCACCGACGGCGGGGCCGGCGGTGACACGGGCACGAGTGACGCCGGTACCGACAGCACCGGCCGGAGCGACGCGGACCGCCACGGCTCCGGCAAGAACGGCTCCGGGAAGAACGGCTCGGGCAAGAACGGCTCGGGCAAGCCGCAGGGCTCCCGGACCAAGCCCTCCTCTGCCAAGTCCAAGAAGTAAGAAGGAGTCCCCGACGTGTCGGACACCACCACCGCGACCGCAGAGGGCAGCGAGCCGGCCCTGACCCGCCTGGAGCAGGAGGGCGAAGTCGCGGCCGATTACCTGGAAGGTCTGCTGGACATCGCGGACCTCGACGGCGACATCGACATGGATGTCGAGGCCGACCGCGCGCTGGTCTCGATCCAGGCCGACGGCAGCCCGCGCGACCTGCAGCGGCTCGTGGGTCGGGAAGGCGAGGTCCTGGAGGCGCTCCAGGAGCTCACCCGACTCGCCGTCCTGCGGGAGACCGGTGAGCGCAGCCGGCTCATGCTGGACATCGCGGGCCACCGGGAAGCCAAGCGCGCCAAGCTCACCGAGCTGGCTGCGGAGACCGTCGCCCAGGTCAAGGAGACGGGCGAGGCGGTCAAGCTGAGGCCGATGACCCCGTTCGAGCGCAAGGTCGTCCACGACGCCGTCGCCGAGGCCGGGCTCAACAGCGAGTCCGAGGGCGAGGAGCCGCAGCGCCGAGTGGTTGTCCTTCCGTGACCTCAAAGGACACGGTCGCCGAACCCGCCGAGCAGCCCGGCCCACCGCCGGAGGCCGCTCGGCGGGTTTTCGGTGACCGGCTGCCGGACGCCGAACGGTATGCGGAGCTCCTCGCAGGCGTCGGGGTGCAGCGCGGGCTGATCGGCCCGCGCGAGGTGCCGCGTATCTGGGAGCGTCACCTGCTCAACTGCGCCGTCCTCGGCGAGGCCGTGCCGGAGGGCGTCACGGTCTGCGACGTCGGCTCCGGCGCCGGCCTGCCCGGTATCCCGCTGGCGCTGGTACGCCCCGACCTCGAGATCACGCTGCTGGAGCCGCTGCTGCGACGCACGCGCTTCCTCGAGGAAGTGGTGGAGCTGCTCGGTCTGGACCATGTCTCGGTGCTCCGTGGCCGCGCCGAGGAGGTGCTCGGCACCTTCACCCCGGTCCACGTGGTGACCGCCCGCGCGGTTGCGCCGCTCGACCGGCTGGCGGGCTGGGGGGTACCGCTGCTGCGGCCCTACGGCCAGATGCTGGCCATCAAGGGGGACACCGCGGGCGAGGAGCTCAAGTCCGCCCGCGCGGCGCTGGGCAAGCTGGGTGTGGTCGGGACCGAGGTGCTCACCGCGGGGACCGGCGTCGTGGATCCGCCGGCCACCGTGGTGCGGGTGGAGGCCGGTGAGAGTCCCGGCGGAGTCCGCTTCGCTGCCAAGCGGGCCAAGGCCGCCCGTGCCGGTCGGCGACGCCGACGCTGACCTGGGGGCCGCTCCCCCCCCGCATGACGAAAGCGCGTGGGGGTCGCGTGGGTCGACCACTACGCCCAACCGGGTGGCCGACCGGTGATGAGGTGTGTCGGGGCCGCTGCCCCGGGTCGGCGACAGCATCGTGTTTCACGTGAAACGACGCTCGCTGTTGCAGGGAATCATCAGCCGGGGTCGCGATGCGGCCGGACCGAGAGAGCGGAACGCCGCAGCACGGGGGCAGGGTGGCGACCCCTCCCCGGCGCGGCCGTTGTCCACACGTAGGCGGGGCTCGCTGGTTCAGAGCACCACCGACATGGCAGTCTTTGAAACCACGAAGACTGTGAGTGTCGAGGAGAGTGAACCCTTGCGGTCAGACGCCAACATTGCTGGGCCGACGGCCGACCCGGTCCCCGGCCCCCGATCCGAGCAGCCCGACGCCCCCGGCGGCGCCGTCGACGTGGCACGAGCCGCGCCGGGTGGCAACGGGTTGCCGGCCAGCCGTGCCGCACAACTGGCGGTCGCGGCCATGCACCGGACCGGTGGGGCGCTGCCTCGCCCCCAAGAGACCCGCACCATGATCGTCGCCAACCAGAAGGGTGGAGTCGGGAAGACCACGACAACGGTCAACCTCGCCGCCTCGCTGGCGCTGCACGGGGCCCGGGTGCTGGTGGTGGACCTCGACCCGCAGGGCAACGCCTCGACCGCGCTGGGGATCGACCACCACGCCGACATTCCATCGATCTACGACGTACTCGTCGAGGGCCGCCCGCTCTCCGAGGTGGTCCAGCCGGTGATGGACGTCGAGGGGCTGTTCTGTGCCCCCGCGACCATCGACCTTGCCGGCGCCGAGATCGAGCTCGTCTCCCTGGTGGCTCGCGAGAGCAGGCTGCAGCGGGCGATCAGCAAGTACGAGCAGCCGCTCGACTACGTCTTCATCGATTGCCCGCCCTCCCTCGGACTGCTCACGGTCAACGCCCTGGTGGCGGGTACCGAGGTCGTCATCCCGATCCAGTGCGAGTACTACGCGCTGGAGGGACTGGGCCAGCTGCTGCGCAACGTGGAGCTGGTGAGAGGCCACCTCAACCCCGAGCTGCACGTGTCGACGATCCTGTTGACGATGTACGACGGCCGCACCCGCCTGGCATCCCAGGTGGCGGAGGAGGTGCGCAGCCACTTCGGAAAGGAGGTGCTGCGGACCAACATCCCCAGGTCGGTTCGCATCTCCGAGGCCCCGAGCTACGGGCAGACGGTCCTCACCTATGATCCGGGTTCCAGCGGTGCGCTCTCCTACCTGGAGGCGGCCCGGGAGATCGCGCTGCGGGGCACTGGCTCGCAGCACCAGGAAGCGAGCGAGGGGAAGCTGTGACCGAACGACGCAGAGGGCTGGGACGAGGGTTGGCCGCGCTGATCCCGGCTGCGCCGCGCAGCACGGAGGACGTCTCCACCACTGCCGGGCCCACCTCGCCCAGCGCCGTCCCGGTGCTGCCGGCCGAGCGCGGTGTCGCCGCGTCGGTGATCGCGGAGTCGGCGGCCTCCGAGGCGGCGTCGTCGGAGCTGTCGTCCGAGTCGGTGCCCGAGGCGGACGCCACGGGGGCGGTGGAGGACGCGTCCTCTTGGCAGGACGTGGCCACCGGCAGCACGGTGGCGGGCGCCATGTTCGCCGAACTGCCGCTGGACTCCATCACCACCAACCCGCGGCAGCCGCGCGAGGTCTTCGACGAGGACGCGTTGGCGGAGCTGGTCACCTCGGTCAAGGAGGTGGGGCTCCTGCAGCCGGTCGTGGTCCGGTCGCTGGGCGGCGAGCGCTTTGAGCTGATCATGGGCGAACGCCGGTGGCGCGCCTGTCGGGAGGCGGGGCTTGAGGCGATCCCCGCCATCATTCGGGCCACCGAGGACGACCGGCTGCTGCTGGACGCACTGCTGGAGAACCTGCACCGCGCCCAGTTGAACCCGCTGGAGGAAGCCGCGGCCTACGACCAGTTGCTGCGGGAGTTCAACTGCACCCATGAGGAACTCGCGGACCGGATCGGACGTTCCCGGCCGCAGGTCACCAACACCTTGCGGCTACTGGGGCTGTCTCCCACCGTGCAGCGACGCGTGGCAGCGGGGGTTCTCTCCGCCGGCCACGCTCGCGCACTGCTCTCGGTGAAGGACGCGGAGACGCAGGACAGACTGGCGCATCGCATCGTGGCCGAGGGCCTCTCCGTGCGCGCGATCGAGGAGATCGTCTCCCTGGAGGAGGGCACGCGTCCGAAGAGCCGCGGGCCGCGTGCGGGCAAGCGTGTCTCGCCTGCGCTGGAGAACCTGGCCGGTCGGCTCTCCGACCGCTTCGAGACCCGGGTGAAGGTCGACCTGGGGCAGAAGAAGGGGAAGCTGGTCGTGGAGTTCGCGTCCATGGAGGACCTGGAGCGCATTCTGGGCCAGCTGGCACCCGGTGAGGGCCGGGTGCTCGGCGACCAGCTGAAGGAGCCCGGCGGCGAGAGCACGTCCTGACGGGAGCGGATACGACACAGGGCCGGGCTGTTTCACGTGAAACAGCCCGGCCCTGCTGCTGCCCGGGGTGGGCGAAGCGAGGTGCCTCAGCCGATGAAGTCGGAGAGGTCCTTCTCGATCGCGGCCTTCGGCTTGGCGCCGACGATGGTCTTCACGACCTCGCCGCCCTGGTAGACGTTCATCGTGGGGATCGACATCACGCCGTACTTCGCAGCCGTCTCGGGGTTCTCGTCCACGTTGAGCTTGGCGATGACGATCTTCTCGGCCTGCTCGCCGGCGATGGCCTCCAGCGCGGGGGCGATCTGGCGGCACGGGCCGCACCAGGCCGCCCAGAAGTCGACGAGCACCGGCTTGTCGCTGTTGAGGACCTTCTCGGCGAAGTCGGCGTCGGTCACGGTGATGGTGGCATCAGCCATGGTGGTGATCTCCTTCGGTGCGGTGGGGGTGGTGGCTGTTTCGGTGGTGCAGGGTGCTGCTCAGACCTCGATGGTCTCCGCGTCCACCAGCGCTGCGAGGTAGCGCTCGGTGTCCAGCGCGGCGGAGCATCCGGTGCCGGCGGCGGTGATGGCCTGCCGGTAGGTGTGGTCGACGACGTCGCCGGCGGCGAAGACCCCCGGAATGTTGGTCCGCGTGGAGGGGGAGTCCACCTTGAGGTAGCCCTCCTCGTCGAGGTGGAGCTGGTCCTTGAAGAGCTCGACGCGCGGGTCGTGGCCGATCGCGACGAACAGCCCCGTGGCGGGCAGCTCGGAGGTCTCACCCGTGGTGGTGGACCGCAGGGTCAGCGAGGTGAGCTTGCTGTTTTCCTCGTGGAGCTCGGCGACCTCGCTGTTCCAGATGAACTTGATCTTGGGGTCGGCGAGGGCCCGCTCCTGCATGGCCTTGGAGGCACGCAGGGTGTCCCGCCGATGCACGATGGTGACGGTGTTGGCGAACCGGGAGAGGAAGGTGGCCTCCTCCATCGCGGTGTCGCCGCCGCCCACCACCACGATGTCGTGCTCACGGAAGAAGAAGCCGTCACAGGTGGCGCAGTACGAGACGCCGCGGCCCGACAGCTCGTCCTCACGGGGGAGGCCGAGCTTGCGGTGCTGCGAACCGGTGGTGACGATCACGGCACGCGCCTCGTGCACGGTGCCCACGCTGTCGGTGACCCGCTTCACCGGGCCGCTGAGGTCCACCGCGACGACGTCGTCCGCAATCAGCTCGGCGCCGAAGCGCTCAGCCTGGGCACGCATGTTGTCCATGAGGTCCGGCCCCATGATCCCCTCGCGGAAGCCGGGGAAGTTCTCGACCTCCGTGGTCGTCATCAGCGCACCGCCTGCGGCGACACCGCCTTCGAAGACCAGCGGCTTCAGCGAGGCACGCGCTGCATACAGCGCTGCCGTGTAGCCGGCCGGGCCGGAACCGATGACGATCACATTGCGGACATCGCTCACAGGGCCTCATCCTTGTCTGCTGAGTTCTCGGGTCACGGGTCCTGCTTGCCGACCCCGGTCAGGGCCCGCAGTCCCATAACGGATCCTAGGGCCCCGATCATTCCCGGCACCGGCCCGGTCCGGCTCGGTCGCCCCGGAGCGTGTCACCCCCGCACGCCCGTTCCCCCCGCGGGGTCGCGACAGCGTCGTGCCGCCCACCGCAGGGAGTCGCCCCGGAACGGCTGCTCTCAGGTCCGGGGGTAGGTGTCGGCGTGCAGGACCACACCCGCCTCGGTCGGCTGCTCGACCGCGCAGGCCGCATCCACGACAAAGACGTCCACCGACTCCTCGTCCTGGCGGTCCGGCAGTACGAGGACATACGAGTCGACGCCCTCGTACGCGTAGTGGTCGGCGACGGCGAGCGGCTGGTCCTGGCGGCCGGTGGCGGCCAGCACGCACTCGGGCGCGGTGCTGTGCGCGGGCGAGCTCTCACCGAACGCCTCTGCCTGTTCCTCGGTGCCGGGGACGCCGCCCTGGGTGGTGAGATCCTCCGCGGGGGCCTCCGTGGAGGGCCCCGCGGAGGGCGGGACGTCTCTGCCGGTGTCCGCCTCCGGCGGACGGGCAGAGGGCTCAGCTGATTCCGCACGCTCGTCCCCAGCCCCGTCGGAAGGCGTGGTGAGCAGCTCCTGTACTTCGGTCTCCAGGGCTTCGGAGTCGATCTGCTCGGAGAACATCTCCGGCTCGTCGGCCGCGCCGCTCTCCGCCGCGCCGGCCACGACCTCGGGGCCGTCCTCGCCGGCGCCGAGGCTCTGGGCGACGAGGCCGCCGGCTCCGAGCGCGATCACCGCGCCGACGGCAGCCAGCAGGTAGTGACGGCGGCGCGGTGGCCGGAGCGCGGGCGACGGCGTGGCGGTCGGTGGCCGCGCACCGTCCGCCGACGTCGAACCGCCCCCGGTGGTGGCGGAGAGGGGAGCCGCGTCCTGGGAGAGCGCGGCCGGCGGTGCCGTTTCACGTGAAACAGCGTCCCGCTCCGCGGCGAGAGCCGCGTCGATGCGTCGGACGACTCGCTCGGGCATCGGCTCGGGCGGGTCGAGCAGCGGAAGCTCCGTGCGGAGGGTCTCCAGGTCCGCGAGGATCGCGGTGCAGCTGGGGCAGTCGGCGAGGTGTTCCCGCACCGCCGCGGACTCCGCGGGGTCGAGGAGGTCCTCGCCGAGCGCTGCCAGCTCCACGGGATCGGGATGTGCTTCACTCACTGACGTCCACCTCCGCCCTGGATCGCTCCGGTGTCTCCGGTGTCTCTCGTTGGTGGGACGGACGGCTCCGTTGTCCGGTTCCGTGTGCTCCCCGGCCGCCGGGTGGGCGGTGTGCCCGCCGCGGCGTCCCCCGCTCCGTCGGACGGGGGTGAGCCGGCCCGCGGGCTGTCGTCCGCCCCGGCCGCTGGGCCCCGTGGATGCAGGTGCCGCACTGCGGGCAGCAGCCGCGCGCGACCACGGGCGCAGCGGCTCTTGACGGTGCCGACCGGTACTCCGAGGATCTCGGCAGCCTCCGCCACGGGGTACCCCTCCATGTCCACCAGCACCAGTGCTGCGCGTTGTTCCGGCGGGAGCGAGTCGAGCGCCTCCCGGAGCTCGCGACGCAGGTCGTGGCGTTCGGCGGGCACGGCGGCGGACTCGTGGGGCTCCAGCAGCGCCTCCAGGCGCTCCTGCTCCGGCATGCTGGTCGCCCGGCGGGTCTTCGCCTTGCGCGCCCGGTCCAGGCAGGCGTTGACCGTGATGCGGTGCAGCCAGGTCGTCACCGCCGCCTGGCCACGGAACGCCCCTGCGGCGCGGTAGGCGGAGACCAGCGCGTCCTGCACGGCGTCGGCCGCCTCCTCGGGGTCGCTCAGGGTGCGGCGGGCGACGGCCCAGAGGCGGTCGCGGTGGCGTCGGACGATCTCACCGAAGGCATCGGGGTCCCCGGCCACATGGCGTGCGAGGAGCTCTTCGTCGGATGGCACCCGGCCGGGCTCCCTTCGGCGGCAGCGAGAGGTCCGTACCGCGGGCCGAGTACGAGGCGGGTGGCGCCGCTGAGGCGCGACCGGTTCGGATCGGTGCCGTGGACCGTTCCGACGGGGTCGGCCGGTGGACGTCGGCTGTTCTAGTTGGACACGGTGACGTTGGTGATGCGGCCACGGTAGTTCCCGTCGTCGCCGCGGGGCAGCTCGGTGAGCCACACCAGAAGGTACTGGGACTCCACCTCGTCCGTCGCGGTGAGGGTCACCGAGGCGCCGGCTCCCTCGGCGACCGCGGAGAACTCCCCGAAGCTGGTCGGCGCGCTGGTCGCCGAAGCGTCGGCGGCCAGCAGCTGCATGGAGTGGCTGCCGATCGCGTCGACGGTCACCGAGGAGACCTGCTGCGGTTCGCCGAGATCCAGGATGAGGCCGAGGCCGGGCTTGAGGTTGCCGAAGCCGGGACCGAAGTAGTTCCGGGTGTGCCAGAAGGTGCTCGGATCGCCGTCGATCACGTAGGAGGCCGCGTCCGGGTTCTGCGATCCGGTCTCGCCGAAGGGATCGAAGTCGCGGACCGAGACCACGGGCAGCGGGCCGGAGCCGACCTGGCCCGGCACTTCGGCCCCCGGCGCCTCCGGGCGCGGCTGGCCGGGCGGCGACGGGGTGGAGGCGGGGGTGTCGCTCCCCATCAGGGCATCGGCGATCTGCCAGCTCCCGAGGCCGAGTGCGGCGATCAGCAGCGCGGAGACCCCCCATTTCAACGCGCTTCCCATGCGACCGGGCAGGGCGGGCGGCGCCGCCGGGCCGAGGGGCAGCGGTCCGTGCATGGCGGGCACGCGGGGGCCGCCCGCGTAGGTGCCCTGTTGGTAGGTGGTGGGCTGGTAGCCGCCGACCAGCTCGGTCTCGGTCTCGGGCGGACGGATGCGCGGCATCTCGTCCAGCGCGGCGATGAGGTCGATCGCGGTGACACACGGCGGCTTCTCGCTGGCGGCCGTCGCGCCGTCGTTGACCAGCGCCCGCATGGCGAGGTCGGACAGCCCGCGGTGGACCCCGGCCCGCACCTGCTCCGGGGTGGCGAGGGAGTCGCGCGAGTTGCGATCGAGGCCGGCGACCCCGCGAAGCCCGTAGGCGCCGTCGGGGTAGGGCCACCGCTGGGTGAGCGCGGCGTAGAGCAGCGCCCCCGCCGCCGCGGTGTCGGTCCGCTGCGGATGGGCGGCGGTGATGCCCCGGAGCGCGGCGTCCACCGCCAGACCCCGGATGCGGAACAGCCCGGCACCGGTGCGGAGCACCGTGCCGGGCGTGAGGCGCAGGTGGGCGAGACCGGCGCGGTGGGCGGCGGCCATGCCGGCGGACACCTGCCGGATCATCTCGTACGTCTCGTGGGCCTCCAGCGCTCCTGTCTGCAGCAGCGTGGAGAGCGGGATGGCGTCGGGCAGCCATTCGTGGATCACGTGGACGAGGTCGCCGTGGCGATCGGCGTCCAGCACCTGGACGAACCGTGCGTCGGCCAGCAGCGCGGTGGACCTGGCCGCTTCCAGCACCGCGGCGCTGCGGGGGTGGTCGGCGGGAAGGACGTGCACCCCGACGGCCCGTCTGAGCTTCTCGTCCACCGCACGCCAACTGCTGAACCCGTCCAGACGGGTGATGCACTCCTCCAACCGGTACCGCTTGGCCAGCTTGTGGCCGCTGTGGAGGTCGGTGAACGAGCGCTCGGCGTCACTCCGCTTCCGCTGCTTCCGCCCGCTCTGCGGGGCGGTGCCCGCAGCGGTCGCGGGCCGCCCCGAGCGCTCCGGCTCGGGGCTCGGGGCGGTGTCACCGCTGGTGGCGGCCTCTCCGGAGATCTTCGATGCGTCCGCGGCCGTGATCCGTTCCGCCACCGTCGATTCCGCCTCCCCGGTCCTGGCCGCAGCCGCTGACGAGTACTGACCCACCCAATTGTGCCGTCCCTCCGGCACCCTGCACGACACGTACTGGTGGACGGAGGTTGTACGGGATCAGCGCCCGAGTCGTGCGCGCACCATGCCGACCATGGCGTTGAGCTCCTCGATGCGCATCTTCCGCGCCGCGACGTAGAACACCGCCAGCAGGACGACCGAGCCTCCGACCAGGGCCGCGAGCGACCCCACCATGCCGTAGCCGAGCGTCTGGGTGAGGGCGTAGCCCGCCGCGCCACCCAGCGCCGCGGCCGGGATCGCGGCGCCGCACAGCCGGATGTAGGTGCGGACCACCCGCGCGCCGTCCAGGTCGGTGCCGATGCGCTTCCGCAGCAGCCGCCACGCGATGGCGACGCCCACGCCGTAGGCGATGCCGTAGCTGAAGGCGATACCGGCGACGACCCAGCGGTCCGGCAGCAGGACGAACGAGGCGGCCGACAGCGCGATCCACACCGCGGAGACCACCACGGTGTTGTAGAACGGCGTCTTGGTGTCCTCGTAGGCGTAGAACGCACGCAGCACCACGTACTGGGCGGAGAACGGGATCAACCCGAGGCCGAACGCCATCAGGATGTAGCCGAAGGAGCGCGCCCCCTCCTCGCCCGCCGAGCCGAACAGCAGGGTGCACATCGGCACGCCGAGGGCGAGGAACGCGAAGGCGATGGGAACGATGGCGACGGCCGAGGTCCGCAGCCCGTGCGAGAGGTCGTCGCGCACGGCGGCGTTGTCGCCGTCGGCCGCGGAGCGCGAGATGCGCGGCAGCAGGGCCGCCATGATGGAGACGGTGATGATGGCCTGCGGCATCTGCCAGATGAGCAGCGCGCTGCTGTAGGCGATGAAACCCGTGCCGGGGTACCCGGCGGCCTCGGCGTTGGCACCGGCCCAGGTCGAGAACTGGGAGACCGCGACCAGCCCGACCTGGTTGGCGAGGACGAACAGCACCGTCCACTTGGCCAGCTTCATGGCCTTGCCCATGCCGTGACCGACCCAGTCGAACCGCGGGCGGATGCGGAACCCGGTGGCCTGCAGGTACGGGATCATCGCGAGCGCCTGCACGGTCAGTCCCAGCAGGGTGCCGATGCCCAGCAGCCGGATGCCGTCGCCGCTGATGGACTCGGCCGACAGGCCGGAGCTGCTCTGGGTGCCGTAGACCCAGATGAACATGCCGAAGGTGAAGATGACGACGATGTTGTTGAGGACGGGCGTCCACATCATCGGCCCGAAGCGGTCGCGCGCGTTGAGGATCTGCCCCATGATCACGTGCACGCCCATGAAGAAGATGGTGGGCAGGCAGTAGCGGGCGAAGGCGATGGCGACCTCGCCCGCGGCGGGGTCACCGGCGATCTTCGGTGACATCATCCGGATCAGCCACGGGGCGATCACCACGGAGACGATCACCAGCACCGCGAGGATGACCATGACGAGCGTCAGCAGCCGGTTGGCGTACGCCTCGCCACCGTCCTCGTCGTTCTTCATCGACCGGACGAGCTGGGGGACGAAGACCGAGTTGAGTCCGCCGCCGATGGTGAGGATGTAGATCATCGAGGGCAGCGCCCAGGCCACCGCGTAGGTGTCGCCGAGGACGGCGGCGCCCAGCGCGGCGACGAGGATCAGCTGGCGGATGAAGCCGGTGGCGCGGGAGACCAGCGTGCCGGCAGCCATGATGGCGCTGGACTTGAGAATGCTCGCGGCCTTGCCCGGTTTGCGCGGCGCGGGCGTGCTCTCCCCCGCCGCCTCCGGTGCGCTCTGCGCGGGGCCGGGGACGGCGGGCGCGGCCGTGGCGCCGGCGCGCGGACCGGTCTGCTGGTCGCGGTAGAGGTTGGCGAAGGCGTCGCGCTCCCCCGCGGGGGCCTGCCCGCCCCGGTGGTCGTCCCGCCCCGTGTCGTACGGGTCCGACGGCCCGCCGTGGTCGCCGGCCTGGTAGCGATCGTCGGAGCCGCCGGGGGTGGGGACCGGGGCGGCGCCGAAACCGGTCGGGCCGTGGGGCTCCGCCGGGTAGCCGCCGTGACCGCCCGGGCCCGCGGCGCCCGGCGGCGGCGCGAGCCGAGGC
>NZ_JAAVJC010000330.1 GCF_012033785.1 Streptomyces bohaiensis
GGCCGGCCCCGAGCCGGGCCGGCCCCCGTTCCGGTGCCGCCGCCCGCGGGCGGCGGCACCGGTGGTCAGGACAGGCCGCGCACGTGGGGCCCCACCACGTCCGACCAGCTGTTGCCGGCGTGCTCGTCCCAGTTGGTCGACCACGTCATCGCGCCGCGCAGCTCCGGGTAGGTCCGGTCGGGGGTGAAGCTGCCGCAGTTGGTGCCCTGGGTGAGGCAGTCCAGCGCGTCGGTGACCACTCCGGGGTCGACGTAGCCGCTGCCGGCGGCGTCGGGCGAGGCAGGCACTCCGATGCCGACCTGGGAGGCGTCGAGGCCGTTCTCCAGCTGGATGCAGGCGAGCGCGGTCAGGAAGTCGACCGTGCCCGAGGAGTAGACCTGGCCGTCGCAGCCCAGCATCGAACCGCTGTTGTAGTACTGCATGTTGACGACGGTCAGGTACTCCTGCGTGTTCAGGGCGAGTTGGAAGTACTCGGTCCCGGTGTTCTGCATGTCGATGGTCTGCGGCGCCATCGTGTAGACCAGTCCGTCGCCCACCTCGGCGTGGATGGCGTCCATCGCCTCGGTGAGGTACTGGGCGTTGATGCCGTGTTCGAGGTCGATGTCGACCCCGTCGAAGCCGTACTCGTCCATCAGCGCCAGGGTGCTCTCGGCGAACGCCGTTGCCGAGGCCGGGTCGTTGACGGTGACGTTGCCGACCTCGCCGCCGACCGAGATGATCACGGACTTGCCCGCCGCCTGCTTGGCGGCGACCTCGTCCTTGAACTCCTGCTCGGAGGAGTAGCCGAGGACGGGGTCGAGGTTGAACTCGATCTCGCCGGGCGTGGCGGTGGCGTCGGCGAACGAGACGGCGATGATGTCGTACGCGTCCTGCACGTCGCCGAGTCGTTGGATGACCGAGCCGTTGTCGAAGTTGTGCCAGTAGCCGGTGAGGGCGTGCTGCGGAACGGCGTTGGGAGCCGGGTCGAGGGCGGTGGGGGCGCCCTCGGTCCCGTTGCCGACGGGCGTCTCGGACGCCGTCGCCGTGCCGAAGGGGCCGGTCAGCAGCAGCGCGCCGGCGGCTCCCGCGGCGACCGCCGTCGCGGTGAGTGCGCCGATCCTGCGCCGCCGCCGGTGCGGGGTCGCCGGGCCGGGCTCGCCGTTCGCCTGCCGGGGGGTGGAAGTGGGGGTGGATGTCACGATCGCCTCCGTCGGCTGATGTGTGGGGGATGCGGAGGGGGAAGAGGGTCTGCTGGGACAACCGGTGGCCACCGATGCCGACGAAGATGGTCCAGACCAATGCGTCTGTCAAGGGGGGCCACCGCACGCGCCGAGCGCCGACCGGCTCCGCCCGCCGGTCCGTCGCAGGTCACACGCGGCGCGAGGAAACCCGGGCCGGCCGCGGTCCGGGAACCGGCCGGGAAGCGGCGACGCGGCGCGGAAGATGCCATAAGCTGCTCAACTGGCAGACAGACTGCACGAGACGGGCCGCCGGGGCCCGGGGGGAGCGGCGCATGCCCATGGCCATCGCGGTGACCGACGCCGACCTGGTGCTGCCGTCCCCCGATTCCAGGGTCCCGACCGCCCACGTGCTGAGCCCCCCGCAGAAGCAGGACTTCGCCGAGGCGCTCGCCGAGACCGGCGAACTCCTCGAACGCCACGGCCACCTGCTCGTCGTCTACCCCGCCTCGCTTCCCCGCGCCCACCTCCAGCGACTCCACGCCGTCCGCGCCCTGCTGGAGACCGACCGGGTGGCGCTGCTGCCCAGCCGGCTGCCGCCGCTCGGTATCGCCACCCTCGTCCGGCAGTTGCGGCAGCTCTCCGTCTGCGACTTCGGCCCCGGAGTCCTCGGCGCCAGCGCCCGACTCCTCGGCCACTACATCTACTGCGGCGCGCTGCTGCCGTCCGCCCGCGGCCTCGACCGGCTGCCGCTCCCGCTGCCCGACACCGACGCCCCGCGGTCGGGCGCCTGCGCGGTCCTGGTCGGCCCCGGCCCGCAGTGCGTGCGCCCCGGCGAGGGCGAACTGGCCGGACCGCAGTTCGCCACCGTGCTGACCCACGCCGGCGCCGGTCTCGCCGACGACTGGGTCACCGGAACCCTCGCCGCCGACTGGCGTGTCGGCGCCCTCGACCCCGTGGCGCTGCCCGAGGAGTCCCGCCACTGGTGGGGCACCGGCCGGCTCGTCGAGTTCGCCGCCGCCATCCCCGAGATCGCGCCGCTCTACCAGATGGTCAGCTCCGTCCGGCAGGAACTGTGCCACTGGTGCGGAGTGACGATGATCGGTGACCGCTGCGTCTTCTGCGCCGCCCCCGTCCGGCCCGCCGAACGACGCCCCCGCGCCCTCACCGCCCACGGACGCCGCGCCCTGACCTGAGCACGCCCTGACCCGAGCACCGCACCGGAGGGCCGCCCCCGCCGGCAACCGCCCCCGACCGCACCAGCCCCCGGCCGCCCGGCCGGACGAACGACGAGGGAGAGATCGCCCCCATGAACGGTCGCCAGCGCCGCGGACTCGTACTGCTGCTGGTCTCGCTGGTGCTCGCCCTCATCGCGTTCGGCGGCGTCTACGCGGTCATCCAGGACGTCGAGTCCAAGGTGGGCCCCGAGACCGTCGCCTACGAGGTCGCCGAGGAGATAGAGCCCTACCAGCCGCTGCGCCCGGACCAGTTCCGCGAGGTGCTGATGCCCGAGCGGTACGTCCCCGAGTCCGCCGTCACCGACCTCGGCGACCTCGACGGCAAGGTCGCCGTCGGCCCCCTGGCCCCCGGGTCGCTGCTCCAGCGCGACATGATCTCCGACCGGCCCGAACTCGGCACCGGACAACAGGAGATCGCCATCATGATCGACGCCTCCACCGGCGTCGCCGGCAAGATCTACCCGGGCGCCACCATCAACATGTACGCCGCCTACCGCTTCGAGGACCGCGAGTCCGCCGACGGCGACGAGGTCGAGATCGTCCGCCTGATGGTCAACAACGCCCAGGTCATCGACGTCGGCGACCTCACCGAGATCCCCGACGACCGCGACCGGGTTGAAGCCGTCCCCATCACCTTCGCCCTGGAGAACGTCGACGCCCAACGCGTCACCTTCGCCGAGGCGTTCGCCGAACAGATCCGCCTCGCCCTGGTCGCACCCGGCGACGAGACGGAGATCCCGGAGGACGAACGGACCTACACCGTCGTCGGCGACATCCTCGGCGCCCCGCACGCCGGCGTCGCACCGGGCGCGAACCCGTGACGCCCGCCGCGGCGCCCCGTCCGCCCGCGCACCGCCCCCGCGGCGCGCCCCCCTGCTCCGACACACCGCCGACCACCGTACTGACCGGCGCCCCACGGGGAAGGGAAGGGACGACGGCAGACGAGCACGACACCCCGGCCGCCACCGCGACCCCCGCGGCCGGCACGAGGGACGAAAGGACCGGCAGGTGACGACGCGCATTCTCCCCGCGGTGGGAGACCCGGACACCGCACGGGCCCTGGCCGCCCTGATCGGGCAGCTGCCCGACGCCGCGCCGCTGCGGGCGGTCCCCGACTCCGGATCGCTCCTCGACACGCTCGCCGCGCTGTCGCACGCCTCCGTCGCCGACCTCCCCGAAGTGGTCCTCGTCCACGAGGCGATCGGACCGCTGCCCGCGCTGGAGGTCGTGCGGGAGGTGGCGCTCCGCTTCCCCGCCGTCGGCGTGGTCCTGGTCACCGCCGACCCGACCGCCGGGCTCTACGCGGCGGCCATGGAGTCCGGCGCGCGCGGCCTGGTCGGCGTCCCGCTCTCCTACGACGAACTGCAGGCCCGCGTCGCCGCCGCCGGCCAGTGGGCGCAGGGCGTCCGCCGCCACCTCGGCGGCGAGGAGCCCGCACCGACGGGGGCCGGCGGCCGGGTCGTCACCGTCTCCGGGGCCAAGGGCGGCGTCGGCGCCACCCTCCTCGCCACCCAACTGGCGCTCGCCGCCCGCCGCGGCGGGCCCGCCGACCGCACCGTCCTCCTGCTCGACCTCGACCTGCTCTGCGGCGACGTCGGCTCCTACTTCGACGTCCAGTTCCGCCGCTCGGTCGCCGACCTCGCCGGCATCAGCGACATCACCCCGCAGGTGCTGGCCGAGGCGGTCTACCCGCACGAGACCGGCGTCTCGCTGCTGATCGCCCCCGCCGAGGGCGAACGCGGCGAGGAGGTCACCGACCCCGCCGCCCGCCAACTCCTCACCGCGGTGCGGTCCCGGTACGACCTGGTGGTCGTCGACTGCGGCTCCCAGATGAACCCCGCCACCGCCGTCGCGGTCGAGACCGCGGACACCGCGCTGCTGGTGACCACCCCCGACGTCATCTCGGTCCGGGCCGTCAACCGCATGGTCCGCATGTGGGACCGCCTCCAGATCCGCAAGGCCGAGAACACGCTGACCGTCGTCAACCGGCTGGGCCGGACGAGCCACATCCAGCCCCAGCTCATCAGCCGTATCACCGGCACCCGGGTCGCGCGCGAGGTGGTCCCCGCCAACTTCCGCGAACTGCAGGAGGCGCAGGACGCCGGCCGCATCCAGGACCTCGACCACCGCGGCCCCGTCCGCCGCGCCATGTGGGACCTCGCCGCCGAGATCGGCCTCGCCGAGGCCACCGAGGCCCGCTCCAACCGCCGCCGGGGCAAGGGCTGATGGAACGCCGCCCGCGGCCCGCCGCCCCCCGCCGCCCCGCCCGGGCCGGCGGAGGTCCCGAACTGGACGAAGTTGGCGTCGG
>NZ_JAAVJC010000331.1 GCF_012033785.1 Streptomyces bohaiensis
AGGCCGGCGAGCGAGAGCGCGGCCATCAGGAAGGCCGCCGCCAGCAGGGGCTCCCGCCGGGCGCCAGCCCCGGGCCTTCCCGCGCGGCACCACGGCGATCAGCGCCCCCACCACCAGCACCACCGCGACGCCGACACCGGCCGTCCACAGCGCCCGCGTCGCGGGCTCGGCGGGCGCGGGCGGGGGCACCACGGCCGGCTCCGGCTCCGGCAGGGCCACCGGCCGGCCGAGGAACGACGTCAGCGACGCCACGACGTCCAGCCGCGGCACCACATCCGGGTACGCGGGCCTCAGCAGCCGCTCCACGACCTCCTCCCGGTCCAACTCCGGCGCGTGCGAGCGCACCAGAGCGGCGGCCCCGGCGACGTGCGCCGCCGCCAGCGACGGCCCCGTCCCCAGGAAGTGGCCCTGGCCCTCCGGCCCGATGCCCACCACGTCACCGCCGGGCGCGGCCAGGTCCGCCGCCAGCGGCAGCGGCGCGCCGTCCGCCCGCACGTCCTGCGGCCCGAAGTCCAGCACCGACAGCACCTGCGGCATCGCCGCCGGCCAGTAGTCGCGCGGCGGCAGCTCCTCACCGGCCGGCAGTTGCTCCGGCGAGACGTCCGGCGCGGCCGGGGCCACCACCACGACATCGGCCGCCAACGCCTCGTCGACCGCCTCCGTCAGCCCGTCGTGCTGCCCGCGCAGCGCCACCCCGAGCCAGATCACCGACGCGCCGCCCTCGACCGCGGCCCGCACCCCCGCGGCCGCCGTCGCCGCGTCCGGCGCGCCCCGCTCGGTGGTGGCCCGCGCGGCGACCACCTCCGCCGCGGGCGCCACCCCGGCGACGGCACCGTCCTCCGCCGCGGCGCCCGCGATGAGCCCCGCGGCGAAACTGCCGTGCCCCACGCAGTCCACCCCCGCCTCGCCCACCGCGGTGAGCCGGCCCGACAGCGCGGGGACGTCCGTGCCCACGCCCGTCCCGACCACCCCCACCGTCACGCCCTCGCCGCTCGACAGCTGTCGGGCGCGCGTCAGTTGGAGCGCGCGCCAGGTCCACGGCCGCGACTCGGCGGTGGTGTCGGACGCCTCGGTGCAGGCCACGTCGTCGGCCAGCTCCAACGCCAGGGGCGGCAACGTGACAGGCTCGTCATCGGCGTGCGCGGGCAGGGACGTCAGGGAGAGCATCACGCCGGCGGCGAGAACAGCTCCCGCTGTCCCCGCTGCCGCGCGACGACTGCGGTCGCCGAACATGCGGCCGATCATAGAAGCAGCACAAGTCCCCAGCGGCAGCGCGGTACTCGACCGAGTACCACACTGCCGGCGAGCCAGGAGGTCGCATAGTGTCACGGCAGGTACTGACCGTCAGCCCCGACCGGTCCGACGCCTACCGGACGATCGGTGAGGCCCTCGCCGCGGCGCGCGCGGGAGCGGTCGTCCGAGTCCTGCCTGGGCGCTACGCCGAGGCCCTCACCGTCCGCACCCGCGTCACCCTCGTCGGGGAGGGCGAGGTCGGCAGCGTCGAGATATGCCCCCACCGGGGCACCGCCCTCACCCTCGCCGCCGACGCCGTGAAACTCACCGACATCGTGCTGCGCGGCGGCAGCGACGACGTCGCGGTCGTCGACGCCGCCCGCGGCCAGGTCGCCATGGACAACTGCACCGTCGTCGGCGCCGGCTGGACCGCCGTCATCGCCCGGGAGACCGGCTCGCTCGCGATGCGCGGCTGCCGGGTCACCAACCGGGAGGGCGCCGGGGTCGTCGACACCTCCGAACACCCCAGCGTCATCGAGGACTGCCTCCTGGAGAACCTCGGCACCTCCGCCGTCGTCCTCGGCGAGAACTCCCGCGCCATGGTCCGCAACTGCCGCATGCGGGACGCCCGCGGCAACGGGGTCCTCGCCAACGGCCAAGCCGAGGGCACCGTCGACTCCTGCGACATATCCGGCACCGGGAAGCCCGCCATCGCCCTGGAGGGCACCAGCACGACCCGGGTCAGCGGCACCACCATCCGCGACAGCGCCCTCGGCGTCTACGTCACCACCACCGCCCGGCCCACCCTGGAGAACGTCACCGTCACCGGCACCTCCGGCCCCGGGATCGCCCTCTCCGGCGGCTCCGACCCGCTGCTGCGCGGCTGCACCACCCAGCGCACCAAGGCCGAGGGCGTCGTCGTCTCCGACCGCTCCCGCGGCACCTTCGAGGACTGCTCGATCCACTCCGCCGCCGGCCACGCGGTGCGGGTCGCCGACTCCAGCTCCCCGACCTTCCTGCGCACCGCGATCCGCGACTGCGGCGACTCCCTCGCCACGGTGCTGCTGGAGGAGGACGCCAGCGCCGAGTTCGACCGCTTCGAGATCGACGGCGGCAGCGGCGCCGCGGTGCTGCTGCGCACCCGCGCCAACCCCATGCTCCGCCGGGGCCACCTCCGCGGCCCCGCCGGCGCGGGCCTCCACGCCACCGAGGACGCCCGCGGCCGCGTCGAGTTCACCGTCGTCGAGCAGGCCGGCGGCGACGGCATCCACGTCGGCAAGGGCGCCTCCACCCAGTTCGGCGACTGCACCGTCCGCGGCGCCGGCGGCTCCGGCCTCACCGTCGGCACCGGTACCGTCGTCACCGCCCGGGACCTGGAGATCGACGGCAGCCACGCCTCCGGTGTCGCCGTCCACGACGGCGGCGAACTCGCCCTCACCCGCGGCCGGGTCACCGGCGGCTCCGCGCACGGCGTGCTGCTGGCGGCCGGCTCCCGCGCCGAACTGGTCCAGTGCGAGATCAGCGGCAACACCGGCGACGGCATCCGGGTCGACACCACCGCCCCCGTCACCCTCTCCGGCTGCGCCGTCCGCGACAACCGCGGCGCCGGACTCACCCAGCAGCGCCCCAGCGAAGCGCTCCAGGTCCTCGACCTCGCCAGCGCCGACAACGCCTCACCGGACGAGTGGGGCGCCGCCGTCGCCGAACGAGCCGCCGGCGCCGCCGGCGGCGCCGCTTCGGACGAACCCAAGGGCCCGCTGGAGGAGTTGGAAGCCCTTATCGGACTGGAGGGCGTGAAGCACCAGGTCCGCACCCTGGTCAACCTCAACCAGCTCTCCCAGCGCCGCATCCGGCTGGGCATGCCCGTCGCCTCCATGAGCCGCCACCTCGTTTTCGCCGGACCGCCCGGAACCGGCAAGACCACCGTGGCCCGCCTCTACGGCTCGATCCTGGCCGAGCTGGGCGCGCTGCGCTCCGGCCACCTCGTCGAGGTCTCCCGCGCCGACCTCGTCGCCCAGGTCATCGGCGGCACCGCCATCAAGACCTCCGAGGCGTTCAACCAGGCGCTGGGCGGCGTGCTGTTCATCGACGAGGCGTACACCCTCGCCCCGGAGGGCGGCAGCTCCAACGACTTCGGCCGCGAGGCCGTCGACACGCTGCTGAAGCTCATGGAGGACCACCGCGACGACGTCGTCGTCATCGTCGCCGGCTACACCGACGAGATGAGCGCCTTCATGGACTCCAACGCCGGTCTCGCCTCCCGCTTCACCCGCACCATCGAGTTCGCCAACTACTCCGTCACCGACCTCGTCACCATCACCGAGAAGCTGTGCGCGGCGCACCAGTACGAGCTCGGCCCCGGCACCGTCGACGCGCTGGCCGTCTACTTCGAGCGCATGCCGCGCGACGCCTCCTTCGGCAACGGCCGCGAGGCGCGCCGCGTCTTCGAGGAGATGGTCGACCGGCAGGCGTTCCGCCTCGGCACCATGACCGACCTCGCCGAACGCGACCTCACCCTCCTGATGCCCGAGGACGTCGCCCCGCAGGCCGACCCCGGACCTGACCCGGGCGAGGACCGCGAGGCCATGCTGGCCCGGCTGGAGGCCATGGTCGGTCTCTCCGCCGTCAAACGCGAGGTCACCGACCTCGTCAACCTGCTCTCCACCGCGCGGCAGCGCCAGGCCGCCGGACTGCCGGCGCCGCGCATCAGCCAGCACCTCGTCTTCTCCGGTGCGCCCGGCACCGGCAAGACCACGGTCGCCCGGCTCTACGCCGGTCTGCTGCACTCCCTCGGGGTGCTGCCGCAGGGGCAGTTGATCGAGGTGGCCCGCGCCGACGTCGTCGGCCGGTACGTCGGCCACACGGCACAGCTCACCAAGGAGGTCTTCGAATCCGCCATGGGCGGCGTGCTGTTCATCGACGAGGCGTACACCCTCGCCCCGGAGGGCGGCAGCGGCAACGACTTCGGCCGTGAGGCCATCGACACGCTGCTGAAGCTCATGGAGGACCACCGCGACGAGGTCGTCGTCATCGTCGCCGGCTACACCGAGGAGATGGCCCGCTTCCTGGACTCCAACCCCGGTCTCTCCTCCCGGTTCTCGCGCTACGTGGAGTTCGAGAACTACTCCACGGAGGAACTCGTCACCATCCTCGGCAAGCAGGCCGAGGACTCCGGGTACACCTGCGCGCCCGAGACGCTGGAACTGCTGCACGACCACATCGCGTCGCTGCCGCGCGACCGGTCGTTCGGCAACGCCCGGCTCGCCCGGCAGCTGCTGGAGTCGATGGTCACCCACCAGGCGCGGCGCCTCAGCACGGTGCCGGCCCCGACCATCGACGACCTGCGCAGCCTGCTGCCGCAGGACCTCCCGGCGGGCACCGCCCCCGCGCCCCGCTGACCCCGCCGCCCGGCCCGCGCCCGCGCCGCGGCCCCCGGCCCGGAGG
>NZ_JAAVJC010000332.1 GCF_012033785.1 Streptomyces bohaiensis
GCACATGCTCGGCTACCTCTTCGACCCCGCCGAACCGGTGCTCGCCCGGGCCGGGAGCCCCACGCACGCTCGCCACCGCGCCGCGGACAGCGGGGGACGCCCCGGCGCCGGTACGCGGTCGCCACGCGGCGCCGGGCCGCCCCCGCACGCTGGGACTGACCCGGCCGATGGCTGCGGGATGGCGCGCGGTGCGCTCCCTGCTCCCGACACGGCGGCGGGCCGACGCCGGGCCGACCACCCCCACCGACGCCCCGGTACCGGCGGACGGTTCCACGTCCCTCGTGCCGGTGGTGCCCGCCACGGTCGCCGTGCGGGACACGAGAGCGGCCGCGCCGGACAGCGCGGCGCCGGGCAACCCGACCGTGCCGCGCCCGCCGGCAACGGGAACGGTCCGTCCCGACGGTGCGGTGACGGGGCGGACGCCGCGCGGTGACGGGGCGGGGACGTCCGACGGTGCGAAGCACGGGGCGGCGTCGCGGGTCGCGACCCGCGACACCGGCGCGGAGCGCACCGATGCCACCGCGCGTGTCACCGATGCCTCGGCCCGGGCGATGCGGGCGAACGCCCGGCGGCGACTCGGTCGACCCGCGCCGCGGGGCCGCTCCTGGCGCCCCCCGGCCTGGGGCCTGGTGGTGGCCGGCCTCGCCACCGGCCTGGTGGCCGGCCTCGGCTACGGACTGCTCGCCCCCGTCGAGTACGAGGCGCGCGGCCATGTGGTGGTGCGGGCCTCGGAGGGGACCGACCCGGCGGCGGTCGTCGGTTTCGCCCAGGTCTACGGTCGGATCGCCGCCGAGCCGGCGGTGCTCGCGCAGGCGGGAGACCTGCCCGGTACCGTGCGGGCGGCCTCCTCACCGGACGCGCCCGTCGTGGAGATCACCGGTACCGCCGGGAGCCCGGCCGCGGCGGCGGCCGTCGCCAACGCCGTCGCCCCCGCGCTGGTCGCCTACGGCAACGAGGCGGAGGCCATGACCGGAACCCGGCTCGCGGTCCTCGCCGATGCCCGGCCGCCGTCGGCCCCGTCCTCACCGCCGGTCGCCGCGGCCGCAGGTGTGGGCGCTGCCAGTGGGACGCTGCTCGCCTCCCTGGCGTTGCTGGTGCGGCATCACCGCAGGGAGCACCGGACGGCACCCGGGCCCGCGGCCTCGGCGCGTGCCGGGGTGGAGACGGTGCTCTCCCGCCCGGTGGACGCCACGCTGCCCGCCCCCGCTCCCGCTCCGGTGGGAGAGCTCACTCGCTGACACCCCGGCGCGGCCGTTCCTCCCGGCCCCGTGCGCGTGCGTCGGGGTGGGTCGCACGGTCCGGCCGGTCCGGCCGGTCCGGCCGATGCATCCCCGTGGTGCGACGGCCGGCCCGTGCGGTGGGGCGCCGGGGCGCGGACCGCGCGGGGCGCCGTGCCCGGGGCCGCCGTGCCGGGCCGGAACGGCGGCCGCGTGCCACCATGGCCCCATGGTGAGCGCAGCGCAGGTGGCGGAGCGAGCGGACACCTATGGCGTGCTGCCGCTCCTCACCCTCGACGAGTTCCTCGACGAGTTCCTCGACGGCGACGAGCCGGAGGTTCCTCCCGCCCCGGACCGGCAGGAGGCCCGCCGCCCGCCGGTCGCCCGGCTGGCGACGGCGGCTCGCGACCTGGAGCGCAGACCCGAGGTCGCCTGGGTCCGCGTGCAGCTCCACTCGGAGACACTGACCTCGGGCACGCTCGTCGGAGCGGCGATCGCCGTCTGCACCACGGCGCCGGAGACCGAGGTCGAGCGGTGGATCGACGGCTGGGAGGCGGGTGCTCCGGTGGCCGGCCTGATCGACACCTACGCGGAACTCCCCTCGGTGCCGCCCGGCGCCCGGATCTGGTCGGTGGTCCGGGACTGACCGCTCCGGGCCCGACGTAGCGACGTCGTGCCGTGTCCCGGCGCGGGGTGGCGCTGCGAACCGACCCCGCCGTAAAGCTCGCGGGCACGTGCGTCCGTGAGCCGCGCGCCGTGCGGACGCCGTGGACGCGTCCGCGTGACGAGCGACGGGCGAGCAGGTCAGCCGGCCGGAGTGTTGTCCTCCTGTTCCGACGACGCCTCGTCCGCCGTCGATTCCGCCGCCGGGGCCGCGGCTCCCGCCGGGCCCCGGGCCGGCAGCTCGTCTCCGGTGCCACCGGACGGGGGAGCGGCCTCGTCCCGCGCGGTGCGCCCGGCGCCGGGGAGCGACGCCGGGGAGAACGCGTCGCGGAACACCTCGGCGGAGGCGGTGTTGCCCGGGCACCACCAGACGCCGTGCGGGCAGTAGTCGCTGATGCTGTGGTAGACGGGCCGGTGCTCGGCGATCCAGTCGAGCATGCGACGCATGTACTCGGGATTGTCGCCGTTGCGGAAGAGGCCCCATTCGGGGAAGGAGATCGGCTTTCCCCGCGCGGCAGCGACATCCACGTGGTGTTGCAGGCCGTAGGGCTGCCGTACCTGTTCGTCGAAGTCGGCACCCGGCGGCTGGTCGTAGGAATCCATGCCGATGATGTCGACGTGGTCGTCACCCGGATAGCAGTGCGCCCAGCCGATGGCGTCCGTTCCCCGGCTCGGCGCGAAATCGAACCGGAACCGCTGCCCCGGGACGGCACGCATCGTGGTGACCACCGAGCGCCAGTAGCGCTTCCACGCGGCCGGATCGGGGGCGCAGCGATGGGTGTAGGTCGTGCCGTTCATCTCCCAGCCGAGCACGATCACCGTGTCGTCGAGCCCGAGCCCGACCAGCCGTTCCGCCAGGAGTCGGTAGTGGTGGTCGAACGCTCCGCGGGCGCCGGCCCGCAGCATCCGGCGCACCTCGCGGTCGGGGACGCCCTCCTCGTTGCGCTCCGCCATCGGGACGTTGAGCACGAACAGCCGATCAGGGTCTTCCGACCGCCACTCCGCCCAGGGGCGGAGGAAGTCGGGACGCCCCTCGATGTTGGACCAGAGGTCACCGGGAAGGTACGTGCGGCCCACGGTGATCGGGGTGCCGCCGAGCCAGCGGCTCATCGCGTCGGCACGCCGGATGCCCTCCGGGCCGGAACCGAGGAAGACCCCGAAGTCGGCGGGCGGGCCGTCCTCGGGCGTCGCATCGGGCTGCGTCACGGGGCGGGTGGGCTGCTGCGTCGTCGCGCTGCCGCCGTCCGGGTCGACGGACGAGGCGGGCTCCGCCGCCGCGGGGGTGGTCGTGGTGTGCGGGGCGCGCGCCGGGGCCGGCGCGGGCGGGTCGGTGGTGAACGGCAGGGCGGCGACGAGACATGCGGAGGCGGTGAATGCGGCAGCGATACCGAAGAGCATGGCCGGTTCTTCTCCCCGTGCTTGTTCCGGAGCGGTCGTCGCCACATCGGCGATTTGCCAGATGATAAGCAGCCGATCTTCTTATTGGGCTGTGCGAACGCTTCTCTGACGACAGAACGATGAGTCGTCCACCCGTCAGGGTCATTGTCGGGAAGTATGCGTAGGCGTGCCCTCCCTGAATTCCGGAGTACCCGCGCTGATTTTCCGCCTCGACCGAAACCCCTTTCACCACGGCTCGCTCGGGGCTGTGCGGTCGCTCGGCCGTGCCGGTGTCGAGGTGCACGCGTTCACCGAGTCGCCGAGGGTGCCGCTCGCCCGCTCGGCCTACCTGCACCGGCCGCACCCGATGCCCGAGCCGGCGGCGGGCAGCCGGCAGGAGGCGGATCGGGCAGCGGTCGAAGCGCTCGACCGCGCCGGCGCCCGCATCGGTCGGCGTGCCGTGCTGATCCCGATGGACGACCGCGCCGCGCTGCTCGCCGCGCGCCTGCCGCCGCCGGTGCGCTCCCGCTTCCTGCAGCCCGAGGTCGCACCGGAGCTGCCCGAACGACTCGCCGACAAGGCGCAGCTCGTGTCGGTCTGCTCGGAGTTCGGCGTCTCGCATCCCGCCACCGAACAGCCCGGCAGCCTGACGGAGGTGCGGCGGGCGGTCGGCCGCCTCGGACTCCCGCTCATCGCCAAGTGGAGTCGGCCCTGGCACCTTCCGGCGGACAGCGGGCTCCGCTCCACCACCGCCGTGCACTCCGAGGCGGAGGCGCTGAACCTCTGGGAGCGGACGGCAGAGGCGGGGTGTCCGCTGCTGCTGCAGCGCCTGCTCCCCGGCCGCCCCGGCGCGGACTGGTTCTTCCACGGCTGCTTCGGTACCGACGGCGGACTGCTGGCGGGCGGCACCGGCCGCAAGGAGCTCTCCTGGCCCGTGGGCGCCGGCCTGACCGCGGCGGGCAGCTGGCAGCCGCACACCCAGCTGACCCGCGACGCGGTGCGGCTCGCGCAGCGACTCGGCTACCGGGGCATCCTCGACCTGGACTTCCGGTGGGACGCGGACACCGGCGCCTACCACCTGCTGGACGCCAACCCCCGCCCCGGCGCACAGTTCCGGCTGTTCACCGACGACGGAGGGACGGACGTCGTCCGCGCCCTGCACCTCGACCTCACCGGCCGTCCGGTCGCCGATCCGCGCCCGGTTCCCGGCCGCCTCTTCGTCACCGAGAACTACGCGCCGGTGGCCGCGCTGCTGACGGCACGCGGTGGCCGCGCGAGCCGGGCTCCCCTGCCGCCGGCCGGTGGCAGGCGGCAGATCGAAGCCGCGTGGTTCGCTCCGGACGACCTGGCGCCGTTCCTCGCGATGGCGGCCCGCACGGTGCGCCGGGCGGGCCGGCTCCTCGCCGCACTCCCCGGCGG
>NZ_JAAVJC010000333.1 GCF_012033785.1 Streptomyces bohaiensis
ACGTCCAGCCCGCACGGGTAGACAAGCACGTGAAGCCTCTGGTGGGTATCGGGCGATCTTGGTCGTGAACCCGTCTACCAGGGGCTTCACTCACGTGTCGAACCAACCGCCCAGCCCAGAGCCCAGGTTGGCAAACGCTCAGTGTCTCGCAAGACCAAGTCGGGACAGGAGAAGAAGGCCAAGACGCCGGAGAAGAGAGAGTTCCGCTACGCCATGATGGCCGCGTTCCCGGGCCATGGCCATGGCGACCTCGCCGGCGCCTACCCGGCGGTCTGTCTCGGCATGATCCTTCACACCCCGGGCACCGAACCCGGCCCGGCCGCCCTGCGCGCCATCCAGCCGGCCTTCGAACGAGGCCTGGTCAAAGACCTGTTCTGCGCCGACCGGGGCATCACCCAGGCCAAGCCTCACAACCTGCATCTGCAGCTGCTGAAACTCGGCCTCAACGCGGTGAAGCACTACAACGACGACAAGGTCGACCGACAGGGAGAGTTCCGCGGCATGCAGCTGATCGGCGGCGAGTTCTACTGCCCGCTGATGCCCACCTCGCTCGTCACTGCGGGCGCCACATACATCGACAGCCGCACGGACGAGGACCGCGCCCACGCACTCAACCTGATCCAGTCCCGGAAGGACTACCAGGCCAAGATCAAGGAATACGGGCCCGCAGGGGATCAGCGTCGACAGTGCCCCGCCCTCGGGCCGCACGCCACGGTCACCTGCTACCGGCGGCCCCAGCCACGCCCGTCCACCGTCGTCGACCTCGACGCCCCCACTGTCCGTACCCCGGCAGCCCTGCCCACCATCCCCAGGCCCAAGCGGGACACCCCTGTCTACCCCGACATCTGCAGGGGGAAGAGCATCACCGTCCCGGGCACTGTGTTGGCCAAGTGGCGGCAGAAATACCCCCTGTTCACCCCTCTGTGGCAGGAAGCCTGGTCCGGATTGCGCAGTCAGAACGAGGGCGGCAACGGCAACCTCAAGAAGTCCGCCCTCGACAGCATCGACAATCCGCAGCTCCGCCTGCCGCACGGACGCGTCGCACAGACCCTGCTCAATGCCGTCATCATCTTCGTGGCGAACCTCAGAGCCATCCGACGGTTCCTCCGCGACCAGGGCATCCAGCCCCGTAAAGCAAGCACGCAGAGCGCCGCAACCCAAGCCGGTGACCCCTCCGACCCGCCCCCGGCGCCGCTTCCGACCGAGCAGGTCGAGCCGCCGCCACGCGAGTGACGCACCACCGCCTCGCTCCGCCCCCTGAAAACCCCACATGCCTGCGTGACGGCTACCAGCCGTCGCGCAGGCATGTGGGGTTTCCGCAGGTGAGAGGCGCAGTACCTGGACCGCCACCGCCTCACCTCCTCATCGAGCCGATCACGAGGCTCAAGGCCCCAGAAACGACGAATTACCGGTGAGTCACATGACTCGACCGGTAATTCGTGAACGCTTCGGGACGACCTCGTGAACGTTCCTGTCAGTGTCCGAGGGGGGACTTGAACCCCCACGCCCGATAAAGGGCACTAGCACCTCAAGCTAGCGCGTCTGCCATTCCGCCACCCGGACAGGGTTGCCGCCTTCGCCCCTGCGGGCGCGTCGACGTGGGAAACCATAGCAAAGGCCGGGCGTGCCGATCACCTCGGCGGGGCGTGGGCGGCGCCGCGCGCCCCCCGCCTGTGGGACGCCCCGCCGTCGCGGGCCCGTGGGGGAGAGGATGGGGGCACGCGCACCCGCCGTGCGACGCCGTGCGACGCCGCGCGGCGGCGCTCCCCGGTACGCGGGAGTGCCGGGGGTGCGCGCGCGACCGCGACGCAACGAGCCAAGGGAGAGGGAACGTTGAGCGAGCAGGATCTCGGCACCGCCGAGCAGGAGGTCGTGGAGCTGTGCCGCGACCTGATCCGTATCGACACCAGCAACTACGGCGACGACTCCGGCCCCGGCGAGCGCAAGGCCGCCGAGTACGTGGCCGAGCAGCTCGCCGAGGTCGGCCTCGAACCGCAGATCTTCGAGTCCCGCCCCGGCCGCGCCTCCACCGTCGCCCGCATCGAGGGCGAGGACCCCTCGCGCCCCGCGCTGCTGATCCACGGTCACACCGACGTCGTGCCGGCCAACGCCGCCGACTGGACGCACGACCCGTTCTCCGGCGAGATCGCCGACGGCTGCGTCTGGGGCCGCGGCGCGGTGGACATGAAGGACATGGACGCCATGACGCTCGCCGTCATCCGGGAGCGGATGCGGTCCGGCCGGAAGCCGCCCCGCGACGTGGTGGTGGCGTTCCTGGCCGACGAGGAGGCCGGCGGCACCCACGGCGCCCGCTTCCTGGTGGACCACCACCCGGAGCTGTTCGAGGGCGTCACCGAAGCCATCAGCGAGGTGGGCGGGTTCTCGTTCACCGTCAACGAGAACCTCCGGCTCTACCTCATCGAGACCGCCCAGAAGGGCATGCACTGGATGCGGCTGACCGTGGACGGCACCGCCGGCCACGGCTCGATGACCAACACCGACAACGCGATCACCGAGCTGTGCGAGGCGGTCGCCCGCGTCGGCCGCCACACCTTCCCGGTGCGGGTCACCCCGACGGTGCGGTCCTTCCTCGACGAGCTCTCCGACGCGCTCGGCGTAGAGCTCGACCCCGAGAACATGGACGAGACCCTCGCCCGGCTCGGCGGCATCGCCAAGCTGATCGGCGCGACACTGCGCAACACCGCCTCGCCCACCCAGCTCGGCGCCGGCTACAAGGTCAACGTCATCCCGGGCCAGGCCACGGCGCACATCGACGGCCGCTTCCTCCCCGGCCACGAGACCGAGTTCCTCGCCGACCTCGACCGGCTGCTCGGCCCCCGGGTCCGGCGTGAGGACGTCCACGCCGACAAGGCCCTGGAGACGAGCTTCGACGGACAGCTGGTCGCCGCGATGCAGTCCTCGCTGCTCGCGGAGGACCCGGTCGCGCGCGCGGTCCCGTACATGCTCTCCGGCGGCACCGACGCCAAGTCCTTCGACGACCTCGGCATCCGCGGCTTCGGGTTCGCGCCGCTGAAGCTGCCGCCGGAGCTGGACTTCGCCGGGATGTTCCACGGCGTGGACGAGCGGGTCCCGGTCGACGGCCTGCAGTTCGGTGTGCGGGTACTGGACCGCTTCCTCGACGCCAGCTGACGACACCCCGGCGGGGGTGCGGTCGGTGATCCGTCCGCACCCCCGCCGGTAATCGCCCGGTCGTACGAAACCCTCCGGACGGGTGAAACCCCGCCGGGGTTCGTAGCTTCGTTGGCCTGCCCTCGTTACTGACGATGGCGATCCCTTACCGGGGGTCGCGGCGGTTCCCGCTACCGGGGAATCGCTTGTGTCAATGAGGAGGAAGCATGATCAAGAAGGTTGTCGCCGCCGCGGCTGCCACCGGTGGTCTGGTGCTCGCGGGTGCCGGCGTCGCCGTCGCCGACGCGGGTGCCCAGGGTGCCGCCCTGAACTCCCCCGGTGTCCTCTCCGGCAACGTCGTCCAGGTCCCGGTCCACGTGCCGGTGAACCTGTGCGGCAACACCGTCTCCGTGATCGGGCTGCTGAACCCCACGTTCGGCAACACCTGCATCAACAAGTGACGTTGCGCCTCACTGACATGAGGGCTTGACGCCAAGCGGCTCCGGAGCGCCCAGCGCTCCGGAGTCGCCTGGTTCCCTGAGGCGGAGCGGGCGCAGTCTCGTCCCCGCCTCTTCCACGAGGTATCTAGGCAGGGGAACAACCACAATGCGTGAGGTCACCAGGAAGGGCCTGATCTCCGTCGCGGCCGCCGGCGGTGTGCTGGTGCTGTCCGGGGGGACGGCGTTCGCCGACGCGGGCGCCGAGAGCGTGGCGGCCAACTCGCCGGGCGTGCTGGCCGGCAACAACGTGCAGGTCCCGGTCCACGTGCCGGTGAACCTGTGCGGCAACACGGTCAACGTGATCGGGCTGCTCAACCCGGCGATCGGCAACAGCTGCGCCAACGTCTCCGCGCCGTCGCACGGCAAGGACGGCGGCAAGGACGGCAGCCACAGCCACGGTGGGGGCGCCGAGGCGGAGAGCGTGGCAGCCAACTCGCCGGGTGTCGGCTCCGGCAACAACGTGCAGGTCCCGGTCGACGTCCCGGTCAACGCCTGCGGCAACGGCATCTCCGTCGTCGGTCTGCTGAACCCGACCACCGGCAACGGCTGCGGCAACGGTGAGATCCCGGAGATCCCCGTCGACCCGCAGGAGCCGGAGACCCCCGTCACCCCGGAGGAGCCGGAGACCCCCGTCGTCCCCGAGACGCCGGAGGAGCCCGAGACTCCCGAGACGCCGGAGGAGCCGGAGACCCCCGTCACCCCGGAGACCCCGGAGACCCCCGAGGGGCCGGGCGACCCGGTCACCCCGGAGAGCCCCGAGACGCCTGTCGCCCCCGAGGCCCCGCGCGGCGAGTCGCCCGACCGCGGCTCGCTCGCCGAGACGGGCAGCGACCTGGCCCCGGCGGCCGCCCTGCCGCTCGCGGCCGGCCTGCTGGCCGGTGGCGCGGTGCTGTACCGGCGCTCCCGCGCCAACGCCTGATCACCGGGCACTCCAGCTGAACCGGCCGGGACGGCCGCCCGACGAGGTGGCCGCCCCGGCCTTCCGCGCGCGCCGGCCCGCCACACGCACGGAAGGCCGGCGC
>NZ_JAAVJC010000334.1 GCF_012033785.1 Streptomyces bohaiensis
CTGCCGGCCCAGGGCGTGCGGCAGCTGCGCCGGTTCCCGTGGCAGAAGTGCCGCGCGGCCGCGCGATGGGCGGCGGGCGGCGCGTACGACGTGGAGCAGGACCGCAACCGCACCCGGCCGCAGCGGCTGGCGCCGCGCAGTCGCCGCATGGAGGGCGCGGCGGTCGTCGGTTCCGTGATGCTGTGCCTGCTGGTGGGCGCGATGGCGCCGGGCAGTGAGAAGCACGGGGACGAGACGCGTGCGTCCGCGGGGGCGCAGGCGCCCGCCCCGGACGCCGGCGCCGAGGGCTCCGGCGAGACGCTGGCCCGGTCGGAGCCCACCCGCATCCGGGTGCCGCACATCGGGATCGACGTCGAGGTCTTCGGCGCCGACCTGGACCCGGACGGCGGGCCGCCGACCCCGGCCGAGGAGGACGCGATGCGCGCCGCCTGGTACGCGGGCGGTGTCAGCCCCGGCGAGAACGGCGCCTCGCTGATCGTGGGGCACCTGGACACCATGACCGGCCCCGCCGCCTTCGCCGGGCTGGGGATGCTGGAGCCCGGCGGGCGTATCGAGGTGGACCGGGAGGACGGCACGACGGCGGTCTTCACCGTCGAGGCGGTCGAGCAGTACCCGAAGCAGGACTTCCCGAACGACCGGGTCTACGGCGCGACGGACGACGCCCAGCTGCGGCTGATCACCTGCGGCGGACGCTGGACGTCCGATGGCGGGTACGACGCCAACATCGTCGCCTACGCCCGGTTGGGCGACGGCGCGGCGGCTCCCGACGACGCCGGCAACGACACCGGCGCGGGCGCGAGCGACGCGGAAGAGACCGGCGCCGACCCGGAGTTCCCGTACCACCCGTTCGTCCCGGAGGGCGAGCGCGGCGACCACGCGCCCGCCGGTCCGGGCGGCGGTGACGCGGCCCGCTTCGGTGGGGTGTCGTTGCTGGAGACGCTGGACGGGATGACGTCCCTCGCCGACCTGCCGGGGTTCGACGTGGCCCGCTGGACGGGCGGGGCCGCCGCGACGGTCGACCCGCCCGGCAGCGGCGGTGAACCGGTCGAATCCTTCGATGAGTTCAACGACATCACCGGCGGCGACACCGACGAGGGCTTCGGAGCCGGCGTCGGCGTCGGCCAGGTGGAGCCGTTCGTCGCCGAGGCGGTACCGGGCGACCTGTTCGGTCCCCCGGCCGGCGGGGAGTTCAGCGAGCCGGACCCCGGGCTTCCGCCAGCAGGTTCCGGAGAGCCAGCGCCAGGGTGGTGAACGCCGGGGTCCCGGGGAGGAACGGCGCGTAGTGCCCCACCCCGGGCAGCCGCAGCAGCTGCGCGGGGTGGCGGTCCGTGTAGGCGACGGCCTGCTCCATCGGCACCTGGCCGTCGGCGGTGCCGTGCACCAGCGTGACCGGGCCGTGCGGCGGCGGCATGGTCACCGGGTCGACCTCGCCCAGGAGTTCGCGCCACCGCTCGCCCAGGAACTCCAGGACGGCACCGGCGCCGAGGTCGCGCTCGACCGCGTCCGCGAGGTCGGTGACGGCGCTCACGGCGACGGTGTGGTGGTGAGCGTCGGGCAGCCGGGACGCCGCCCACAGCGCGAGGTGGCCGCCCGCGGAATGCCCGGCGACCACCATCGGGCCGGGCAGCCGGGTCAGCACCTCGCGGATGTCGTCGAGGGTCGCCGCGTGGCCGACCTCGCGTCCCCGGCGGTACTCGACGAGGGCGACCCGCATGCCGTGCCCCGCGAGCGCCGCGGCGAACGGCGAGAGGTGGCGGCGGTCGTACGCGCTCCGCCAGAACCCGCCGTGCAGCAGCACCAGCAGCGGGCCGTCGCCGGCCTCTCCGTAGTGGTCGACAAGCTGGTCCGGATGGTCGCCGTAGCGCTCGGTGCGGTCGGGCCCGACCGCGGTCAGCCGGAGCAACTCCCGCATCTCCGCGGCGTCCTGGCCGGTCTCGACCGCCCCCCGCGGCCCGTCGCCGCTGTCGCCGCCGGTGGGTGTGCCGCTCACACGACGCCCCTTTCGTCTGTCGGTTGACTCGTCCCCGGGCCGCCCACCGCCGTGGGCGCCGGGCGCACCTGCCCATGGCACCACATCCGGTGGGTCGGAGCGCGGGCCCGGGCCCGGGCGGCGCGGCGCCGGGCCACCGCCCCGCTGGTGCGCGGGGGTGGTGGCCCGGTCGCTCGTCCGCTCCCCGCCGGGCGGGTCAGCCGCCGGCCGGCGTCGCGCCGGCCCCGGCGCCGGGCGTCTCCGCCAGCACCTCCGCCAGCACCGAGGCGGCGCGCAGTGCGTCGCCGAAGGAGGTGTACAGCGGGGTGAAGCCGAACCGCAGCACATCGGGACGGCGGAAGTCGCCGACCACGCCACGGCGGATCAGCTCCCCCATCACCTGCTCCGCCCCCGGGCAGCGCAGCGCCACCTGGCTGCCGCGCCGGTCCCGCTCGGCCGGAGTCAGCGAGGCGACACGCCCCGCGGGCACCAGCTCCGCCACGCACGCGAGGAAGAAGTCGGTCAACGCCAGGCTCTTCTCGCGGAGTTGGCCGAGGTCGACACCGTCCCAGACCTCCAGCGCCGTCTCCAGCGCCAGCATCGACAGGATGTCGGGGGTGCCGACGCGGCCGCGCACCGCCCCGTCGGCCGGGGTGTAGGTCTCGGCCATCGCGAACGGCTCGGCGTGCGAGTTCCAACCGGGCAGCGGGGAGTCGAACGCGGCCTGGTGGTCGGACCGGACGTAGAGGAACGCCGGGGCGCCGGGGCCGCCGTTGAGGTACTTGTACCCGCAGCCGACGGCGAGGTCCACGCCGTCGGCGTCGAGTCGCACCGGCAGGGCGCCGGCGCTGTGGCAGAGGTCCCAGACGGCGAGGGCCCCGGCGCGGTGCGCGGCGGCCGTGATGCCGGGGAGGTCGTGCAGCTCACCGGTGCGGTAGTCCACGTGGTTGGCCAGCACCACCGCGGTGCGCGGTCCGACGCGGTGGGCCAACTCCCCCATGGGGACGGCCCGTACGGTGCGGCCGGTCATGCGGGCGGCGGACGCGGCGATGTAGCCGTCGGTGGGGAACGTCGCCTCGTCCACCAGGATCTCGTCGCGGATCGGGCTCTCGCCGCCGGCCTCGCGGCCGTCCGCGATCCGCACGGCGGCGACCAGCGCCTTGAAGATGTTGACGCTGGTCGAGTCGCCGACGACGACCTGGCCGGGCGCGGCACCGACCAGCGGCGCGATCCGGTCGCCGACCCGCTCCGGCGCGGTCCACCAACCGGACTCCGTCCAGGAGCGGATGCGCAGTTCGCCCCACTCACGGGCGACGACCTCGGCCAGCCGGCCGGGGACGTCCGCGGGGAGGGCGCCGAGCGAGTTGCCGTCCAGGTAGACCGTGTCGTCGAGGACGAACGCCTTCCGGCGGTCGGCCAGCGGGTCGGCGGCGTCGAGCTCCGCGGCGCGCGCGGCGAGGGCCGCCGCCGGAGCGGTGGGGCCGGGAGTGGTCGGCGAGGCGGCGCCGGGAGTGGTCTCAGACATGGCTGCGGGCCGTCCAGAGTTCGGGGAACACGTTCTTGCGGGCCCGCTTCTCCAGCCAGGCCACCCCGGCGGAGCCGCCGGTGCCGACCTTGGAGCCCATGGCGCGCCGGGTCGCGACCAGATGGTCGTTGCGCCAGCGCCACACCAGCTCGCCGACCTCGGTCAGCCCCTCGCCGAGCCGGACCAGCTCGCTCTCCTGGTCACCGCGGTAGACCTCCGCCCAGACCGCTTCCACCTCCGGGTGGGGCTCGTGGCGGGCGGTCGGTTCCCGGTCGAGAACGGCGGCCGGGACGGCGAGGCCGCGGCGGTGCAGCAGCCGCAGCGCCTCGTCGTAGAGGCTGGGCTCGGCCAGCGCCTTCTCCAGCTCGGCGTGCACGCGCGGGGCGCCCCGGTGGGGCACCAGCATCGAGGCCGACTTCTCCCCGAGGAGGAACTCCATGCGCCGGTACATCGCCGACTGGAAGCCGGAGCCCTCGCCGAGCGCGGAGCGGTAGGCGTTGAACTGCGCCGGCGTGAGGTGCGCTATCGGCTTCCACGAGGCGTTGAGCGCCTCCAGCTCCCAACAGGAGCGGCGCAGCGCCACCAGGGCGCCGGGGATGTCGTCGCCGCGCAGCGCGGCGGAGGCGGTCTCCCACTCATGGACGATGACCGTGAACCACAACTCCATGACCTGGGTGGTCACCAGGAAGACCATCTCGCCCGGGTCGTCGGAGCGGAGGTGCTGGAGGTGGGTGAGGACGTCCGCCTGGACGTAGTCCTCGTAGGGCGTGGTGCCCTGGAAGTCGAGATTGGGAAGGTCGGATTCGCCGACCGCGGGCGCGGACTGGTGCGACATCGCTGTCTCCGTGACGTCTTGCCTCCGGGTAGCGGTCCGCCCCTTCCTTCCGGTGTGGGAGCCCCGGTCCCCTCAGGCCGCCGCTCGCGGGACGCTGCCGCGCGGCGGGGCCTGTTCGCATCATCGGGGGCGCACGCGGAATCGGCAAGGGCGGCACCGGCCACCCGCCGGGGGCGTGACGGACGTGACACGGCTGGTGGGGGCGGGGGCGCCCCCGGGCGCGGGCCGCGTCGGCACCCCCGACATCCTGTCGATG
>NZ_JAAVJC010000335.1 GCF_012033785.1 Streptomyces bohaiensis
AGGGGGCCGGTGCGAAGCGGCTCGGGGGCGGGGGCGGTACCGCGCGGCGGGGCGGTCTGCGGAGCGCTCACGCCGCAAGCCTAGAGCCTGTGCGCGCCACGGCCCCCGGGCCGCCGGCAGGAAGCGGGGGACGGAGGCGACAACGAGCCGCGGGCCCCGGCCCTCACGAGGAGGGACGGGGCGCGCGGCTGATGGTGCGGTGCGGGCGGCGGGGCCGACCCGCGGTCCCCGGCCGGGAGCCTCAGGGCTTGGCGGGGTACTCGTCCGGGATGAGGCCGTCGTCCGACAGCATGGCCCGGACCTGCTCGATCGTCGCGTCGGGCGCCGGGAGGATCAGCTCCGACGGCTCCAGCGCGTCGTCGGGCAGGGGCGCCCCCATGGTGCGGACCGCGTCGAGCAGGGCGGCGAGCGTCCGACGGAAGCCCTCCTTGTCGTCCTGCTCGACCTCGGCCATCAGCTCGTCGTCGAGCTCGTTCAGCTTGGGGAAGTGGCTGTCGTCCAGCCGGACCTGCCCCTCCCCCATGATCCGTACGATCACTCCGTACTCCTTGTAACAACCGTGTCGGGCAGGGCTACTGCTTGTCGAACTTCGGGGTGTCCTGCCTCGGGTCCTGCACGCCCCCGGTGCCGCCCTCCAGCGCCTGCGGCGTGGTGCCGCCGGCGAGTTCGGCCTTCATGCGCTCCAGCTCCAGGTCGACGTCCGAGCCGCTGGAGATGCGGTCCAGCTCGGCGGTCAGGTCGTCCTTGGAGGTGCCGGTCGGGTCGTCGAGCGCACCGGACGCCAGCAGCTCGTCGATGGCACCGGAACGCGCCTGGAGCTCCTGGGTCTTGTCCTCGGCACGCTGGATCGCCATGCCGACGTCGCCCATCTCCTCGGAGATGCCGGAGAAGGCCTCACCGATGCGGGTCTGCGCCTGCGCCGCGGTGTAGGTGGCCTTGATGGTCTCCTTCTTGGTGCGGAAGGCGTCCACCTTGGCCTGCAGCCGCTGCGCGGCGAGGGTGAGCTTGTCCTCCTCGGCCTGGAGCGTCTGGTGCTGCGTCTCCAGGTCGGAGACCTGCTGCTGGAGCGCCGACCGACGGGTCAGCGCCTCACGGGCCAGG
Organism: Streptomyces bohaiensis; assembly: GCF_012033785.1. Taxonomy (GTDB): domain Bacteria; phylum Actinomycetota; class Actinomycetes; order Streptomycetales; family Streptomycetaceae; genus Streptomyces; species Streptomyces bohaiensis. Next base: position 1,102 of record NZ_JAAVJC010000335.1, read on the forward strand.
TCCTCACGACCGAGGGCGAGGGCCTTCTTGCCCTGCTCCCCCAGCTTGTCCGACTGGCCGCGCAGCTGGTTCAGCTGCAGCTCCAGCCGCTTGCGGGAGGTGGCGACGTCCGCCACCCCGCGCCGTACCTTCTGCAGCAGTTCCAGCTGCTTCTGGTACGAGTAGTCGAGCGTCTCGCGCGGGTCCTCGGCCCTGTCCAGGGCCTTGTTGGCCTTCGCGCGGAAGATCATCCCCATCCGCTTCATGACACCGCTCATGGGCCTCGCGCGCCCCCTTCAGACTGCTCCGGATAAATCGCCAGGTGACCTCTAGCCTACGGGTCCCGCCTCCATTAGCGCACCACCCGTCCATGATCGTCGTCCTTCGTGAGGACGAGGTGGAGGGCGTTCGCTACGGCTCAGGGACTAGGGACACCGCCCCGGCCCGCACGGTTCCCGGCGGCGGCGCACGCGTTCCCGCCCTCGTCGCGCCGGGGCCCGCCGAGCGGCCCCCGGGGGTCGGCACGGGACGGCCGCGGCGGGACCGGGAGGTCTCGGATCGGGAACATCCGGGTCACCCCCGGGGTACGGGGGCTTAGCCGGAAGCCGACGAAGCCGTAGGCTGGGGGGGTGTTCCGAAGCCGTTCGAATGAGACCAAGCAGGCCGCCGCCGAGACCGCGCAGGACGAGGCGCAGGTCCGCGACCCGCAGGCGCCCAAGGGCCGGCCGACGCCCAAGCGCAGCGAGGCCCAGGCGCTGCGCCGCGCGACCGTGAAGCCGCCGACCAGCCGCAAGGAGGCCGCCAAGCGTGCCCGGGAGGCGCGGCGCACGGCGCTCGCCAAGCAGCGGGAGGCGTTGATCTCGGGCGAGGAGCGCCACCTCCCGGTGCGCGACCGGGGTCCGGTGCGCCGGTACGCCCGTGACTTCGTGGACTCCAAGTGGCACGTCTCGGAGTACTTCCTGCCGATCGCGGTGGTCATCCTCGTGATGAGCATGTTCCCGGCCCAGCAGGCGGCCTCGCTGCTGCTCTGGATGGGTGTGATCGTCATGATGGTCACCGACTGGGTGGTGACGGGCGTGCGGCTGAAGAAGCAGCTGCGCGAGCGGTTCCCCGACGAGTCCCACAAGGGCGCCCGCGCCTACGCGATCATGCGGACCCTCCAGATGCGCCGCATGCGGCTGCCCAAGCCGCAGCTCAAGCGCGGCGAGCAGCCGCGCTGAGCCCCTCGGCCGGAGCGCCGCGCCCCTGAGCGCGTGTTTGAGACCCCACGCCGGGCCCGCGACGCCGGCTACGGCCATCTGCTGCGTTGTCGGAGACGCCCGAATACAACCCGGTATGAGGGGCGCCCCTCCGCCTTGCAGCTGACCGCATCCGACGCCGCGGGCTGATCCGACGCGGGATCTCAAGCACGCTCTGAGGTCACCCGGGGGGCGTAACGGTCAATCCCGCTCCAGCGCCGTGCTGCGGGTGAGAATCGCCGCATGATCCACGCCCGAGGGAACACCTTCGCAACCGGTGCCGCCGTGCTCTGCGCGGCGGCACTGCTGTCTGCCTGCTCCGGCGAGGGCGGCCGGGCCGACCTCGGCATCGCCGACGCCGGCGACGCCGTCGCGAGCGCCGAGGCGGCGGCTATCGACAAGACGTTCCAGGACGTGGTGACCGAGGTGCTGCCGTCCGTCGTCCAGATCACGACCCAGGACGGCCTGGGGTCGGGCGTCGTCTACGACGACCGGGGCCACATCGTCACCAACGCGCACGTGGTGGGCGAGTCCGACGAGGTCGAGATCCTGCTCGCCACCGACCGCCGGCCGCTGCCGGCGGAGGTGGTCGCCACCTACGCGCCGCAGGACCTCGCCGTCGTCCGGCTCCGCGAGACCCCCGACGACCTCGACCCGGCCTCGTTCGGGGACTCCTCCGAGGTGCGGGTGGGGCAGATGGTCCTGGCCATGGGCAACCCGCTGGGGCTCGACTCCAGCGTCACCCAGGGCATCGTCTCGGCGGTCGGCCGCTCGCTCAGCGAGGGCGAGGGCGGGACGACGCTGAGCAACCTCGTGCAGACCTCCGCGCCGATCAACCCGGGCAACAGCGGCGGCGCGCTGGTCAACCTCTCCGGCGAGGTGATCGGCATCCCGACCATCGGCGCCCGCGAACCGGACGGCGGCGGGCAGGCCGCGGGGATCGGGTTCGCCATCCCGTCGGCGAGCGTGACCTCGCTGGCGGACCAGATGATCGAGAACGGCGAGGTCACCGACTCCGGGCGCGCCGCGCTCGGCGTCACCGTGCGCACCGTGCTCGGCGAGGGGTTCCGGCCGGTGGGCGCGGCCGTGGTGAGCGTGGTGGGCGGCGGGCCGGCGGACGACGCCGGACTCCGGCCGGGTGATGTCATCGTCGCCGTCGCGGACGAGCAGGTCACCGATGTGGTGTCCCTGGCGGAGGCGCTGGCCTCGCAGCAACCGGACGACACGGTCGACGTGGTCTGGGAGCGGGACGGCTCCGAGGAGTCCGCCGAGGCCACCCTCGACGACGCCTGAGTCGGAGCGGCGCGCTGCGTGCCCCTCCCGCCGCGGCGGGAGGGCCACGGCGGGTCAGCCGGCCTCGTGCAGGCTCATCGGCCCGTAGACCACACTGCCGTCCTCGCTGAGCGTCACCTGGTCGACGCCCTGGTCCCGCAGGTCCTGCCACGCCTCACCGATCCAGGTCTCGGCGTCGCCCTGCGTCGTGAAGTCGCCCGGCGGCTCACCGGGCGCGACCTCCGAACCGTCCAGCTTCTCGAACCGCCATTCCCACGCCACAGCCGCCTCCAGAAGATCGCCGGAGACGGAAGCCTAACGCTCCGGGTGCGATCGAGCCGGAAGACGAGACCATCGAGGGGTGGACGTCACTCTGCTCGGCACCGGCGACCCGGCGGGCCTGCCCCGCCCGGACTGCCCGTGCGCCGCCTGCTCCCGCGCCGCGTCCGGCCGTCACCGCGCCGCCACCTCGGTCCTGATCGACCAGGAGCTGCTGCTCGACCTCACCCCGGGCGCAGCCATGGCGGCGGCCCGCGCCGGCCGCTCCCTCCACGCGGTACGTCAGGTGCTGCTCACTCATCCGCACGACGGGCCGGCGATCGAGTTCCCCGACGACCTGCCGCCACCCGTTCGGGTGCCGGACCGCCGGGAGCTGACGCTGCTGGGTGGCCACCGGGTACGCGCCGTCGCCCTGGACGCGCCGGGTACCGGGTACGAGGTGACGGGCCCGGACGGCCGCCGGTTGCTCTACCTGCCGCCCGGCGGCGGCCCCGCGGGACTCGCCGAGGACACCGAGGGCCCCTACGACCTGGTGCTGCTCGACGTGGTCGGGCGACCCGACGCGCTGGCGCGGCTGCGGGCGGCGCACGCCGTCGACTGGACCACCGACATCGTCGCCGTCCACCTGGGCCACGACGCGCCGGACGGGCCGGAGCTGGTGCGGCGGCTCGCCGCCGCGGGGGCGCGCGCCGTGCCGGACGGCACGGCGC
>NZ_JAAVJC010000336.1 GCF_012033785.1 Streptomyces bohaiensis
GCGCCCCTCGGCGTCCGGGGCGCGTCGTCCGCGGCCCGCCACCGGCGCGGACCCGTCGTGCCGCGGGGCGTCTCGCACGCGGCGCGTGTGCCGCCGGCCGGCTCCCGACGCGCCTGCCCGGGGAGGGTCCACCGCGTAGGTCGGAGCCGGAGGTGATACCCATCTCGTGGGGCCGCTCGCCGGCCCCGCTCTCCCGGTGGCCGCCGACGGGCCACCGGCAGCCGAGGAGATGAGGACAGATGACGGACCACGGAACCGACGGACCCTACCTCGCCGCCGAGCAGCGGTACGCGGGGATGCACTACCGGCGCAGCGGCACGAGCGGCCTGCTGCTGCCCGCGGTCTCCCTCGGGCTGTGGCACAACTTCGGCGACGACCGGGCGCTGGAGAACCAGCGCGCCATCCTGCGCAGCGCGTTCGACCTCGGGGTCACCCACTTCGACCTGGCCAACAACTACGGGCCGCCGCCCGGGTCGGCCGAGGCGAACTTCGGGAAGCTGCTGCGGCAGGACTTCGCCCCGTACCGCGACGAGCTGATCCTCTCCACCAAGGCGGGGTACCGGATGCACGCCGGACCGTACGGCGAGTGGGGTTCCCGCAAGTACCTGATGTCCTCCCTGGACGCCTCGCTGCGCCGCATGGGTGTCGACTACGTCGACATCTTCTACTCGCACCGCTTCGACCCGCACACCCCGCTGGAGGAGACGATGGGCGCCCTGGCGTCGGCCGTCTCGCAGGGGAAGGCGCTGTACGTCGGCGTCTCCTCCTACAACTCCGAGCAGACCGCCGAGGCGGTGCGGCTGCTGCGGGAGATGGGCGTCCGACCGCTCATCCACCAGCCGTCGTACTCGATGATCAACCGCTGGACGGAGGAGGACGGCCTGCTCGACACGTTGGAGGCGGCCGGCATGGGGTGCATCTCCTTCGCGCCGCTCGCCCAGGGCCTGCTCACCGACAAGTACCTCGACGGGGTGCCGGCCGACTCGCGCGCGGCGAAGGGCACCTCGCTGGACGCGGGGCTGCTGACGGAGGAACTGGTGGAGCGGGTGCGCGGGCTCAACGCCATCGCCGAGCGACGCGGGCAGAGCCTGGCGCAGATGGCGCTGACCTGGGTGCTGCGCGACCCGCGGATGACCTCCGCGCTGATCGGCGCCTCCAGCGTGCGGCAGGTGGAGCAGAACGTGGCGGCGCTGGACGCGGCGCCGCTGAGCGACGCGGAGCTGGCGGAGATCGACGAGCTGGCCGTCTCGACCAGCGGGGTCAACATCTGGGCCAAGCGGAAGTGACGGGCCGGGGGGGGGGGGACGGGTCCCCCCCCACCCCCGGGGCGCCGTCACGCGGTCGGTCGCGAGCCGGGCGCTTCAGGCGAACTCGTCGTAGACGCTGAGGACGTGGGCGACGGTGTGGTCCTCGGTGGGCCAGCTCTCCGCCCGGCTGCGGCCCGCGGCGGAGAGCGCGGCGCGGCGGTCGGGGTCGGCGAGCAGTCCGGTGACGGCGTCGGCCAGCGCCCGCGGCTCGGCCGCGGGCACCAGGACGGCGGCGTCACCGACCAGTCGCGGCATACCGCCGACCCCCGCCGCCACCAGCGGCACCCCGACACGCAGCGCCTCCTGCGCGGCCAGTCCCCGGCCGTCCCACCCGCCGGCGCTGACCGCGATGTCCGCCGCGGCCAGCAGCCGCCGCCCGTCCCGGCGGTCGCCCAGCAGCCGCACGGGAAGCTGTTCGCGGGTGACGCGCCGTTCGAGGTCGGTGCGCAGCGGCCCGTCCCCCACCAGTGCCAGCAGCGGCGGCGCACCGCGGTCCCGCCAGTGTCCGGCGGCGGAGAGCAGCGTCTCGTGGCCCTGGCCGGGTTCCAGCGTGGCGGTGGCGAGCAGCAGCGGGCTCTCGCCCAGGCCGAGTTCGCGGCGCGCGGAGCGGCTGCCGGGGGCGTCGGCCGAGGGTGTGCGGGAGCCCGGCAGCCCGACGGGGGCCAGTCGGGCGTCGCGGGCGCCGCGCCGGCGGGCGCGGTCGACCAGGTCGGTGGTGGCGCCCAGCACCACGGACGACGCCCGGGCGACCATGGCCTCGGTGGCGTCGCGCAGCGGCGCGGTGGGCCCGTAGGCGTCGCGGCGGACGTGCCAGGTGAGCACGAGCGGCACGGGCCGGGCACGGGTCGCCAGCGCGGCGACGGCGCCGGCCCGCAGCCCGTGGGCGTGGACGAGGTCCGCGCGGGCGGCGAGGGTGTGGGCACGCCAGGCCGCACGGGTCCGCGAGCCGGCGGGGAGTTCCGCGAAGCGGGCGCCGACGTCGGCGAACCGGTAGTGGCGCTCGGCCGTCGCCGGGGCGCAGACGGTGACCTTCACCCCGCGGGCGACGAGTCCGGCGGCGAGGGACCTGACGTGGTCGCCGGTGCCGGCGCCGCCGCTGCCGAGCAGCTGGAGCACGTGCAGGGGCCTGGGTCCGGGCGACTGTGCGGGGATGCCGCTCACGGCTGGCTGCTCCTGGGCTCGGGCGGTGGGCTGGCGTCCAGGATGCCAGTTCACCCGGTCGGGGTGACCGTCCGCCACCCGCACGGGTGAGGATGGCGCGAAGCGGTGGCGTGGGTGGCTCGGGGAGCACACCGGCGCCCGGGCGGCGGGAGGCGTCGTGCCCCGGCGCGGTGCCCGCGGGCGGGCGGTGCGGCCGGTGGCGGGGCGCGGTCCGCAGCCGGGTCAGCCCGCGGCGGCTCCCGGGTCGGCCGCGGCGGCCAGCAGTTCCTCGGCGTGGGCGCGGGCGAGGTCGGAGTCCTCCTGGCCGGCGAGCATCCGGGAGAGTTCGCGGATGCGCTCCTCGCCCCGGACGTCCTGCACCCCGCTGCGGGTGACCGACCCGTCGTGGGTCTTCTCGACCACCAGGTGCCGGTCGGCGAAGGCGGCCACCTGCGGCAGGTGGGTGACCACCACGACCTGCGCGTTCCGGGCGAGCCGTGCCAGCCGGCGGCCGACCTCGACCGCCGCCTTGCCCCCGACTCCGGCGTCGACCTCGTCGAAGAGGTAGGTGGGCACCGGGGCCGCGTGGGCGAAGACCACCTCGATGGCGAGCATCACGCGGGACAGCTCACCGCCGGAGGCGCCCTTGGCGACGGGGCGCGGCTGCGAGCCGGGGTGCGGGGCCAGCAGCAGCTCCGCCTCGTCGGTGCCGTGCGGTCCGTAGGCGACGTGGGCGCCGTCGAGGTCGAGCCCCTCGGCGTCCGCGGGGAGTTCGGTACGGCGCAGCGCGATGCTGACGCGGGCGTGCGGCATCGCCAGCCCGCCGAGTTCGGCGGTGACGGCGTCGCCGAAGCGGCCGGCCGCCTCGGCGCGGGCGTCGGTGAGGGTACGGGCGAGTTCCGCGAGTCGGGCGCGGAGTTCCGCACGGCGTGCGGTCAACTCCTCGATGTGGTCGTCGTCGCCGTCCAGTTCGACCAGCCGGGCCTGCGCCTGCTCGGCCCATGCCAGGACGGCGTCGATGTCCTCGCCGTACTTGCGGGTCAGCCCGCCGAGCAGCGCGCGGCGCTCCTCGACGGCGGCGAGCCGCAGCGGGTCGGCGTCGAGGTCGTCGGCGTAGCCCGCGAGGTCCCCGGCGACGTCGGAGAGGAGGATGCCGACCTCGGCGAGCCGATCGGCGAGGGAGGCGAGCGCCGGGTCGTGGGAACGGGCGGCCTCCAGCGCGCGGTGGGCCCCGGCCACCAGGGTGGCGGCGTCGATCCCCTCGGGGTCGGCGGGGTCGCCGGCGAGCGCGTCGTGGGCGGTGGTGGCGGCGGTCGCCAGCGCGTCGGCGTGGCCCAGGCGCCCGGCCTCGGCGGTGAGGTCGGCGTCCTCGCCGGGGATCGGTTCGACCGCGCCGATCTCGTCGAGGCCGAACCGCAGCAGGTCGGCCTCCTGCGCACGCTCCCGGGCGCGCCGGGTCAGCTCGTCGAGCGTGGTGGTGACCTCGCGCAGTTCGCGGTAGGTGGTGCCCCAGGCGGTGAGGGCGCGGGCCACCGGCTCCCCCGCGTACCGGTCGAGAGCCTCGCGCTGGCGTGCGGGGCGGAGCATGCCCTGCTGGTCGTTCTGCCCGTGCACCGCGACGAGTCCCTCGCCCAGTTCGGCGAGGAGGCCGGCGGGGGCGGAGCGGCCGCCGACATGGGCACGCGAGCGCCCTTCCGCCGAGACGGTGCGGCTGATCAGCAGGACGTCGTCCTCCAGCTCCGCACCCGCCTCCGCGGCCCGGAGCGCGGCGGGCGCGTCGGGAGGCAACCGGAGTCGGCCCTCCACCAGGGCGCCGGACGCGCCGGCGCGTACCAGTGCGGCGTCGGCCCGGCCACCGAGCAGCAGCCCGAGGCTGGTGACGACCATGGTCTTGCCGGCACCGGTCTCGCCGGTGACGGCGGTGAAGCCGGTGGACAGTTCGACGACCGCGTCGTCGATCACGCCCAGGTCCTTGATCCGCATCTCCTCCAACACGGATACGACCATACGAGGTCCGCGCGGGCCATGGTGACGCGAGGCCCGTCCGGGGGCGGGCGTCGCCGGGCCGCGGGCCGTCCACCGCGGACTGCCGCGCGGGCAGCCGGGAACGGCCGGCGGTCCGCGGACG
>NZ_JAAVJC010000337.1 GCF_012033785.1 Streptomyces bohaiensis
GAGACGTCGTTGACCATGACGGCGTCCGCCGTGGGGCGGTAGCTCTCGCTCCCGGGCGTCAGCAGCGCGGGTCGCTCCACGCCGCCCCGCAGCGGGCGCTCGCCACCCCGCCGCCGTCCGCGGCCGCGCCGCTGCACGCCGCCGGCGGTACCGTCGCGCCCCCGCACCGCCCCGCGTCGCTGCCCGCCGGACAGACCGCCGACACCCCCGCCGCCGCCCCCGCCCAGTGGCGGCCGTGGCGGTTCCGGATGTCGAACGACCTCTGGGGTTCACCCGTCGTGCGGGGCCCCCTGCTGTACGTCACCTCCTTCGAGGTGCACGCGCTCGACGTCACCTCCGGCCGCCGCCACTTCAAGACCCGCGAGGTCGCGTGGTCGATGGCGGTCACCGGCGGCCGGGTCATCGCCTCCGACGGGCCCAGCCTCTACGCCCTGGACTCCACCGACGGGGGCGACCGCTGGCGGGTTCCGGCAGAGGGCTGGATCCACGCGCTGCGGGCGGAGCGCGGCACGGTCGTCACCGCGACCCGCGGTGGCGGCGTGCAGGCGTGGGAGGCGGCCAACGGCGAACGGCTCTGGTCCACCGGCGGCGCCCAGTCGGACATCGAGTCGCCCGACGCCGGCCCCGTCATCGAGGGCGGGGTCGTCTACTTCTGGGGCGAGGGCCACGTCCGCGCCCTGGAGGCACGCACCGGCCGCGAGCTGTGGCGCCACCACGTGGGGGACGCCGCGGCCACCGGCGGGGTCCCGGTCCGGGTCCGGCCCGGCCCCGAGGGGACGGTGCACGTCGCCGCGGGCGCACGGGTGCTCGCCCTGGACGGGGCCGACGGCACCCTGCGCTGGCACTTCGACGCCCCGGCCGCCGTGCTCTGCTCGCCCACCGCCGTCGGCGGGCACTCCGGCTCCGCCGGCGTGTACTTCGCCGACTACCTCGGCACCGTCTACGCGCTCGACCCCCACGGCGAGGAGCGGTGGCGGTTGCCGACCGAACCGCGGCAGTCCGCGGATCCGGTCCTGGTCGCGGACGGCTTGGTCCACCTCGGCAGCGGCAGCGCGATGTACACGCTGGACGCGGTCAGCGGCACGCCGCGCTGGCGGTTCGGCGCCGGGGGGCCGCTGGTCGGCTCGCCGGTGGTGGCCGACGGCCGCGTCCACTTCGGGTCGGAGGACCGCTGCCTGTACACCGTCGACGCGGTGAGCGGGCGGCTGACCTGGAAGCTGGAGACCGGCGGCGCGATCACCGGGAGTCCGGCGGCGGCCAACGGCATGGTCTTCGCCTGCTCCGCCGACCACTGCGTCTACGCCCTCGACGCTGCCCGCGGTACCCGCATCGCCGCCCCGCCCCCGTCCGAGGGCTGACAGCGCGGCTCCCGCCCGAGGGCTGACAGCGCGTCGTCGCCCCGGCACGGACGGGGGCTCCGGGAAGCTCTCCCGCTTCCCGGAGCCCCCTCGCGCCCGGGCCCCTCCTGCTCCCAAGGGCGGGCCCGGTGGTTCAGGCGGCGTCCCGCCCGCCGTGGCGCCGCTCCTCGTCATCCCGGCGGCGGGCATCGCCCCAGCTGCCTCCGCGGCCGGTGTGCCAGGGCCCGTCGACCACCGTCTCCTCGTCCGCCGCGGTGCGGTCCCCGCCGCCGGTCCCGCGGTCGGGCGGCGGCGCGGCCGGCGGGCCGGGGTCCGGCGGCCGGTTGTGCTGCGGGTCGTGGCGCGGGTCGTACGGGTCGACCGTCCGGCCCGGCGCGTACGGGTCGTGGGAGGCGCGCGGGTAGTGGTCGTACCGCTGCTCCGCGGCGCGGTCCCGGTCGCCCACCCGGTCGTCGTCGTACCGCTCGTCGTCGTGGCGGTCCCCGTCGTCCACGGGCACCGGCCGGTCTCCTCGGCCGCGGACGTCGTGACGGTGCCTGCCGTGCACGGCCGCCGGATGCCTGCCCGCCATCAGCGCGGAACCGACCAGCAGCAGCGCACCGCCGACCAGCGCTCCGACGGCGCCCCACTGCATCCCGTTGCCGCCGACGACCAGGGCGTCGGCGAGCTGGTACTGCCGCACCATCCACAGCACGGTGATGCCCAGCGCCACCACACCGGCCAGCGCCACCAGCAGCCGCGACCGCAGCACCACCCCGAGCACGGTGAGCACCGCCACCGCCAGCATCACCAGGAAGATGCCCGCGAACAGGTCGGCCCGGGTGTCGGTGATCCCGCCCGAGGTGAACAGCTCCTGGAGCCGGAAGTCCCTCCCCGCGCGTCCGTCGTACCAGTCCCGGAAGGGGCTGATGATGGCGATCGCCGCCCCCACGACGGCGAGCACGGCCCCCAGCACGTTACGCAACATGGCCTGCCTCCAAGGGAGTGCGTCGTGCTCACGACGCTACGCCGGAGCCCGGGGGCCCGCATGCGGGGCGTGTTGCGCACCGTGGCTGTTCGGCGGCGACACCGCCGTACTAGCCTCGGCGATCATGCCGCTGCCGTCTTCTTCCTCCGCCGCGTCGCCTGCGCGACGCCCCCCGTCCGAGGCCGGGACCGCCGCCCCGGACGCCGCCGAGCCCGGCCGGGACCCCGGCGAGCCCACCGCCGCCGGGGCCGCCGAGGCGCCCGACGCCCCCGAGGACGGCCGGCCCGCGCTGTCCACAGCCGGGGTGCTGCCGGTCCGGCACCGGTGGCCGTGGCCCGGTGCCGCGCCGCTGACCAGCGTGCTGGTGGTCCTCACCACCATCGCCGCGCTGGAGATGCTGCGGGCGGCCGGCCCGCTGCTGGACGGGGTCGCCGTCCGCCACGGTGTGCCCTGGGCCGCCCTGACCGCGGTGGTGGCCTTCGGCGCCGCCGCGTTGGCGGGCCCCCTGACATGGTGGGTCGGCTCCCGGGAGGCGGTGCTGCTGTCGGTCTGCGGCCTCGCGGTGCTCCGGCTGGTGGTACAGGTCCCGGCAGCACGGGGACTGGTGACCGTCTCGGCCGCGGTCGCGGCGGCGCTGATCGCGCTGCTGCTGGTGCTGCGCGCCGCACTCGGCACCCAGGACGGACCCGCCTGGGTGGCCCGGGCTGTCGCGCTCGGTGTGGCGATAGACCTGGCGGTGCGGCTGCCGCTGGACCTGTGGGACCCGGTCTGGCGCGGCGGACCGATCGGCTGGTCGGTGGCGCTGCTGCTGGCGCTCGCGCTGGCGGGCGCCGCGTGGGCGCGCTACCGCGAGAACGCCTCGGTCCCGATGCCGGTCACCGCGCAGCTCGCCGTGGCCGGGCCGGTGCTCGCGCTGCTCGGTGTCTTCCTCGCCTCGCCCGCCTTCCTGGCGTCGCAGGGTGGTATGACGCAGGCCTCGGCCGGCATGTGGATCGCAGGCGGTGTCCTGCTGGGGATCGCGGGGCTCTCCCTGCCGCGGCTCCCGGTCGCCGGCCCGGTGGCCGCTGTGGCGCTGCCGTCGGCCGTGCTGCTCCTGCTGGTCGCCCCCGCGCCGCTCGCCGGGCCGCTGACGCTGCTGGCGCTCGCGCTGCTGCCGCTGCTGCTGACGCGGGCCGTCACGCTGCGGGAGGAGGGCCGGCGCCGCACCGCGCTGCTGGGGATGACCCTCGCGGGCCTGGGCTGCGGACTGGGGTACGTCGCGGTCGTCCTGCCGTACCAGGCCCACTACGAGATGCCGATGCCGGTGCCCAACGTGGTGTTCCCGGTGCTGGGCGCCGCCGTGGTGGGATGGGCCGCCTGGACGGCGAGTCCGCCGGCGCGTCCGGCGCGGGCCGTGGCGCCGCTGCTGACCGCCGGTGTGCTCTTCGCGATGCCGCCGCTCAGCGGGGCGCTCTCCCCGGCGCCGCACCCGTTGCCCACCGACACGGCGGACGGCTCGTACCGGCTGCTGTCGTGGAACGTGCACTACGCGGTCGACCGCGACGCCGAACTGGTCCCGGAGAAGATCCTCTCCGTCATCCGCGACTCCGGGGCACACGTGGTGGTGCTCCAGGAGGTCCCCCGCGGCTGGCCCGTCGCGGGCGGTACCGACCTGCTGGCCTGGCTGGAGAACCGGCTCGACGTCACCGCCGTGTGGGCGCCGGCGGCGGACCGGCAGTTCGGCAACGTCATCCTCACCAGCCTGCCGGTGACCGAGTCCGTGAGCCGCTCCCTCCCGCAGGCCGGCGGCACCATGGGGCGCTCGCTGGCGGTGGCGGAGATCGAACTCGCGGACGGCCTCACCACCCGGGTCGCCACCACCCACCTCCAGCACGACGACGCGCGCGAGACGCGGCTGACCCAGCTCGCGACGGTCCTGGCGGACCACCGCGAGGCACCGTTCTCGGTGCTGGCCGGCGACTTCAACGCCGAGCCCGGCTCGACGGAGATCGACACGGTGCTGGACGCCGGGTTCCGCAGCGCCCAGGACGAAGCGGGCGACCCGGAGGCGTTCACCGCGCCGACGCACGACCCCGCGCACCGTATCGACTGGGTCTTCGGCAGCGAGGGCGCCGACTTCGACGCGTTCACCGTGCAGGACTCCACCGCCTCCGACCACGCCCCGCTGACGGTCACCGTCATCCAGCGCTGATCCGCGGGCGGCCGTGCGGCACCCGGCGGGTGCCGCAC
>NZ_JAAVJC010000338.1 GCF_012033785.1 Streptomyces bohaiensis
GCGCCGGGGCGTCGGTCGGGCGCCGGGTGTCACGACACCGGGCGGTGCTGCCCGCCGTCCTGACGGTGCTGCTGCTCGCGGTCCCCGTCGGCGCCTTCGAGGCGGCCGGCGGTCGGCTGGTCGCCGCCGACATCGCGTCGCTGCTGCTGGTGGCCGCCGGGATCGTCGCGGTGGTGCGGGGTCGGCGCCGGGCGCTCGGGGTGCCGGGGGCGGCGGTCTTCGCGGCCGCGGTGCTGGCGTTGGGCGTGGTCCATCTGACCTCCACGGGGCATCCGGACGCGCTGGTCGGCTGGGTGCGGTACCTCCAGGTCTTCGTCCTGGTCCCGCTGGCCGTGGTCGTGCTCGTCCGGGACCGACGGGACGCCCGTGCGGTCGGCGCCGGCTTCCTCGTGCTCGCGCTGGCGCAGGGCACCCTCGGCATCCTGCAGTACGCCACCGGCACCGGGGCCTCCTACATGGGGGAGGACATCCGCGCCGTCGGCACCTTCGGCCCGCAGAACGTGATGGGCATGTCCACCGTGGTCTGCTTCGGCCTGCTGGTCGCGGTCTGCGGGGCGCTGGCACCGCCGCCGGGCGCCCCGCGCTGGTGGCGCCCGGCGGCGGTCGGCTGCGCCGGGTGGCTGCTGCTGGCGCTGGCGGTGTCGTTCAGCCGCGGTGCGTGGATCGCCGCGGCGGTCGCCTGCGCCGCCGTCGTGCTGCTCTCCGGTGCGTTGACCCGGCGGGCGGTGACGGCGCTGTGCGTCCTGGTCGTGCTGGCCGGCGGGACGGCAGTCACGCTCTCCGGCCGGCTGGCCGACCGCCTGACCAGCATCGGCCAGGTCACCGGGACTCCCGACCAGTCGGTGGTGGACCGGTACGCGATGTGGGACGCGGCGCGGTCGATGTGGCGGCAGGAGCCGTGGACCGGCGTCGGTCTGAAGGGATTCCCCGCGCACCGCGACGCCCACGCCTCGGTGGCGCTGTCCGCGGGAAGCGACACCGCGGGGGCCGGTGCCGAGTTCCAGCGGCAGGCGCTGGAGTCGCCGCACAACATGTACCTGCTGGTCCTCGGCGAGCAGGGGCTGGTGGGGGCCACGGCGCTGATCGGCGGCTGGGCGGTGCTGCTGGCCGGCTGCCTGCTGCGGGTGCGGGCCGCTCGCCGTCTCGCGTCCGGCGCGCCGGGCGGCGGGACCGGACGGGGGCTGTTCGGCGGGGTCGGCCCTCTCGGGCTCCTCACCGCCCGTCCCGGCGTGCCCGACGTGGGGCTACTGGCCACCGGGTTGATGATCTGGCTGGCCGTCACCTTCGCCTTCGCGGACATCGGCGGGCCCACCACCGTCGCCACGGCGGTGGTCCTGGGGCTGGTGGCGTGGTGGGCGGTCGGCACCCCCTCTCCGGCCACGGCGGCTCCGGCGGTCGGTGCGGCGCCCGGCGACGCCGGGGCTGACACCGCCCCGAACGGGGCGGACGGCGACGCACCGGAGACCGGGACGCCCGCCGCGCGCCTGCACGAGGCGTCGGCGCCCGGTCCGGCCCGACCGGACGCCGACGGGGCCGACGCCGACGCGGACGGGGCGGGGGACGACCCGGACGGGGCGGGGGACGACCCGGACGGGGCGGGGGGCGACGCGTCCGCCGCCGTCTCGCACGACAGCTCGGACGGCCGTGCCGAGGCGGAGGCCGCGGACATGGCGGTGGTGGACCCCGAGGCGGCGGACCCCGACGCGGCGGGCTCCGAGGTGGTGGACCCCGAGGTGGTGGACCCCGAGGCGGCGGGCTCCGAGGCGGCGGGCTCCGAGGCGGCGGACCCCGAGGCGACTGACCGGGGGCCGACGGACGGGGCCGCCACCCCCGACGGCACCGCCCCGGACAGCTCGGCCATCCCGGACAGCTCCGCCGGCCCGGGGGCAGCCGACGACGACTCCGTCCCGGAGGCAGGGAGCGGCGCCCCGTGCGGCCCGGCTGCCCGCGAGCAGCGGGAGGCGCCGTGACCACCCCTGCAGCCCCGGGCCCGGTGCCGGCCGACGCCGTCGCCGCGGACACCGCTGTCTCCGCCCCGACCGCTGCCACCCCGGCCGACGCGGTTCCGCAGCCGTCGCCGCCGCGGTCCGTCCCCGGGGACAGGTTCGTCGCCCGGGCCGCGCTGGTCACCGCGGTGCTCACCGCGGGTGGCGCGCTGCTCGGCCTGGTGCGGGACCAGACGCTGGCCCACCTCTTCGGCGCCGGCAGCGAGACCGATGCCTTCCTCGTCGCCTGGACCTTCCCCGAGTTCGCCTCGACCGTGCTGATCGAGGACGCCATGGCGCTCGTCCTCGTCCCGGCGTTCAGCCTCGCCCTCGCCCGGCGCGGGCTCGCCACCTCGCCCCGGGACCCGGTGGGCGAGCTGCTGCGGGCGACGCTGCCCCGTCTGCTGCTGGTGCTCGCCGTCACGGCTGCCGCGCTCGCCGCCACCGCGCCGCTGCTGGTGCGCCTGCTGGCGCCCGGGCTCGCCGATCCGCAACTGGCGGCCGACTGCACCCGGATGACGGCCGTCACCGTGCTCACCTTCGGAGCCGCCGGCTACCTGAGCGCGGTACTGCGGGCGCACCACAGTTTCGCGCCACCCGCCGCCATCTACATCGCCTACAACCTCGGGATCGTCGCGGCGGCGTTCGCGCTGCACACGGCGTGGGGGATGCGGGCGGCGGCGCTCGGCGTCGCCCTCGGCAGCCTGCTGATGGTGCTGGTGCAGCTGCCCGCCTTCCTGCGCCGCCTCCCGGCGCAGCGGTGGCGGCCGACGGGCCGCTGTCGCCCGGGGCGGCGACCCTGGCGCTGGTCGCCCCGGTGGCGCTGTTCGCGCTGAGCCGCCAGGCGCAGGTGCTGGTGGAACGCTTCCTTGCCTCCGACCTACCCGCCGGGGCCATCTCCCACCTCAACTACGCGCAGAAGGTCGCGCAGTTGCCGATGGTGCTCTCGCTGATGATCGTGACCGTCACCCTCCCGGTGGTGGCCCGCGCGATGGCCGAGGGCGACCTGGACGGGGCGCGTCGCCGCGTGGAGCGGGACCTGGTCTGGGCCTCGGGCGTGGTGCTGGCCGGCGCCGCCTACGTGCTGGCGTGCGGACCGCAGCTCATCGAGGTGCTGTTCCAGCGGGGCGCCTTCGATGCCGCCGCCACCGAGGCCACGGCCTCGGTGATGCGGGTCTACGCCCTCGGGCTGCTCGGCCACACCCTCGTCGGCACCCTGGCGCGCCCCTTCTTCTCCGCGGCGCGCCCAACCTGGTACCCGATGGTGGCGATGGCCTGCGGTCTCGCCGTCACCGCGGCCGCCGGCGCCGCGCTGGTCGGCCCCTGGGGCGCGCCCGGACTGGCCGCGGCCAACGCGGCCGGCATCGCGGTCGCCGCGCTGCTGATGCTGCGCGGGCTGCGCGCCCGGGTGCTCGCCGTGGACATCCGGCGGGTGCTGGCGACCCTCGCCCGGACGGCGTGTGCCGCCGCCGCGGCGGCCATGGCCGCCTGGTCGCTGGCCGACCGGCTCGACTCACCGGTGGCGGCACTGGTCGCCGCCGCTGTTCTGGTCCCCTCCGTCCTCGTGGCCGCCTCCGCGGCGCTGCGGGTGCCGGAGGCCCTCTCCCTGGTCGCCGAAGCCCGAAGGAGGCTGCGCCATGTCCGCTCTGTTCCGTGAGACGACCGTCTCGTCCGCCGTCAGGAGCGCGGTGAGGTCCGCGAGGCCCGCCGGGGCGCGGGGCGCGACGCTTCCGTGGACCCTGATGTACCACTCTGTGGACCACCCGACGGCCGACCCCTACAACATCACCGTCTCCCGCCGCCGGTTGGAGGAGCAGCTGCGCTGGCTGCGCGACCGGGGGCTGCGGGGTGTCTCCCTCGGGGAGATGCTGGCCGCGCACGCCGCGGGTCGGTCGGCCGGGCTCGTCGGGCTGACCTTCGACGACGGGTACACCGACTTCCTCACCGGCGCGGTGCCGCTGCTGCACCGCTACGACTGCACGGCGACGGTCTTCGTCCTCCCCGGGCTGCTGGGGGGCTTCAACGACTGGGACCCGCTCGGCCCACGCAAGCCCCTGCTGACCGGCCACGGCGTCCGGGCGGTCGCCGCCGCGGGGATGGAGGTCGGCTCGCACGGGATGTACCACCGGAGCCTGCGAGGGCTGCGGGAGACCGACCTGCGGGCCGAGCTGGAGGAGAGCCGCGACCGGCTGGCGGACATCTGCGGCACCCCGCCCGCCGGGTTCTGCTACCCGTACGGCGACGTGGACGAGGCGGCGGTCGCCATGGCGCGCGAGGTCGGGTACGACTACGCCTGCTCGATCAATCCGGGCCCGCTGACCGGCCGGTGGGCGCTGCCGCGCGCCCACGTCGGGCAGCGGGACACCGCCGCGCGGCTGTGGGCGAAGCGGGTGCTCCACCCGCTGCGGCGCCGCGCGGTCACCGTGACCGGCGGCAGCGAGACCGGGTCCCGGCCGCCCCGTGCCCGGGGCGCCGCAGGGGCCGGGCCGTACCGGGCGGGCGGCCGCCCGCCCGCCATGCCCTACGGGACGGACGTCCCCG
>NZ_JAAVJC010000339.1 GCF_012033785.1 Streptomyces bohaiensis
GTGCAGCGCACCGGTGAGGTGCTCTCCGTCGGTGTCGGCGAGGGCTACCTGGGCCGGGTCGTCGACCCGCTGGGCGCCCCCATCGACGGTCTCGGCGACATCGAGACCTCGGTCCGCCGCCCGTGTGGAGGAAGAGGCGGCATGATCCGTGCGGCACGGGAAGCGGACATCGCGACGCTGCAGTCGATCGAACGCGACGCGGGGGCGGTCTTCGCCCCGTTCGGCATGGCGGCGATCGCCGAGGACGAGCCGCCGTTCGCCGCCACGCTCCTCGGCTACGTCGAGGCGGGGCGTGCCTGGGTGCACGTCGACGGCGGGGCACCGGTCGCCTACGTGCTGGTCGACATCGTCGACGGGTGCGCGCACCTGGAGCAGCTGTCCGTCCGCGCCTCCCACGCCCGCCGCCGCATCGGCGCGGGGCTCGTCGAGCATGTCGACGCCTGGGCCGCCCGGCGCGGCGCGGGGGCGCTCACTCTGACCACCTTCACCGAGGTGCCGTGGAACGGGCCGTACTACGTGCGGTGCGGATTCCGGTATCTGCGCGAGACCGAGATCACGCCGGGGCTGCGCGCGATCCGCCGGGCGGAGGCCGCCCACGGTCTCGACCGCCGGCCCCGTGCCTGCATGCGGCGCCAGCTGCGCGCCGCGCAGCGGTCGGACGCCGGCACGGTGCGGCGGTCGGCGGGAGACCCCAACAGCGAGCGCTGAGTGGGCGGGTGCGGCTCGTGCGCCTCCGGGGACGCGCCGCCGACGGCGCTCACGCCCCGGGAGCACCGCTGCGGTGCCGGTGCCGTCCGACCGTCACCGAGCGCAGCCGTGCCCCCGTGGCGCTCCGGCGCACCCCCGGCGCGAGCCCGTCGCGCACCGCGACGCACCGACGACGTGTCGTGGCGAACCGGTGCGTGTCGCAACCATCGGTGAGCCCGGCGTGACCTGCCGCGATCGTGTTGTTCGATCGGTATGCCCGCACCACAGCGGGAAGAAGCGTTCTGGTACTAACGTTGTGCAGACCTGTCTCCCAAGGAAAGGGCACGGCCTTGTCCGCCAGATCGTCGGACCCGCCTGAACGCAGCCACAGTCCGGGACCACCTCGCCAGCACATGCGTGACCGCGGCACGCGGCGAGGTGGTGCTTGATGAGTGCCGCACTTCTGGCCCTGCTCGCCGTCATGGTGTTGACGGTCGGCACCGGCTACTTCGTCGCGCAGGAGTTCGCCTACGTAGCGGCGGACCGGTTGAAGCTCGCCCGTGAGGCGGCTGCCGGTGACCGCAGAGCGATCCGCGCGGTACGGGTCCAGCAGCGCCTGTCCTTCATGCTCTCGGGCGCGCAACTGGGCATCACCGTCACCACCCTCATCGTCGGGTTCCTCGCCGAACCCGCCATGGCGGAGCTGATCTCCCCGGTGCTCACCGCCGTGGGGGTCCCCGAGGCCGCCGTGTCGGGCCTCGCCCTGACGCTCTCCTTCATCGGAGCCACGGTCATCCAGATGATCGTGGGCGAGCTGGGGCCCAAGAACCTGGCTCTCGCCGTCCCCGAGCGACTCGCGAAGCAGATGGCGTCCACGACGCTGCTGTACCTCAAGATCGCCGGCCCGGTCATCCACGTCTTCGACGCCGCGGCCAACCGCCTGCTGCGGATGGTCGGCATCGAGCCGGTGGAGGAGCTGCACGGCGGCGCCACCGCCGAGGAGCTGGGCCATCTGATCCTGGAGTCCCGGGAGCACGGCCATCTGCCGAAGGCGACGGCCGAGCTGCTGGACCACGCGCTGGACTTCTCCGAGCGGACCCTGGGCGAGGTGATGGTGCCGCGGGTCGACGTCGACTACGTGCGCACCGACACCACCGCCGCCGAGGTCGTCGAGCGGATCGGCGCCCGCGGTCACACCCGGTACCCGGTGGTGGCCGAGCGGGTCGACGACGTGGTCGGCGTCATCGGGGTCCGGGAGCTGGTGAAGCTCCCCGAGGGCAAGCTCGCCTCGGTCACGGCCGGCGGCCTCGCCCGGCCGCCGCTGCGGCTGCCGGACACGCTCCCGCTGCCGCGGGCTCTCGAGCAGATGCAGGCCGCGCGCCAGGAGTTCGCGATCGTTATCGACGAGTACGGCGGCCTCGCGGGCATCGTCACCCTGGAGGACATCGCGGAGGAGCTCGTCGGGGAGATCGCCGACGAGAGCGACCGCGTGGTCGAGATCGCGGTGGCGGACGGCGCCGGCGGCTGGCTGGTGGACGCGGGCCGACGCGTCGACGAGGTGGCCGACGCCACCGGTATCCCCCTCCCCGAGGAGGAGACGTTCGAGACCGTGGCGGGCCTGGTCCTGGACCGTCTCGGCACGTTCCCGACCGTCGGGGACCGCCTGCACCTGGAGCTTCCCGGTGACGGCGGACGGCTGGAGATCGAGGTGCTGGCGATGGACCGGCACGTCCCGGAGAAGGTCCGGCTGGCACGGGTGCCCGCCGCGACGGCGCACGAGCGAGGGGTGGTCTGACGATGGACATCGGAACAGCCCTGTTCGTGACCGTGCTGCTGCTCATCGGCAGCGGGTTCTTCGTCGCCGCGGAGTTCGCCCTGGTGGCGGCCCGCAGCCACCGGCTGGAGAAGGCCGTGTCCGAGGGGAAGCGGGGCGCACGCTCCGCCCTCGCCGGAACCAAGGAGCTCTCGCTGATGCTGGCCGGTGCCCAGATGGGCATCACCGTCTGCACGCTGCTCCTGGGGTCCATCTCCAAGCCGGCGATCTCCCACGCGCTGGAACCCCTGCTGGTGACGTTGGGCCTGCCCAGCGGCGTCAGCTACGGCGTCGCCTTCGTCTTCGCCATGGTGGTGGTGGTCTTCCTCCACATGGTCGTGGGCGAGATGGCCCCGAAGTCGTGGGCGATCTCCCACCCCGAGCGGTCGGCGATGCTGCTGTCGCCGCCGTTCCGGGCGATCGTCCGGGTCTTCCGCTGGGCGCTGCGCGCGCTCAACACGGCGGCCAACGGCGTGGTCCGGGCCTTCCGGGTCGCCCCGGTGGAGGAGCTGAACTCGGTGCACAGCCGGGAGCAGCTCGGCCAGCTGGTGACGGAGTCGCAGCGGATGGGGCTCATCAGCGAGTCCGACTCCGGGCTGCTGACGCGCTCCCTCAACGAGCCGCAGACGCCGATCCGGTCGCTGCTGGTGCCGGTGGACCGCATCGTGTCGGTCTCGGGCACCGCGGACGCGAACGGCATCCTGTCGGCTGCCTCCGCCAGTGACCACACCCGGCTGCTGGTGCGCGACGGCGACCGGATCGTCGGCTCGGTCCACGCACGGGACGCGATCGTGGCCCGCGCGGAGGGGCGCGAGATCACCGCGGGCGATCTCGCCCGTCCCGTGCCGCGGCTGACCGCGGACGACACCGTGGAGCACGCCGTGGAACAGCTGCGGCACCACCGGGCGTCGCTGGCGGTCGTCCTCACCGACGACGAGCGGCTGGCCGGGCTGATCAGCCTGGACGACCTGCTGGTGCGGTTGATGGCGTGAGACGGCGGGGTGCGCGGCCGGCGACGGACGCCCACCCCGGTCGTCGCCTGGCCCCGCCGCGTGCGGTGCGTCGGGCGGAAGCAGCGGGCGAACGGCCCGGCGGTCCTGGACCGCCGGGCCGTTCGGCGTTCCGGGGGGCGCGGCATCCCGGGGGCGGGTCGTCCCGGACGATGCGGCGGGTGGCGCTCGCGCTACGGCGGGCCGGGCCGGGCCCGGCCCGCTCAGTCGTCGACGCGTCCGGTGACGGTGGTGCCGGCGGGGTCGATCAGCACGTACTCGCAGGCGCCGTGGGCGGTGGCGCGGTAGGCGACGCCCGGGGGCACCACGTAGGCGTCACCGCAGCCGAGCCGTACCGTGCCGTCGGCCGAACCGGGCCCGGGGAGCGCTGCCGTCTCCCCGGCCAGCTCCAGCGTCAGTTCGCCGCTGAGTGCCATCACCAGGGTGTCGCCGGTGGACGCCGGACTCCACCCCTCGGCGGCGGCGAGCGTCGCCGGCGGGGCGGTGGCCGGCGGATCGGCCGGTACCGCCGGGGCCGCGGGCGTGCCGGCCGCGTCGGGCGCGTCCGCGGTGAGTGTCGCGGGGGCGGCGGCGGGCGGGTGGGCGGGTACCGGGCCGTTCGCGTCCGGCCATCCGACGCCGGCGGGGGCGGCGGGCGGCGCGGTGGAGTACGGCTCGGGCGCGGTCATGGGACCTCCGGTGCGACGGAACGAACAGTGGAGGGAGACCTCCGACTCTGCCACGAACCGGCAGCCGTCCGCCACGTTCCCCGGGCGCCGTGCGCCACCCCGCACGGTGTACCGCCGCGCTGCCGGGGCCGACGCGCAGCAGCGGTCGGCGCGTGTCCCCGTGCCGACCGCTCTGCCTGTCGCTGCTGGTGGTGGCGCGCCCGCTCCGCGCGCTGCGCGCCGTGGCGTGCCGCGGTCGGCGGTCACAGCGCCGAAGCGCACGCCGGCGCGCGGGGTGGGTCGGGACGCCGGCCCC
>NZ_JAAVJC010000033.1 GCF_012033785.1 Streptomyces bohaiensis
CAGCGGGCGCCCCCCCGGCGGCGGGCCCTCCGACACCCGCCGGCCCGCCGGCACGGGCCGCCCCGGCGGCTCCGCCCCCGACGTCGAGGACCCGGCGGACGCGGGACAGAGCGAACCCCCGGCCGAGACCCTCGCCGACCTGCTGGCCGAGCTCGACGAACTCGTCGGCCTGGAAGGCGTCAAGCGGGACGTCGGCGGCATGGCCAAGCTGATGCAGACCGTGCGGATGCGGCAGGACGCCGGCCTGCCGGCGCCGCCGCTCAGCCGCCACCTGGTCTTCGCCGGCAACCCGGGCACCGGCAAGACGACCGTCGCCCGGCTCTACGGCCGGCTGCTGAAGGCCCTCGGGCTGCTGGAGCGCGGCCACCTCGTGGAGGTCGACCGCAGCGCGCTCGTCGGCGAGTACGTCGGCCACACCGGGCCCAAGACGACGGAGGCGTTCCGCAAGGCGCACGGAGGAGTCCTCTTCATCGACGAGGCGTACGCCCTCGTGCCCAGCGGGGTCTCCAGCGACTTCGGGCAGGAGGCCGTCGCGACGCTGGTCAAGCTGATGGAGGACCACCGGGACGAGGTCGTCGTCATCGCCGCCGGCTACCCCGACGACATGGGGCGGTTCGTCGCCTCCAACCCGGGTCTCTCCTCCCGGTTCACCCGCACCCTCCACTTCGCCGACTACTCCACACCGGAGGTCGTCAGCATCGTCGAGCACCACGCGCAGCAGCACCAGTACGAACTGAGCGACGCCGCCCGCCAGGCGCTCGTGGCCCACGTCGCGTCCATCCCGCGCGACGCCGCGTTCGGCAACGGCCGCACCGCCCGCCAGATCTTCCAGGCGATGACGGAACGTCAGGCCGTCCGCATGTCCGAACTGACCACTCCGCAGGCCGACCAGCTCAAGACACTTGACGCCCAGGACGTCCCCGTCGGACCCTGACCACCTGTACCCGCCACGCGACCACGTCGCCTCGCCCCGAAAGGACGCCGGTGGACACCACCCCGCCCGCCCCCGAGCACCGGGACCGGAAGACGGGCTCCGGCGGCAGCTTCTCCGAGACGTTCGCCGGCCGGCCCGCTCGCCCCCGCCGCGGTCTGGCGCCCGCCCGGCGGGTGTACAGCGCCCTCGCCTCGGCGGTGGCGGTCTCCGCCTGCGCCGCCGCCGCGATCACCCTCGTCGGCCACATCCCCGGACTGGGCGACTCGCCCGCCGAGGCCGCCGCCCCCTCCACCGCCCCGGTCGCCGCCGACGCCGACCGCCATCCCGCGCCCGGGACGGCCGCCGACGAACCGGAGGAGGAGACCGAGGAGGAAGAGGAGGCGGAGCCCGAGGACGAGGACGAGGACGAAGAAGAGGAGGCAGCGGGGACCGAGGAGGAGGCAGCACCGCCCCCGGTCGAGAAGGCCCCCGCCGCCGACGAGAACAGCACCGACGAGGAAGAGGCCGCGGCTCCGCCCGCGGAGGAGAAGGAACCGCCGCAGAAGGGCCCGGCACCGCCCCCGCCGGTCCAGGCACCGCCGGTCTCCGAGGAGCCCGCACGGGAGCGCTTCCCCACGGTCAAGGGACGGCTGGTCGGCCTCAACGGCACCTGCGCGCAGCCCCGCGACGGCGGCGTCGGCAGCGGCGTCATGATCACCGGCTGCAACGGCAGCGGCGCCCAGCAGTGGACTTTCCACAGCGACGGCACCCTCCGCAACGGCGGACGCTGCCTGTCGCTCTCCGGCGGCTCGACGGCGGACGGCACGTCCGTCGTCATGGACACCTGCCACGGCACCTCCGACCGGTTGCAGTGGCGCTACTCGCCCGCCTGGGACGTCGTCAACATCGCCTCCAACCAGTGTCTCGACGTCGCCAACGGCAACTCCTCCCACGGCACCCACCTCCAGATCGCCTGGTGCTCCGGCAACCCCGCCCAGAAGTGGGAACGCAGCTGAGACCGACCTGTCGGCACAGCCCCGCCGGACGACCGTCCGGCGGGCAGCCCGAATCCGGATCTCGGCGACATGCCGAGGAACCCGACACCACCGGGGGTTCGCTGAAAACCCGTCCCCCCCACCTACTCCCGACGACGCCCCGACCTGGCCTTCACCGCGGGGCCCTCATCGCCCCTGCGAGGGGTGGCAACGAGGCAGTCCGCGCGACGACCGCCGCATATCTCGCCGTTGTCAGGGGTTGCCGATCGGTATCCGGGGCGTGGCGCACGATGGTGGCCACCTTTTCGGCATGACCGTCTCAACGAGCTGCTCATGCGCCGCGGGATGCTCACCAGCCGACATCGAAACGCCGATGAGCAGGGGACCCTACCTTCGTGGAGTACCAGAACAAGCGGCCTCGACAGCGAGCGAGCGCCTGGAGCCGTCGCGGGCATTCCTCCCCGTGGCACCGTCGCACGAATCACCGGCTACATCTCCGTACGAAGAGTCACCCCGGGACATAGGCATCGGCGTACTCGCCGACAGGAGGCACGGGCTGGATCACATCGAGAAGGACACCATCGGGCGCCGCGATGATGAAGTGCCGTTGGCCGAAGTCCTCGTCACGCAGGGGCAAGGCGACTTCGACGCCCGGCTGACTGACCAGCTTGCGGTAGACCGTATCGACGTCGTCGACCTCGAGGTTCACGATCACCCCACGAGGAGGCGCGCCGTACCCGGCCGGGATCGTGGCGTGATCGTGGGCCAGGATCGCCAGCTCGAACGCGCCCAGGCGCAGGCTGATGTACCAATCGGACTCGAATGTCGTCTCGAATCCGACGAGGTCACGGTAGAACGCAGCGGCGGCGGGGACGTCGTGCGACATCAGTACCGGGTAGAAGCTGGTAACGGACATGACCCTCTCCTTTACGTACACTGTGCAGGTAACGCGAACAGGATACATACACCGTGTACGTAAGGGAAGCGCTCATGCCACGAGCCTCTGCTGCCGATGCCGCTGAGACCGCCCAGCGCATCTTGGGGGCGGCGACCGAGTTGTTCGCATTGCGGGGCTTCGCCGCCGTCTCACTCGATGATGTCGCCAGAGCCGCCGGTGTCACGCGCGGAGCTGTCTACCACCATTACGCGAACAAGGCGGGACTGTTCGGCGCGGTCGCGGCGACCCTGCAGGCTGGTGTCGCGGCCGCCGTCGTGCAGGCGGCGGAAGCGGCGGGTTCGCATGCCGGCGATCAGCTTCGTGCCGGATCGCACGCGTTCCTCGATGCGATCACGTCCGGTCCCGCCGTACGCATCCTGCTCATCGACGCCCCCGTGGTGATCGGCTGGCAGGGATGGCGCCGTCTCGATGCCGAGAACTCTGAAGCGCACCTGCGCGACGCCCTGCGCCACACGAACGTGGCAGACGACCTGCTCGACGCAAGCACCGCACAGCTCTCCGGTGCGATGAACGAAGCCGCCCTGTGGATCGCCCGACACGACGAGACCGAGGCAGCGCGCGCGCAGGCGCACTCCGCGCTTGACCGGCTCCTCAATGCCTACCTCTTGTGACGGGTACCCGAAGCCGAACGGTCCTGCGGAAGATCAAGCGCGCCGGCTCGACCCACCTTGATCTGCACGACGCGTGGTAGCGCCGAGGGTGCATGCGTTCAACAGCGAGTGAGGAGTGGCACGCGACTGAATCGGTGCCAGGAACGTGGCATGGAAGGGGAAGCGCCGTGACTGACGACGACGTGCAGTAGGGCAAGGAATCGGGCGACCGGTCTGCCCGATGATCCGAACGAAACCGCCCAGCGGTGCTCGACCCCTTCCGGCATCAGGGCGGTGGCCCACATCGCCCCCGCGAGGGGAGCGATCGGTGTGCGGTCGGGACGCCGGCGGTCACCGCTTGGCGGTCGCCTGGTGGGCCAGAATTCTCCACTTCCCCTCCATCCGGACCCACACCCCCAGTGAGCGGTTGGACAGTTCTCTCCGCGTGCCTCCTGCCGTCATGTCCACGCGCATGTCGCCCACCACCACGGCGGTGTCACCGACGACGGTCGCACTGCCGGTGACGTGGTCGATGCGGTGGTAGACGAAGTATGCGCTTTCGCATTTCTCCAGGAACGATTCGAGCGTGTCGAGGGCTCCGCTCGAATGTGTGTAGGTGAGGTCGGGGTGGGCGAGGTTCCTGAATGCGGCGAGATCGCCTTCCATGATCGCGCGGAACCGGCGTCCCTCCAGTTCGCGTACGGCCTGCTCGTCACTCACGGCCATGCCCTCCCGCTCCCTTCTGCTCGACGAACCGGCTCCGAGATTCTGCATGTCCGTCCGGCGAGTGTCGTGCCCATTTCGGTCTAGTCCCATCTGTGGATCGCGTTTTCGTCGACCAGGCAGAAAAGGCGAAGATGGCCGACTTTCCCTGCTTCTAGGATCCCGTAGAGGAATGGCCCGGCTCTCGAAGGGAACCACCGGTGTTGAAGCGCGTCCTGCTTTCCGAGACCGATCTGCCCGACCGCTGGTACAACATCCTGCCCGACCTTCCGGCGCCGCTGCCCGGTCCGCTCAACCCGGTGACGAAGGCCCCGCTGCAACCCGGCGATCTGGTCGACCTGCTCCCGCACAAGGTGATCGAGCACGAGTTCACCCAGGACCGCTGGGTGGAGATCCCGGAGCGGGTGCGCGATGTCTACAAGATCTGGCGGCCCTCTCCGCTGGTCCGCGCGGAACGGCTGGAGCGCGCGCTCGACACCCCGGCGCATATCTACTTCAAGTTCGAGGGTGTGTCCCCCTCGGGTTCCCACAAGCCGAACACCGCCGTGGTGCAGGCGTATTACGCCGCCGAGGAGGGCGTCCGGAGGTTGACGACGGAGACCGGGGCCGGGCAGTGGGGCTCGGCGCTGTCGTTCGCCGGCGCGTTGTTCGGTCTCGAGGTCAACGTCTACATGGTCCGGGCGTCGTTCGAGCAGAAGCCGTACCGCAAGTCCCTGATGCAGAGCTGGGGCGCCCAGGTCTTCTCCTCGCCCACGCAGCGCACCGAGCCGGGGCGCCGGATCCTGGCCGACGAGCCGGACTCGCTCGGCAGTATCGGTATCGCCATCAGCGAGGCCGTGGCGGAAGCGCTGAGCCGGGACGACACCAAGTTCGCGCTGGGCTCCATCATGAACAACGTGCTGCTGCACCAGTCCGTGATCGGTCTGGAGGCCAAGAAGCAGATGGAGATCATGGGCGAGTACCCCGACGTCGTGATCGGCTGTGTCGGCGGCGGCTCCAACTACGCGGGCCTCGCCTACCCGTTCCTCCAGGACCGGCTCAGCGGCGACCGCCCCCGGACCCGGTTCGTGGCCGCCGAACCGGAGGCGTGCCCCACCCTCACCCGCGGCACGCTGGCCTACGACTACCCGGACACCGCCGGACTGACCCCGCCGCTGTACATGCACACCCTCGGCCACGAGTTCATTCCCGGATCGATCCACGCCGGCGGCCTGCGCTACCACGGCGACGCGCCCAGCCTGTGCCTGCTCAAGGAGCACGGTCTGGTGGAGGCGCGTGCCTTCGCGCAGACGGACGTCTTCGACGCGGCGATCCGCTTCGCGCGCAGCGAGGGCTTCGTCATCGCACCCGAGTCGTCGCACGGCCTGAAGGCGGCGCTCGTCGAGGCGCTGGCCGCGCGGGAGGCAGGGGAGGAGCGGGTCGTGCTGTTCAACATCTCCGGGCACGGCAACTTCGACCTCGCCGCCTTCGACTCCTTCCTCGCGGGGACGCTGGAGAACCCGGTGGTCACGGACGAACAGATCGCGAGAAGCCTGAGCGACCTGCCGACGCCCGCCGCCTCGGCCTGAGGCGCGGTCGTGACGACACGTCCCGAGCTGCGGGGCACCTTCGGCGCGGTCTCCTCGACGCACTGGCTGGCTTCGGCGGCAGGTATGGCGACCCTGGAAGCGGGCGGCAACGCCTTCGACGCCGCCGCGGCGGCCGGCTTCGTCCTCCAGGTGGTCGAACCTCATCTGAACGGGCCGGCCGGTGACGTCCCGATCCTCTTCTTCGACGCGGCCTCAGGGCGCGTCCAGGTGATCTGCGGACAGGGACCGATGCCCCGGGCGGCGACACCAGCGGCGTTCCGGGCCCTGGACCTGCACCGCATACCCGGTTCCGGGCTGCTCCCGGCCACCGTCCCCGGTGCGTTCGGGGCCTGGCTGAAGCTGTTGGAGCACCACGGCACCCTGCGTCTGGCGCAGGTCCTCCGGTACGCCGTCGGCTACGCGGCGGACGGCTACCCGGTGCTGCCGAAGGCCGCGGAGGCCATCAGCATCCTGGCCGAGCTGTTCCGCGACCACTGGCCGGAGTCCGGCCGCACCTACCTGGTCGACGGCGCCCCACCGGTCGCCGGCTCCCGGCTGCGCAACCCGGCGCTGGCCGACACCTACCGGCGCGTCCTCAAGGAGGCGGGCGCCGCGGGGCCCGGCCGCGAACAGCAGATACGCGCCGCCCACCAGGCGTTCTACGGCGGGTTCGTCGCCGAGGCCATCGACGCCCACCTGCGCACCGACGTGCTGGACGCCACCGGCCGCCGGCACCGGGGCCTCCTCGACGGTGACGACCTGGCCCACTGGGAGCCGCGCACGGAGGACACCGTCAGCCGCGCCTACCGGGGCCTGGAGGTGCACAAGCCGGGTCCCTGGTCGCAGGGTCCGGTCTTCCTCCAACAACTCGCCCTGCTGGAGGGCTTCGACCTCGCGGCCATGGGCCTGGACGGCGCCGACCACCTGCACACCGTCATCGAGTGTGCCAAGCTCGCCTACGCGGACCGCGAAGCCTGGTACGGCGACCCGGACTTCACCGACGTGCCCCTGGACACGCTGCTCTCGGACGCGTACGCCGCCGACCGCCGACGTCTGGTCGGCGACCGGGCCTCGGATCGTCTGCGACCCGGCGCCCCGGACGGCAGGGCGCCCCGGCTGCTGCCTCCGGACCGGCCGGAGCCCCCCGACGGACCCCCCTGGCAGCGCCAGGTGTACGAGGGGCTGCCCACCGTCGTGCCACCGTCCGTGGCGGCGACCGAGGCCCGCGGCGACACCTGCTGTCTGACGGTCACCGACCGGCACGGCAACATGGTGGCCGCGACGCCCAGCGGCGGCTGGTTGAAGAGTTCCCCGGTGATCCCCGGGCTCGGCTTCCCGCTGGGCACGCGCGGCCAGATGGCCTGGCTGGAGGAGGGGCACCCCAACTCCCTGGCACCGGGCAAACGGCCCCGCACGACACTGAGCCCCACCCTCGTCGTGCGAGAGGGCCGGGCCCGGCTGGCGTTCGGCACACCGGGCGGGGACCAGCAGGACCAGTGGACGCTGGGCTTCTTCCTGGCTCACGCCGACTTCGGTCTCGACCTCCAACAGGCCGTCGAGACCCTCGCCTTCCACTCCGAACACGTGCCGTCCTCGTTTACGCCCCGCACGCACCGGCCGCTCGCCGTTCGCATCGAAGGCCGTCGCGCCGCTGAGGCCGCAGCCGAGCTCGCTCGCCGCGGGCACGTCGTGGTGTCCGTCCCGGACTGGTCGCTGGGAAAGGTGTGCGCCGTGGGCGCCGGACCGGACGACGGGCTGCTGCGCGCCGCGGCGTCACCGCGCGGCGGCCAGGCGTACGCGATCGCCCGATGACTCACCGGAAGGATCTTTGGACCTGTGTCCCTCTCCATGGACGAAACCCCATCGCCCGGTGCCGCCCTGCGGGCCGGACTGCACCACCTGGCGGTCGAGACGGCCGACCTCGACAACTGCGTCGCCTGGTATGTGGAGTTCTTCGGCGGCACGGCCTCCTGGTCGCTCGACACCTTCTCCCACCTGACCCGCGACCGGCTGCCCGGGATCGGCCGGCTGACCGAGGTGGTCGCCGTCGGCGTCCGCTTCCACCTGTTCACCCGCTCCGCCACCTACACCCGCCCGCA
Organism: Streptomyces bohaiensis; assembly: GCF_012033785.1. Taxonomy (GTDB): domain Bacteria; phylum Actinomycetota; class Actinomycetes; order Streptomycetales; family Streptomycetaceae; genus Streptomyces; species Streptomyces bohaiensis. The sequence continues at coordinate 7,847 of NZ_JAAVJC010000033.1, forward strand.
CCCGGACACGCTGCAGTTCCAGCACGTGTGCCTGACCGCCGCGACGGCGGAGGAACTGCGGCGGTGGCGGGACCGCTGGCAGGAGCTGTATGCCTCCGGTCGCTATGTGTTCGCCCGTCCGGAACCTCCCAGCGAGATCGTCGTGGACTCCGACGGGGTGAGCAGCTTCTACCTCTACGACGTCAACGGCCTGGAGTACGAGTTCACCCATATACCGGCGGAGGCCACGGGACGGTGAGAGCGCTGGACAGCACGTCGACCGTCGGTCTGCTGGAGACCGGTGTCTCCGAGTTCGGCGGCCGGGCCTACGGGCTCGAACCCCTGATCCTGCCGACCGACCCGGTGCACGGCAGCGGTGACGACCAACTGATGCGGAAGTACGCGGATCTGCTCGGGCCGGACCCGTCCCCGACGGCCCCGGCCGGCCCGGGGGCGGCCGACTCCGCGGAGGAGCTGTTCTGGTTCCGGTGGATCACCGGCCACCAGCTCACCTTCCTGCTGTGGCAGGAGCTGGGACGGCGGGCGGCAGGGGCCGTTGCCCCGGCGCAGTCGGACGAGGTGGCCGCCGCGGTCCGCCTGGTCCGGGGCTACTCGGCGATGCTGCTGTACACGGCGTCGTGCACCAGGGACGTCTACCACCGGGTCATCCGCCCCAGCATGGCGCTGCACCATCCCGCGTTCAGCGGCTCCTGGGCCCGCGACTACGGCTCCGTGCGCGCCCTGCTGCGCGGGCGGCCCCCCGCCGCCTGGGCGGACCGGGCCGACGCCCTGGTCGAGGAGTGCGCGCTCAACGAGGTCGTGCACGAGGGCATCGCCCTCAAGCTGGTGCCCGACGCGCCCTCGCTGCTCCAGGCGGCCGCAGGCCCCGGCCGCCCCTTGCCGCGCGACGTCCGAGCGGTCCTGTACGACACCTACTTCCTCACCCTCCGGGCGCCCTGCTCACCGGCCGAGATCGCCGCCCAACTCCTGCGCCGGGTAAGGGCGGTCTGCGACGACCTGGCGGCCAACCGCCTGTACCCGGCGTCCGTCTCGAGCCGGAGCGAGAAGCCGGAGGCGTTGCGCGCGGAGCGGGTCGAGGAGATCGAGCACACCGTCCCCGGGCTCCTCGCCGGGATCGCTCTCGACTCCGTACGGCGCTCCACTCCCGACTCCCCGGCCGCCACCCGCCCGATGGAAGGACACGGTTCCCATGGCGCATGACGTGATCGTGGTCGGTGGTGGCATAGCGGGCTGTGCTGCCGCCGAACGGCTGGCCGGGGAGGGGCTGAGCGTGGTGCTGCTGGAGCGCGGCGCGCTGGCCGGCGGTGCGACCGGCCGCAACCAGGGCGGCCTCCTGCCGAGCCCGGTGCCCGCCTGTGGTGGCCTGTTCGCCGAGGCCATCGCGTTCTACGAGGAGGCGGCGAGGGACCGCGGCGTGTCCTTCCGGTTCCGTCCGCACGGCTACCTGCTGGTCGCGAGCGACGAGGATGGCTTGGCCCGGGCCCGCAACCATGGCCGGGCCCTGACCGAGGTGGGCTTCCCCACGCAGGAGATCGGCCCGGCCGACCTGCGCACGGTGGAGCCCGGCCTCGCGCCCGACCTCGCGGGCGCGGTGGCGGTCGACGGGGCGCACGCGCTGCACCCGGTACTGGCCGCCGTGGCCCTCGCCGGCAGGGCGGCCCGCGCGGGCGCCGAGATCCGCACCCACACCACGGTCCGCGGTCTGACGACGGACGGCGACCGGGTCACCGGGGTGGTCACGGACGCCGGGCCGCTGGCGGCGGGTGCGGTGGTCCTCGCGGCGGGGCCGTGGGCACGAAGCCTGGCCCAGCAGGTCGGGAGCGACGTACCGGTCTTCGGCTCGCGCGGCTGGCTGGTGCGCACCGCGCCGGTCACGGACACCGCGTTCCGTCACACGCTCATGCAGTCCACCTGGCACGGCCCGGTCGGTCTGAAGCGGAGCGGCCCGCCGCTGCTGGCCGACATCGCCGCCCCCGCGGCCACGGCGACCCAGGTGGTGTTCTCCCTCCAGCCGCTGCCCGGCGGGGATGTGGTGCTCGGCTCCAGCAGCGGCCCCGCGCTCCAACCCGACGACCCGGGGGACGGCGAGGAGGCGGTGGCGCTGATCGCGGCGGCCGCCGCCCGGCACGTTCCGGTGCTGGCCGAGGCCCCGGTGCGGGCCGCGTGGTCGGGGGTGCGCCCGATGTCCCCCGACGGCCTGCCCCTCGTCGGCCCGGCCCCCGGCGCACCGGGGCTGTGGCTGCTCACCGGCTTCGGGATCGACGGAATGCCCCTGGCGCCCGGCACGGCCAGGTTGCTGACGGAGTATGTGGTCTCGGGACGCTGCCCGGCGGGGGCGGAGCCGTTCGCGCCGGGACGGTTCGACGACTGAGGCGCCGAGGCAGAGGGCGGTGCGGGCCGGCAGCCGGTCCGCACCGCCCTCAACGGTTCACGAGGACAGTTCCTCGATCGTCGGTTCCACCAGTTCGATCAGCTGTGCCGCCTGGATCCGCACCGTGCGGTCCGCGCGGCCGCTGCCGCAGTACACGATGCCCATGCGCGTCACCGACGCGTCGAAGACGGTCACGACGTCGGGCCGGGCGCACACGGGGCTCGCTCCGCCCGGTTCCATGCCCAGGAGGCCCAACTCGTCGGGTTCGGCCTGGCGGAGCTTGGAGCGGGGGACGCCCGCCGCGCGAGCGAGACGGCCGTAGTGGACGCGGCCGGTGACGGGCAGGGCGGCGAGGACGAAGCCGCCGTCGGCGGTCCGGAAGACCATGGTCTTCAGCAACTGCTCGGTGGCCAGGCCGAGCTTGGTCTCGGCGTCCGCCTGTCCCACGATCGGGACATGGTCGAGGACGGTGAACGGCACCCCCGAGGTGCGCAGCACCTCCTCGGGCGACTGGACAGGGGCGGACTCCTCGGGCTGCGGCATGTCACTCCTCGTCGAGCGGCCCCGCCGGGACCGGTCGGGGCCCGCCACGCTACCGCCCGACGGCCATGCCGCATACCGGCGCAAGCCGTACAGAAGCGGGGCGCGTTGCGGCCCGGTGTCGACACCGACACGGTCCACCCGGCCGAAGACGACGGTGTGGTCGCCCACCCGTCGCACGCCGTCGACCCGGCAGTCGGCCACGGCGTGTGCGGCGTCGCCCAGGTGAGGGCCGGCGGCCGCGGAGTCGGGCAGATGCCAGGAGGTCCGCCGGAAGCGGTCCGGGTCGCCGGAGGAGAAGAGCTCCGCGACATCCTGGGCGGAGTGGTGCAGCAGGTTGACGCTGAACGTCCCGCGACGTTCGAGCGCGGCCAGAGTGGGACTGCCGCTGCGCACGCACACCAGGAGCGTCGGCGGGTCGAGGGAGACGCTGCACAGGGACGAGCAGGTCATCCCCCAGGGGCGGCCGGCGCCGTCCAGAGCGCCGATCACCGCCACGCCGGTCGGGAACAGGGACATCAGCGCCCTGAGGTCCTGCCCCTCGGCGGGTCCCCGAGGAACGCCCGCGTCAGGCGTGGTCATGGGGCGGTTCCTCCGACGTGAGGCGGGGCGGGACGGCGGTCGGGGTGGCGACGGTCCGCGTACGACAGCAGCGGGCCGGTGGCGGCCGTGGTCACCAACGCCATCAGAACCAGCGACAGGAAGAGCCCGGGGGAGAGGATGCCGGCCGACAGGCCGGCCTGCAGGACGGCGATCTCGGTCAGGCCCCGCGTGTTCATCAGCACCCCGAAGCGGAACGCGGTGCCGTGCGGCAGCCGTGCCGCGCGCGCACCTGCGTAACCGCCACCCACCTTGGCCGCCGTGGCGAGCAGCACAACCAGGGCGAGGGTCGCCCAGGAGAAGCCGTCCGGCCGGTCGGCGGATACCTGGAGGCCGGTCGTCACGAAGAACACGGGGACGAGGAGCAGCCCCCACCGCTCCACCGTCTCCACGGCCCGGGTGCGCGGCCCGTGGTCACCGTCCCGGGGAACGGCGAGCCCGACGAGGACCGCGCCGAGGATCGCGGTGAGCCCTGCCCGCTCGGTTGCCAGGGCGGCGGCGACCGCCAGCGCGCCCAGCGAGGTCGCGGCCGACACCGGACGACGGGCGCACCAGCTGCCCACGACCGGCCGGCGGAGCAACTGCCGCAACAGGACGGCAGCCAGCGCCCCGCCCGCGATCGCCGCGACCGCCCGGACGAGCTGACCTCCGCCGCCCGCGGCGATGGCCAGTGCGGCCGCCAGGATGAGCCAGGTCAGGGCGTCGATGCCGACGGCGACGAGGAGGGAGAGACGGCCCAGGGCCGAGTGGACGAGACCGCGGTCGGTGAGGATGCGGGCCAGCACCGGTACGGCGGTGACGGCGAACGCGGCGGCGAGCAGCAGGAACAGCGCCGCGCTCGGGGCCGTACCGCGTTCCCCGGGCACGTCGCGCCACTCCACCCAGGCCGCCAGCAACACCCCGGCCAGCAGCCCCGGCAGCAGGGAGCCGCTCAGCAGCCAGCCGTACGAGCGGAGGGACCCCCCGTCCCGGGGCGGCCGTGCGCTGTGCCCGATGCCCGTCAGGTAGAGCGCGAGACCGGCCAGACCGAAGGTGTGCAGCGGGCTGGTGACCTCGGTCGGCAGCAGGGCGTCGAGGACGCCGGACCCGGCCGCCGTGGTCAGCAGGGGGACGACGAGCAGGCCGAGAGCGATCTCCCCGATGACCGGCGGCTGACCCACCGCGATCGCCGCGCGCCGAGCCGGCCGGGCCAGCACCAGCACCACGGCCAGCGCCGCCAGGGTGTGGAGGAGGAGCGTCATCGACGCAGGCTCGCGAGGTACTCGACGTGGCTGGGCAGGGCGTCCACCAGCGTCCGCGCCTGTTCCCGGACTCGGGCCAGCTCGGCCCGCGCGGCGCGGGCGTCGACCACGTCCAGCACCGGCGGGTGGCGCAGCGGAAACCCGCCGAGTCCGAGCGCCATGCAGACGTAGCTGTAGGGCTCGAAGGCGTGGTAGTAGGGGTAGGTGGTGTCGTTGTCGGGAAGCCTGCTCTGCCACTGTTCGAGGCGTTGGGCCATGTCGTCGGGAACCGCGCGGCTCTTCGCGTCGCGCCAGTAGTCGTTGTCGGCTCGGGCGGCGCCTCGGTAGTGCAGGATCAAGAACTCGCGCACGCCCTCGATGGCGCGGGCCGTGCTGAGGTTGTACGTGTCGCGCAGCACCGGGTCGCGGTTCGTGCCGGGGAAGTACCTGACGAGTTGTTCGATCGCGTGCTGGATGAGGAAGATCCCGGTCGACTGCAGGGGCTCCACGAACCCGGCGGCAAGTCCGATGCCGACGCAGTTGTTCACCCAGGCCCGCTGCGAGCGTCCGATCCGCATCCGGATGTGGTTGGCCTCCAGGTCGGCCGCGGCGGGCCCGACGAACTCCCGGAGGGCACGCTCGGCCTCCTCGGGTTCGCAGTAGTCGCCCGCGTAGACGTATCCGGTGCCGATCCGGTCGTACAGCGGGATCGTCCAGATCCATCCGGCGTCCTGCGCGGTGGCCGTGGTGCAGGGCCGGATGCCCTGGGCGGCGGTGTCGGCGGGGACCCGCAGGGCGACCGCGCGGTCGTTGGGGAGCGCGTCCTGGAAGGACACGAACGGCTCGGCGAGGGCGTCGCCGAGGAGCCGGCTGCGGAAGCCCGAGCAGTCGACGTAGAGGTCGGCGGTCAGTTCGCCGTGCTCGCGGGTGACGAGGCCCGCGATCCACCCCTGCTCGTCGAGGCGTACGTCGACGACGTCGTCGATGATCCGGTCGACTCCGCGCCGCACGGCGTAGCGGCTGAGGAAATCGGCGAGCAGGGCGGCGTCGAAGTGGTAGGCGTAGGGGAACTGGGTGTTCTGCTCGGCGAGCGTGGTCCGGAAGAGCGGACGGTCGGGTGCCTCGTCGAAGTCCTGCTCGAAAAGCCGGTGGTCGAGGTGCCGGGGAGATGCCTTGGCGTCGCAGAGCCACGGAATGAGGAAGCAGTCGCGGTCGAAGTGACCTGACGCGCCGACTTTCTGCCACCAGTCGGTGAGCGGCACCCCGTCGACGACGCGCATCCGTTCGAACGGGTGGTAGAAGTATGTGCCGGGTGCCCGCCAGTTCTCCAGACGCACCGCCAGTTTGTAGGTGCCGTTGCACTCGGGCATCCAGTCGGCTTCGCTGAGGCCCAGATAATCGAAGAAATGTCGGACCGTGCTGAAAGTGGCCTCCCCCACGCCGATGGTGCCGATCCGCCGGGACTCCACCACGGTGACGTCAACGCGGTCCGCGAATGCCGCCCGCAGGTAGGAGGCCGTCATCCACCCCGCTGTGCCACCGCCCAGGATCACCACGCTTTGTGTCATAGGTCGTGACTCTAGGCGGCGTCGGCGGGTGGATTCTTCGGCAGTTCGGCCGGACCGCGACGGGCTGGTACTCCTTACAGGCTAGGTCGAAAGGACCAGTTCCCCTTATGTGCGTGGTGCTTGAACATGGCGAAAAGAGGAGCGCTACGGGCCCGGGGAATAGGAGAAAATGAGGAGCTGTTCAACTCCGAGCATGTGCCGCGCTCGCGATGCAGGGGGACTCGTGTCAGAGGCTCGATCCGACCAGAATCCGACGTCGGACGACGTGACCGAAGGCGGGGCACCGGAACCGACCCGTGTCTTCCTCATCGACGACTCCAGTCTGGTGCACGCCGGGCTGGCATACGTACTGCGCGGCTACCCCGATCTCGTCCTCGTCGGCAGCGCCCGGGACAGCCCGACGGCGCTCGACGCCATGCTCGACGCGTCCCTGGACGTGCTCGTCGTCAACACCGCTTGCCGGTCCATCGACGTCGTGCAGCTGATGCATCGGGCCGTCCACCACTCCGACGCGGGCGTGTCACGCATGCTGCTGCTGACCAACGACCCCGACACGCCCCTGTATCCGGAGGCGGACAAGCTGGGGGCCGGCGGGGTGATCCTCGCCTGTGAGGCGCCGGAGTTCCTGGTGTCCGCCATCAGGCTCGTCGCCGGCGGCTACCGGGTCGGGGTGCCCCACAAAAGCGAGGCCAACCGGGCGACGCCCCGCAGGCCGTCCGTGCGCAACAGCGCACTCGACCTGCTCACACTCCGGGAACGCCAGGTCCTCACGCTCCTGGCTCGCGGTATGAGGAACGCCGAGATCGCCGGTGAGCTGGTGGTCAGCGAGAGCACGGTCAAGACACACGTACAGAACCTGCTGATCAAGCTCGGTCTCCGCAACCGGGCCAGCGCGGTCGCGGTCGCGTACGAGTCGGGCATCACCCGCGCTCAGTGGTCGGGTTGAGAACACCGCCCGCGCCCCGCCGGACGATGCGTCGTCACCTGGGCCCGGCACCCGAGGAAACACGTGTCGCATTCTGATCGTGATGGTGTCCCACGGCCTCTGCCATGGGGGCCTGCGGACGCGGCGGCGGGGAGCGTAGTCGCTGTCGGTGCGATGATCGACAACGGCGATATCGAGGTTCACGCCGTTCACCACCGCTCCGCCCGTGAATCACCAGAGTGAAACCGTCCCTCGAACGGACACACCCCTCATCGCGCTCGCCGACCTCGGCAGAACTGAAGGAGTGGTGTCCGATACGGAGGGTTCGACGAAGCGCCGGAGGCTGGAACAGTGCGGCGTACTCTGCTCTGGTGATTGCCTTTGAGCGTCTGACTGTCTTTCTGACCGTGGTTGCCGTGCTGATCGCCGTGCCGGGGCCGAGTGTTCTTTTCGTGGTGAGCAGAGGCGTGTCGCTGGGGCGGCGGGCCGCCGTGTCGACGGCGCTGGGGAACGAGGCGGGGCTCCTTGTCCAGGTGGTGCTGGTGGCGTTCGGGCTGGGGGAGGTGCTGAACCGTTCCTATCTGGTGTTCTCGGTCATCAAGTTCGCCGGTGCTCTGTATCTCGTCTATCTCGGGGTCCAGGCATGGCGGCACCGCAAGCTCTTGGCCGTGACGGAGCAGCAGGACGGGGCGGAGACGGGGCGGCCCGGGCGCGTGTTCCGGGAGGGGTTCATCGTCGGCGTGAGCAATCCCAAGGGGCTGCTGATCTTCGGTGCGGTCCTCCCGCAGTTCGTCGACGCCTCGGCGGGGAACGCGCGCATGCAGCTGCTCCTGCTGGGGCTGATCTGCGTGCTGCTCGCGCTGATGTCCGACGCCACCTGGGGCATCCTCGCCGGCACCGCCCGCACCTGGTTCGCCCGATCCCCGGGCCGGCTGTCGTGGATCGGCGGGGCATCGGGGGTGGTGATGGTCGGCCTGGGCGCCCAGCTGGCATTGAGTGGACGTGATTGAGCGACGACGAGCCTGATGTGCGGCGCCCAGCGGTCCGCCGCCCAGGCAGCCGAGCCGTGATCACTCGTAACGCAGGCGAAGCGACTCCCGCTCGGCGTCTTCGATCTGGGCGACGGTCAGGTCCGGCATGTTCAGCTGGGCCAGTGTCACCTCGGCGCTGGTCGGCTGGGCGTCCGCAGACGACCAGCGCTCGGGCTGCCAGGCGTTGGCCCGCATCAGCGACTTCGGGCAGTGCGGATAGACCTGCTCGACCTGTACGACAGTCGCCGTCACCGGCGGTTTTCCGACGGGGGTGAGTCGGTCGAGCAGCTCGGGACGTGCCGAGACACAGGCACGGCCATTGACGCGCAGCGTGTCGGGGCGGCCCGGAATGAGGAAGAGCAGGCCGACGCGTCCGGTCTGCAGGACGTTGTGCATGGTGTCGAGCCGCTTGTTGCCGGTCGCGTCGGGGATCACCACGGTCTGCTCGTCCAGCACCGAGACGAACCCGGCCGGGCCGCCGCGCGGCGAGACGTCCGTCCTGCCCTCGATGTCCGCGCTGCCGATGAACACCAGCGAGGAACATCCGATCAATGCCCGGGCCTCCTCCGTCAGCCGGTCGATCTCCTTGCGGAGCGAGTTCGGGTTCGGCTGCGCGTACAGCTGGCGCAGGTGGTCCGGGCTGGTGACGGCGTCAGCCCGGAGAGACTCGAAGAGTGACCCGGAGGCCCTGGCGGCGATCGTCATAGGGCCGACCCTAGAAGACCACCGGTGCAGCGCCTCCGGGCCATTGGGCAGTTCGGAAGCGAGCTCGCGCGGGCTCCGGGGCGGTCGACGGTCTCGATGGAGGAGATAAAGCATGCAGCGGCGAAGGCGCCTGTCGCGGCTTGAGTGTTCGGTCCCGAGGTTGGACCGGGTACGGGCTGTACGCGGCGACCTTCGTGCCGGAAGAACCCGCGCACGACGAATCGTGAGCGGGTTCTCATGGTGCTGTAGCCGATGTCCGCGGGGAACGGGCCGTCCTCTGCCGCCGTTCCTGACACCGATCGGCGGGGACGACGGCGCGGCGGCTGATCCCACGGCGGGTTGCCTGCCGTGAGCCCTCGGTGGGGTCAGGGGTGGGCGCGGCGGAGGGAGCTGTCGAGGAGGCTCATGAGGTGGGCGGTGCGGGTCCTGCCGGTGGGGGCGAGGGGGTAGCGGTTGAGGACGTCGATCACGGTCGGCGTGGCGCGCAGCCGGGCTTCCTCGATGAGGGCGAGTCCGACGGCGGGGTCGTCACCCGCCCGCAGCTCGCCCACCCGGGCCGCGTTCGCCGCGGCACGCAGGATGTGTCCGACCTGGGTGGCCTGGGCGATGGGGTGGAGGTAGGCGGCGGCCGCCGCATCGCCCGCCGCGCGTGCGGCCAGCTGCGCGGTCTCGGAGCCCGCCTCGCGGGCGGCGCGGTGCGCATCGAGTGAGCTGACCCGCTGGAGCTTCGTCCTGCGCTCGCCGTCGACGAAGGCGCGGGCGGCTCGGACGGCTGCCCGGGGTCGGGCGTCGTCCGGGTGCGCCGTTTCGAAGACCGGCAGTACGTCCTCCGCGCTCAGCAGGGCGAAGCCCGCCACTGCGCGCAGCTCGTCCATGGTCAGCTCGACATCCCCGGAGACCGTCACGCCCCGATTCTCACACCGACCCGACCCGACCCGACCCGACCCGCCCCGAGCTGGCGAAGCGCTGTCCGGTAACTGGCCCTTCCCGTCCCGTCCCGGTGAGGCTGAGCCGATGCCGTTGTGAGCGAGCGGGCGGGTGCTGAGCGGCGAAACCGGGTCGACGTGGGTCAGCGCCGTACCCGATCATGCGTTCATGCCCCTGAGAGAGACCCTTGCCCGGGTCGATGCCGATCTGGCCGCCGGCCGGGTTCCCCTCGCGCGCCAGCGTTTGCGCGGTCTCATCTCGTCCTTCCCGCACGACCTGACGCTCCGCCGGCGTCTGGCCGCGGTGTACAGGCTCTACGGCGACGCCGCCGAGGCTGGACGCTGGATGTTCCTCGAGGAGGACCGGAACGCCGACGAGACCGCCGCCTTCGAGGCGCGGTACGGGTCTCCCCGGCGTCGGATGAAGGCCCTCGCCTGGCGAGGGCCCGAGACGGAGGCCGCCACCGCTTTCGCGGAGGGGCAGCTGGTTGCGGTGAGAACCGCCTGCGCCGAGGAACTGGGGCGCCCTGTGCACTGGGACGACCCCGCCTCCTACCGGGACGATGCGGAAGGGGACTGTGAGGCGCCCTCCGGGCCGTGGACGGTCCGCGAAGTGCTGTCGTGTGTCGGGTGCTTGGTGGCGGTTCTCGTGTTCCTTGCGGTCTGGGTGAACGGACTCGTCGCCCTCTTCGGCTGACTCGGCTCACCGGGACCGGCACGGAGCGCCGCCCCGACCCGGTGCGCGGGATGCCGTCAGGGCCGCCTCGGACCACGGCCGACGGTCGGGCTCCCGTCGGGCGTCACCGCGGTGGCGGCCGCTCGGGGCGGAGGATGGGCCGGGCGGAGAGGGAGTAGAGGACCTCGACGTCCGAGGCGCCGCAGACGCGGTCCATGCCACGGGCGTTGGCGCTGATGCGGCGGCCGGCCGCCAGGGCGGCGCACTGCACGTCCCGGAAGGCGGCATCCCGGGTCCATTCGCGGAAGACGGTGGCGACCGATGCGGCGTACGCGGCCTCCGCGTCGGCGTTCGGCTCCTCGACCGATTCGAGGACTCCGGCGAGGCGTTCCGCTTCCCGGTGCAGCCAGGCGACGGCCTCCTCCGGGGTGTCGGCCCAGGTGCCCGAGAGATACCACTCGCCTCCGGCGTCGGGCGACCGCACTACGGTCTCCGCCCAGTAGCCGTCCACGCCGGGCGCGCGGTCCGAGTCGGGCGCGCGATTCACGTGGGGGCCACGGCGGGGGAAGTCCGGCCGCCGGGAGAGGCCGGGCGTCACAGCCGACGGGCCGGGGTCACCCGGGCAAGCGTGGTCGAATCCGGGCCTGGTCGATGCGCGCGGAGTGCGGGCCCCACCGGTGTGCACCGGCTGAGTGCACCGTGCGACAGAACGGTGACCGCTCATTGCCTGTCCAGCTCCTCGAAGTGGGTATCGATGCTGCGCCGCAGCTCAACTGCCATGCGACGCAGCGCTTGCAGCGAGGCCAGCGCTTCGGGAGAGGGCGATCCGGCGCCGAGGTCCGCGGAACCGCCCGGTTCACCTGCCTGCTCTGTGCAGCTATGGTCGCGTTCGAGGCACACGTCCGCTCCTTTCGTGAAAGCGCAGCGGCCGTTGTGGCGAGATTCGCTTACCACCGAGAAGTCTTCAACGTTGCGAAAGTGGAGGGCACGTTGGTTAATCGCAAGGAGCTGAATCCGGAGGCCGGTCCGGAAGCCGCCTACGGTGCGCGGTTACGGCGCGTGCGGGAACTGCGGGGATGGAAGCAGGACGCCTTGGCCGCAGAGATCGGCTATTCGGGCCGGCACATCTCCGCGGTGGAAACTGCTCGGAAGCCGCCGACCCGTCAGTTCTCCACGGCGGTGGACATCGCACTGAAGCTCGACGGGACGGCCGAGTCCTTCGTGCGGGAATGGGGGGAGATCCGGCACGGGGTGCTCCTCGAAGGCTTCCCGGAGTACCTGCACCACGAGGCGCGGGCCACCGAGGTCCGGCTGTTCGAGGTCGGGGTGATCCCGGGCGTGCTCCAGACCAGGGAGTACGCCACCGCCATCGAGGCGAACAGCGTCCGATGCGGGTCGATCACCGCCGATCAGGCGGCCGAGCGGGTCCAGTCCCTCACGGAACGCCAGGCAGCGTTGGAGCGCCACAACCCGCCGGTCGTGATCGCCGTGCTGGACGAGAGCTGCATCCGGCGGCCGGTCGGCGGGGCGGCGGTGATGGAAGCCCAGCTGGACCACCTGATCGCGTTCGCGGAACTGCCGCACACCGTCGTACAGATCGCGCCGTTCGCCATGGGGGAGCGGCGGCCCTTCAACCGGCTGGTGAATCTCCTGACGCTGCCGGACCGGGCGGTGATCTCCTACGTCGAATCCGAGACGCAGGGGTACCTGGACCGGGAATTGGCTTCCGTGGTGCCCCTGGTGAGGGCATACCATCGGCTGCAAGCCGAAGCGCTGTCGCAGGCAGCGTCGGTGGAGATGATCCACCAAGCTCGAAAGGGAGCCCCATGACGACCGGTTCTGTCACCCCCAACTGGGTCACGTCCTCCTACAGCGGCAACGGTGGTTCCTGCGTGGAGTGGGCCCCGAACGCCGCACGTGCGACCGGCAGCGTCCCGGTACGGGACTCCAAGAACACCGCCGGGCCGGTGATAGTGGTCCCGGCCGCCGCCTTCACCGCCTTCGTCACCGGGATCAAGAGCCACGAACTCAACGGCTGACGCGTCGGGTTCGAACAGCCCTCATCGGTCAGCGGCGAAGGCTTGCTTGCAGCGACGCGCCGGTGCCCGCAGCACTACCGGAGGGTCGCTGCACAAGAGCCGGTCCACAGCGGCGGCCCGGGCGCCCTGGCCTGCATCTTGGTGGTGAACCTGAGCGGGTTCGTAGGTTCTTGATCGTCTTGGCGCGTTCGGCTGCCTTGCCGACGTTGCGGTGTCTGGCGGGCGGGGTGCTTGTTCTTCGATCCGGCGGGTCGTCTTGGTCCTGGTCGTGAGGGTTTCAGCGCGGCTGCCGGACGGGCTGTGGTCTGCCGGACGTTGCGAAACCCCCGCCGTGCTCGGGCCGGGGTGAGGCGGCGGAGTCTCTGAGGTGACCCGGTGCGGCTGAGGCGGCGCTGGGCGCCGCCCGGTGCTCCTCGCGCCGGGTGGACGGTCACCGGGGCGCTGCTATGGAGCCGCGTGTGACGACCGGCATGGGGAGGAGCACCTCGCTCCGTGGGGCGCTGCCGAGCAGGAGCTCGACGGCGCGCCGTCCCATCGCGAGGTGCGGCAGCGCGATCGTGGTCAGGCCCGGACGTAGGTAGGCGGCGATCTCGTCGTCGTCGAAGGAGACCACCGACACGTCCTGCGGTACGCGGAGCCCGTGTTCGGCGAGCGCCTGGTAGGCGCCGAAGGCCAGCCGGTCGTTGAGGCACAGCAGTGCCCGTACACCGGGGTCGCGACGCAGGAGCGCGTCCGTGATCGTGTAGCCGTTGTGCGGTTCCCATTCCCACGTGGACGCCTCCGCGGTGAAGGCCAGCCGGTGTTCGGCCATCGCGACTCGGATGCCCGCGACGCGGCGGGCCACCGTGCTGGAGCGGAAGAGCCCGTGCTCGGCGTCGTCGCTCTGCCCGACCAGCGCTATCCCCTGTGCGTGGCCCGCTTCGGCGAGCAGCCCGACGGCCGTCCTGCCGCCGAGGTCCTCGTCGGGGAGCACGGCCGTGGGATGGCGGGTGCTGGTGGCGTTGAGCATGATCGCGGCGGTGCCGTCCGGCAGCTCGGGGACGACGAGTTCACGGGCTCGGACGGTGGCGAAGATGATCCCGTCGACCTGCCGGTCCAGCAGGGCTGCGATCGCCTCGGACTCGCGCTTGGGGTCGCCCCCGGTCTCGGCGACGAGGACGACGTGCCCGGCTTGGCGGGCGGCGTCCAGGGCGCCCTGGATGAGCCCTCCGGCGAAGCGTGTGGTGGCGACCGAGTCGGAGACGAAGCCGATGGTGTGGGTGGTGTCGGTGCGTAGTCCGCGGGCGGCGACGTTGGGCCGGTAGCCGAGCTCCGCGGCGGCGGTGTGCACCCGCTCGTGCGCCTCCTTCGACAGGCGGGTGTCGGGCCTGCCGTTGAGGATCATGGACGCCGCGGTGGTGGACAGGCCCGCCCGGCGGGCCACGTCCGCGAGTGTGACGCGCTTCCGTGGCATCCGGTGCCCCCGTACCTGTCTGCGAACAGCCGCGTTACCCCTCTTGACGGGAGCATGCGTGTGACGTGATCCTAGCACGCAAGCTAAATCCTTTTAGCAATGGAGCTAAGCGGGGCCCGGGCAGCGCATCGCCGAGCGGAGAGCAGGCGGTCGCGGGACGTGGGCACCTCGGCAAGGAGTCGACATGGCAGACATTGACGGCGCGCGCCGCCGGACGAAGCGGGTCTCGGCCGCCCTGGCGGCGGCGGTCACCGCCGGTTCGATGCTCGCGTCCTGTGCACCGGGCAGCGGTGCGGGCGGCGCGTCGGACACCCCGGAACCCGCGGAGGTCAGTACCGAACTGACCACGGAGGACGTGACGCTGACCATCGCCGACGAGACCGGGTTCCCGCTCACGGACGAACTGACCGCGGAGTTCACCCGCCAGCACCCGAACATCACCTTCGACATCAACCGCGACACCTTCCAGAACCTCACGGCCAACGCCCCGCGCCTGCTGGCAAGTGACAACCCGCCGGACCTCATCCGGCTGCCGACCATCGGTGAGACCGTCAAGGACGGCCTGCTGGCCGATCTCGACCCCTACTACGAGGCGTACGGCTGGGACGCCTGGCCCGACGCGCAGCTCGAACCGCTGCGCATGAGCGAGGACGGCGTGCGCGGTTCCGGGTCGCTCTACCAACTCGGCCTCGGCTACAGCGTGACCGGTGTCTACATGAACCTGGAGCTCGCCGCGGAGCTGGGCATCGACGGCCCACCGCAGACCATGGCGGAGCTGGAGGAGGACCTGGCCACCGCCGAGGCCGCGGGCGTGCTCCCGATCGTGGCGGGCGACAAGGACGGCGTGGTCAACTTCGTCGTCCAGGCCGCGATGAACCAGTACGCCGACCAGGACGAGTTCCTGTCCTGGATGTACAACGAACCGGGCGCGCGCTACGACACCGACGGCAACGTCCAGGGCGCGGAGCTGATCCAGGAGTGGGCCGACGCCGGGTACTTCCCCGAGGACATCAACTCGCTCGACTACTTCGCGTTCGTCAGCCGCTTCACCGAAGGAGGTGGCCTGTTCACCTTCAACGGCAACTGGGAGGCCGCCACCTACCAGAAGGCGCTCGGCGAGGACGTCTCCTTCTTCCTGGTGCCGCCGCTGAAGGAGGGCGACGGCCATGTCGCGATGGGCGCGGCCAACTCCTTCTCGGTGGCCGCGAAATCCCCGCACAAGGACGAGATCGTCTACTTCCTGGACTGGGTGCACACCGACGAGGAGGCGCGCCAGATCGTGCTGGACGTCTCCGGCGCGTCGGCCGGCGGCGACCCCGACCTGCCCCTGCCGGACGCCGAGCCCGGCTCGCTGGCGGAGGCTGCTCTGGAGATGTCGGCGCAGATCGGGCGGGAGAACGGCCAGGTGGACTTCATGGCCAACACGACCGCGGGGATCTACTCCGGCTCGATCATCCCGGAGTCCCAGCTCCTGGTCACCGGCCGGATCACCGGCGAGGAGTTCGTCCAGCGGGTGCAGGCCTTCTACGAGAAGGAGGTCGGGGAGTGATGGCGGCGCGCCTCTCACCGAAGGGGCCGGGGGGCAGGGCGTGACCGTCACCCCGCCTCCCCGCCGCCTCCCCGGCCGCCGCCCGGCCGGGGCGGCTCGCGGCTGGCTGCTGCTGCTTCCCGCCCTCGGCGCCTATGTCGGCTTCGTGGTCTGGCCGCTCGGTATGGGCGTCCAGTACTCGTTCTACGACTGGAACGGGGTCGGCCAGGCCACCTGGGTGGGCCTCGAGAACTACGTCACCGTCTTCAGCGACCCCGAGCTGCGCGGTGCCATCGGCAACGCCTTCGTGCTGCTGCTCTTCTTCACCGTCATCCCCGTCGGCACCGGGCTGGTGCTGGCCACCTTGATCCGCTCGCTGCGCTCGGGCGCGTTCTCCCGGGCGTCGCAGACCATCCTCTTCCTTCCCCAGGTGGTCCCGTTGGCTGCGGCGGGCATCGCGTGGTCGTGGATGTACGCCCAGACGGGAGCGGTGAACGAGGTCCTCAGTGCCGTCGGCCTGGGCGGTCTCACCCGGCCCTGGCTCGCCGACTACGACACCGCGCTGCCGGCGGTCGGGCTGATCGGCTCGTGGGTGCTCACCGGTCTGTGCACGGTCCTCCTGCTCACCGGCATCAGCAAGATCGACCGATCACTGTACGAGGCCGCCCGCATCGACGGGGCCGGGTGGTGGCGGGAGTTCTTCACCATCACGCTGCCGGGGCTGCGGCAGGAGATCGCCGTACTGGTCACCCTCAGCGTGATCGCCGCGCTGAGCACGTTCGACATCATCTACACCTCCACCCAGGGCGGCCCCGGCCGCTCCACCCTCGTCCCCGGAATCTCCATCTACCGCATCGGCTTCACCCAGAGCGACGTCGGTCTCGCCTCCGCGTTCGGAATCGTGCTCATGGTCCTTGTCATCGCCTGCATCCTGCCCATCCAGCGTCTCGCCCGGGCAGGTGAACGATGAGGACCGGCCCGCTGGAGCGGTGGTCCGGCCGTGCGCTGCTGGCCGCGGCCCTGGTGCTGACCGTGCTGCCCCTCATCACCATGGTCTCCGCCGCGTTGCAACCCGCCGACGTGAACCCCACGGGCCTCGCCTGGCCCACCGACCCCCAGTGGGGCAACTTCGTCACGGCCTTCGAGACCGGCCACGTCGGTCGGCTCATGACCTCCAGCCTGCTGATCGTCGCCGTCGTGGTCCCGGTCAGTCTCCTCGCAGCCACCCTCGCGGGTTACGCACTGGGCGTGCTGCGGGTGCGCGGGGGCGGGGCTGTACTGATCTTCCTCGTCCTGGGCCTGACGATCCCCTTCGAATCGCTGATCATCCCGCTCTACTACCAAGCACAGACCCTCGGCACGCTCAACACTCGATGGGCCGTCATTCTGCCGCTCATCGGGCTCTTCATGCCCTTCGGCGTCTTCTGGATGCGCGCCCACTTCGTCAACGTCCCCCGGGAGCTGTCGGAGGCGGCCCGCGTCGACGGCGCCGGAGTGTGGCAGGAGTTCCGCCGCGTGCAACTGCCCCTCGCACTGCCCGCCCTCTCGGCGCTGGCGATTCTGTACTTCCTGTGGACGTGGAACCAGTTCCTGCTGCCGGTGGTGCTCATCGACAACCCCCTGGAGCGGACGGCAGCCGGTGCGCTGACCTTCTTCCAGGGCCAGTACTCCCTCAGCATCCCGTTGCTGAACGCGGGAGCGCTGATCGTCATCATCCCGGTGATCATCGTCTTCCTCGTCTTCCAGCGGCAGTTCGTCCGCGCGCTGCTCTCCGGCGCGGTCAAGAGCTGACCCCCGCCCGCGGCCCGTCCTCCGGCCCCGGGCACTCGAACGAACGGAACGAGCACCTGTGAGCTTCGCCCTCGACGACCACTGGGTCTGGGACTTCTGGATCGCCGACACCGGCGAGCAGTACCACCTCTACTACCTGCACGCGCCACGTTCCCTGGGGAGCGAGCACCTCCGGCACCGCAATGCCCGTATCGGCCACGCCGTCTCCACCGACCTCCACACCTGGGAGGACCTCGGCCCGGTCCTCGGGCCGGGCGGCCCGGGGGCGCACGACGAGAGCGCCACCTGGACCGGGTGCGTGGTTCCGGGGCCGGACGGCCGCTGGCGGATGTTCTACACCGGCGCCAGATTCACGTCGGCCGACAGCGCGACCAACATCGAGACCATCGGCGTCGCCGTCTCCGACGACCTGCACACCTGGGTGAAGGTGCCCGGCGCCACCGTGGCCGCGGACCCCCGGTACTACGAGACGCTGCCCGACCGGACCTGGCGCGAGGAGGCCTGGCGGGACCCCTGGGTGCACGGCACCCCCGGCGGCAGCGGCTGGCACATGCTGATCACCGCCAGGGCTTCCGGAACCGACCCGTTGGCGAGCGGGGACCCGCTGGACCGCGGGGTCCTCGGCCACGCCACCTCGCCCGACCTCCTCCACTGGACGGTGCGGCCCGCGCTCAGCCGGCCCGGCGCGGGCTTCGCGCACATCGAGGTGCCGCAGCGGATCACCCTCGACGGCCGGCACGCCGTGCTCTTCTCCTGCGACACCGCGCACCTGGCGGGAGAGCGCCGTGCGCGCGGTGAGCGGGGCGGGATCTGGGCCGTGCCGGTCGAGGAGCCCACCGGGCCCGTCCCGGTGGAGAAGGCCACCCTCCTGACGGGGGAGGAGCTCTACAGCGGGCGCGCCGTCCGTGCCCCGGGTGGAGGCTGGGCCCTGCTCGCCTTCGAGAACGTCGGCCCGGACG
The DNA here is from genome assembly GCF_012033785.1 of Streptomyces bohaiensis. Classification (GTDB taxonomy): domain Bacteria; phylum Actinomycetota; class Actinomycetes; order Streptomycetales; family Streptomycetaceae; genus Streptomyces; species Streptomyces bohaiensis. The sequence continues at coordinate 26,179 of NZ_JAAVJC010000033.1, forward strand.
GTGATTTCACCGGCCGCATCGCCGACCCGCGGCCACTCGCCTGGGGACCCGACGGCCAACTGCGGGTCGCCGACGTCCGGGAGGCGCGATGACCGAGATCCACGGCACGACCGCGCCCGGGTACGAGCCGGTACGCCAGGCGTTCACCGCCACCTTCGCCGGTCGCCCCCGCATGGGGGCCGCTCTCACGGTGCGGCGCCATGGCGACGTGGTGGCCGATCTGTGGGGAGGCCTGGCGGACCACCGCTCCGGTCGCCCCTGGCGTGAGGACACGACCAGCGTGATCTTCTCCTGCACCAAGGGCCTCATGGCCGTGCTGGCAGCACGCTTCGCCGAACGGGGGGAGCTCGACTACCTGGAACCGGTCGCCTCCTACTGGCCCGAGTTCGCGCAGCGCGGCAAGGAGAAGATCCTGGTCCGTGACGTCCTCGCCCACCGCTCCGGCCTGTCCGCGCTCCGGCGCCCGCTGTCGCCGCCCGACGTACTGAACTGGGAGACCGTCACCACGGCGCTGGCCGAGCAGGCAGTGCTCTGGGAGCCCGGCACCGGCTACGCGTACCACGCTCTCACGCACGGTTGGCTCGTCGGTGAGGTGCTGCGCCGGATCAGCGGACGGCCGGTCAGCGAGCTGTTCGCCGAGGAGCTCGCCCGGCCGCTCGGTGCGGATGCCTGGATCGGATCGCCCCGCAGTCAGGACCACCGGGTCGCGCATCTGTGGGCCGGTGACTCGCTCACCGCGCACGTCGCCGGGCAGCGGGCGGCGCGGACACCGGGAGTGCCGGACTGGCCTGATCTCGCCATGACCCTCGGCGGTGCCTTCCCCTCCGAACTCGTCTCCCCGGACGAGGGATTCAACTCCCCGCGCGTGCGCGCGGCGGAGATACCCGGTGCGGGCGGTGTGGCCACCGCCCGTGCCCTGGCCGCGTTCTGGTCGGCGGCGGTGACGGAGACCGAGGGGGTGCGGCTGCTGAGCGAGCGGATCCTGCGGCAGGCGCTGGCGGTCCAGACCGAGGGTGAGCCCGTCTTCCCCGCCCCGCCACCCTGGCCGCGCTGGGGGATGGGTTTCCAACTCGACTCCGGGGCTCGGCGCTACCTGACCCCGGACGGGTTCGGGCACGACGGGGCGGGCGGGCAGGTCGCCTTCGCCGAGCCGGGTCTGAAGATCGGGTTCGCGTTCCTCACCAACCAGATGGAGGCGGAGGACGACCGCGCGACCACAGTGGTCGACGCCCTGCGGGAGTGTGTGGCGGGATGAGGCGGTGACGTCCGTCGTCCGGCCGTGCTGCGTCCCGCCCGGAGGCAGCCCTGCCCGCGGGGCGTCACGGGGGTCCGACGCGCGGTGGTGACACAGCGCGACGGCCCTGCCGGCGTGGTGCGGGGAGGGTGCCGCCGCGCCGGCAAGGTGGCGCGGTCAGGCCCCCGGCAGCGCCTGCCGGAGCTGTTCCGCGAGGTCGCGGTGGACCGCGAGCCGGTCGAGGCCCTTGCCGGGAGAGTCGGCGACGTCCGGCACCCGGGCTCGGGAGCCCCGGCCACAAGCGGTGACAGCGATGGCAGTGGCCGCGGCCACGGAGCCGGACAGCCCCTTCCGAGGGGTGGCGCGTCCAGCCACGCTGGCCGCCCCCCTCGGGCGTGCCCCGCCCCGGCGCGCCCCGCCCACGGGGGCTCAGCCGGCGGCGGCCGGCTGGGCGTCCTCGCCGTACAGGGTCGTGGACGGGGGCACGCCGTAGACGGAGCGGTAGAGGGCGGCGAAGCGGCCCGGGTGGGGGAAGCCCCACTCCGCCGCGACCGACGTGACGCTGACGAGGCCCGGGCCGCCGGCCCGCAGCGCGTCATGGGCGCCCGCCAGGCGCACCCGCCGCAGGTACCCCAGCGGGGTCGTCCCCGCGTGGCGGCTGAACGCGTACTGCGCGGCGCGCGGGGTGACGAACGAGGCTGCCGCGATCTCCGCGAGGCCGATGTCCCGGTGCGCGTTCTCGTCGATGAACACCATCGCCCGCCGCAGGGTCTCGCTGTGGGCGTCCCGGCTGTCGAGTCGCTGCGGTGCCTCCTCGGTCGCCGTGTTCGGCAGCGACGCCAGGGTGACCGCCGCGAGGTGCCGCGCCGCCGTGGCGACGACGAGGTCGTTGTCCTCGGCTGCGCTGAGGACGTGGTCCCGCACGTAGGCGAGCCCGGCACCGAGCCGGCGGTTCGCCTCCGCGCTGATCGTCCGGTTGCCGGTGAGACGGACCGGGCCCTGCGCTCCGGCGCCGAGCTCCGCGACCTGGGTCAGCAGCGCCGGGTCGAACATGGCGACGGTGTAGCGGGCCGCCCGGACCTCGCCGGTGTACGGCTCGTCCGGCTGCGTGATGAGGAAGGTCTCCCCGGGGCCGTACACCTCGTTCCGCCCGTTGGTGGTGTCGACCAGGCTGCCGGAGTGGATGGTCAGCAGGGTGACCTTGTTCAGGACTCCCGCGTCGTACGCCATGGTGTAGCCGAGCGACAGCTCGTCCACGCTGAGGCCGCGTGCGGCGGAGCGGACGACCCGCGCCCGGGTGTCGTGCGGGCTGCCCTCGATCCGCATCGGCGTGTACGCCCGGGACATGAAGGCCTCGGTCGCCGCCAGGTCGTCGCTGTCGAAGCGCAGGGTCTCCACCACGATGTTCCTCCGAATCTTCCTCGCACAGCGCGCCTGCCCGGACCGCCGGGCCGTACGCCTGTCCGGCAGGGGAGGGCGTCCCGCCGACCCTACGCCTGATCCCTTCGACGCAACCGGCGTAAAGGTCAGTGAACGTCGTGTATCGGACAGGTGTGGATCGGGGCACAACGGGAGGTGTCGCCCCACTGTGGTGGGCTGCCGGGCCTTCATCGCAGCGGTCGCGGCGGGGCGGACGGAGGGTGGTTTCCGGTCGTGCGCCCACATGCGAAGACCCCGCTCCGGCGCCGGCTTCGGGCGCGGGAACGGGGTCGTGGTGCGGGTGCGTCGCCGGTTCAGGCGTCGTCCGTCGACCCGTCTTCGTCGATCTCGAACAGCGGCAGGGTGCCGGTCAGTTCGAGCAGGCGGAACAGCTGATCCGGGAGTGGGCCGCGAAGCGTGAGCGGGCCGTTCTGTCGTAGTTGGAGGAGCAGGTTGACAGCGGTCGAGTCGGCGAAGGTGGTGTGCCGCACGTCGAGGACGAGCCGCGTCGCGCCTGCCGCCCTCAGTTCGGCGGCCCGCGCGCTGACGCCCGGAACGCTGTCCATGTCCAGTTCGCCGCTGAACGGCAGCCGGCCGACGTCTGTCGTCGAGCTGGCGGATGCTGGTAGTGACACAGTGCCTCCTGTCATGCAAGACCAGTTGGCACGGGGTTCGCGACCCCCTGCCCGATGCCCGGCCCGAAGTGGTGGGCCCGGCTCCCCGGTGTCCCGGCCGCTGGTGAGCGGCGGCAGGGCGGTACATGCCGGTGCGGTCTTGACCATTCAGCGTCCCCCGTGACGGGCGGGATCGGCAGCACCTCAGACGAACAGACCCGCGCCCCGCTGTCCGTAAACCGAAACCCGCCCCTGGCCACCGGCGGCCCCCGGGGCGGGCTCGCCCCCCGCCCGCCGTGGCGTAACGTCCCGGGCATGATCCGGTCCCTGCGTGCCCGTCTCCGCCTGCGCCACGCGCTGCTCGCCCCCGCGGTCGCGCTGGTGCTCCTGCTGCTCTTCCTGGAGGCCGCGAACCCCCCGGCGTGGGCGGTGCGTGTCGGCTACGTGGCCGCCGGGGCCGTGGTGCTGGCGGCGCTGCTGGTGCCGCGGTACCGGCTGACGCGCGTGGCGACCGCCGCGGTGGTCACCTCGGGCGTGGTGAGCCTGGTCGCGGGTGGCCTGCAGGACCGCGCGGAGAACACCCCCGGCATGACGGAGCTGCTCCTGCTGCTGTGTCTGGGGGTCCGCGTGGTGCGGCAGCTCCGGCCCGGCCGGGCGACGGGGCTGATGGCCGCGGTGGCGGCGGTGGTCGTGCTGATGCCGCTGCGGTTGCAGGACTGGGGCGACGGCAGGATCGAGATCCTGCTGGTGGCGCTGGTCCTCGTCATGCCGCTGGTGGTCGTGCTCGGGCTCTGCCTGCGGCTCTACGACGCGCTGCGCGCCCGGCAGCGGGAAGCGGTGCTCCAGGCGCAGCGGATCGAGTACTCCCGGGACCTCCACGACTTCGTCGCCCACCACGTCACCGCGATCGTCGCGCGCACCCGTGCCGCGCGGTACACCGCCGAGTCGCAGTCGCCGGAGGCCATCGACGCGATGCTCGCCGAGATCGAGGAGGCCGGTTCCCAGGCGCTGGGGTCGATGCGGGCCATGGTCTCCCATCTGCGGGACTCGGGCACACCCGCCGGCCCCGGCCCCGCCGAACTGTCCGCGCTGCGGGAACTCACGGAGGAGTTCTCCGCGTCCGGCGTACCGGCGACCCTGCACATCGGCAGCGGCCTCGGCCCCCGCGAGGTGTCGGCACGGACCGCGGGCGTCGCCCACCGCGTCGTCCGCGAGGCGCTGACCAACGCGCGGAAGTACGCGACGGGCGCCCGGCACGTCGGCGTCGCCGTCGACCGGGCCGCCGACTCCCCGAACCGCCTGGTGGTGGAGATCACCGACGACGGCGTCACGGCGGGCGGCGCGTCCGGCAGCGGCGGCGGTGGCGGGTTCGGGCTGATGGGGCTGACCGAGCGGGTCGCCGGAGTCGGGGGCACGCTGACCTCGGGCCCGCGGGAGCGGGGCGGCTGGCGGGTCCGCGCGGAGCTGCCGCTGCGCATCCGCGACCGCTGAGCTGCCGGCCGCCGCCGACCCGGCGTCCGGGCCGCGCGGGGTCGCGGCGGGGAGGCCGGGTC
>NZ_JAAVJC010000340.1 GCF_012033785.1 Streptomyces bohaiensis
GGCCTCCCCCCGCCGGGCGGTTACGGCAACGCGCCGCCCCCGCCGGGCGGTTACGGCAACGCGCCGCCCCCGCCGGGCGGCTACGGGGCGCAGCCCGGCTCGTACGGCGCCGAGGGGCCGCTGGCCGGCATGCCGCCGCTGGGCTCCCTGCCGCGGCGCCTGCTGGCGCGCATCATCGACGCGCTGCTGGTGGGCATCCCGGTCTTCCTGCTGCTGGGCGCCGCCACCGGTTCGTTCACCTCGTCCTACGACAACACCGACGGGAACTCGTGGCTCCAGCAGGCGGTCTACCTGCTGGTGTACTTCGTCTACGAGGGCGTCATGCTGACCCGGCGCGGGCAGACGGTCGGGAAGATGGCCATGAAGATCCGCGTGGGGATGCTCGACAGCGGCAACACCCCCGCCGGCAACCCCGGGTGGACGCGTGCGGCCATCTACTCGCTGCCGCAGCTGATCCCGTGCCTGGGCTTCCTGTTCTGGCTGGTGAACGTGTTGTTCTGCACCTGGGACAAGCCCTACCGGCAGTGCCTGCACGACAAGGGAGCCAAGACGGTGGTGGTCTCCACCGGCTGAGCCCGGGGCGCCCCGGCGCGCGCGCCCGGCCGAGCGCCGGGTGGGGCGACCGGCCGCACCCGGCACGTGAGCGGTCGATCAGGCGCACGACATGTGTGCGGCCCCGAACGAAACCGTTCGGGGCCGCACACATGTGGTCGTCTTCGCGCAGCCGGTTCACGCCGTGCGCCCCGGGTGGCCGCCCCGGAACAGCGACGAGGCCGGAAGTCAGACTCTGACTTCCGGCCTCGTGACGACTGCTGAGCTGTGGGCGGGGTGGGGAGGGTGGGGCGAGGGGACCGGCGCCACCGGTCCGTCCCCGGTGCCCGCGGGACGGGGAGGCACCGCGACGGGCCCGTGCGCGGCGGGGCGGCGGGGGCGGAGCAGCACGCCGACGCCGACGCCGAGGGCGAGCGCGCCGGTGGCGAAGGTCGCGACGAGGACGGGGGAGGCCTCGGGCACGAGCAACAGCAGTAACAGGGTCACGGAGACCACCGTCGCCGAACCGGCGACGGTCTGGAGCGGTGTCGGGTGCGGCATGACGTGGGTCCGTCCGTTCTGGGGGGAGTGTGCTCGACGGCCGCCCCGGAACGGATGGCTGGGGCAGCCCTACCGGCGTCGATTCCCGGCCGCGCTCAAGCGTAAGCCCCTGCCGCCGACAGGACCGTTGCATGAGGGGGCGCACGGAGTCATGGCTCGGCGGCGCACGGTGCGCACGGCAGAAAGGGCAGCGAAGCGGGATGCTTCTGCTCTCTTTCCGTGCGTGCTCTGTCTTTTTGCGGTGTCACTGTGTCAGATTCCTCTCTGCACTGTCACTGATCGCGCAGGAGGACTGCCCCCAAGTGAACAGAAGTCTGAGATCCCGTACCCGCCCGTCACGCGCCGTCGCCGCCGCGGGGGTCATCGCCCTCGGCGCCACCCTGCTGGGCACCGCCGGGACCGCCCACGCCGTCCCCGACGTCGATCACGAGGACAGCGCACACTCCGCCGCGCCCGCCCCGCGCGGCGAGGCCCCCGACCACCTGGAGAACCCGCTCGACGAGAAGCGGGTGGCGCTCAAGCAGGAGGCGCACTCCCGCCTCATCACCGGTCAGGCCCGGCCCCGCAGCCAGAACGGCTCCGAGGTCGTCGAGCTCGACGACGGCGAGTTCGCCGAGGTCGCCACCGTGGGCACCGACCGCATCTTCACGATCCTGGTGGAGTTCGGCGACGAGATCCACCCCGAGTTCGGCGGCGACCCCGGGCCGCTCGCCAACCGGATCGAGGAGCCGGACCGGGCGGTGGACAACACCACCATCTGGCAGCCGGACTTCAGCCGGGAGCACTTCGAGGAGCTGTACTTCGGGGACGACCCCGACCGCGACTCGGTCAAGCAGTACTTCGAGAACCAGTCGTCCGGCCGCTACTCCATCGAGGGCCACGTCACCGACTGGGTCAAGGTCGACTACAACGAGGCCCGTTACGGCAACACCGCGTGCGGCTCCAACGTCTGCCGGTCCGTGTGGGAGGTCGTCTCCGACGGCGTCGACGCCTGGTACGACGACCAGCTCGCCCGCGGCCTGACCACGGCGGAGATCGAGGCGATCCTCGCCGAGTACGACGTCAAGGACCGCTACGACCACAACAACAACGGCAACTTCAACGAGCCCGACGGGTACATCGACCACTTCCAGATCGTCCACGCGGGCGAGGACGCCTCGGCCGGCGGCGGCGCGCAGGGCGACGACGCGATCTGGGCGCACCGCTGGTTCGCCTTCTACGACCAGGCGGGCCAGGTCGGCCCCGAGGGGAACCTCGCCGGCGGCACCCGCATCGGCGAAACGGACTTCTGGGTCGGCGACTACACCATCCAGCCGGAGAACGGCGGGGTCGGCGTCTTCGCCCACGAGTTCGCCCACGACCTGGGCCTGCCGGACCTGTACGACACCGCCGGCGGGGAGAACGGGACCACCTTCTGGTCGGCGATGTCCTCGGGCTCGTGGCTCGGCTACGGGGACGGCACCATCGGCGCCGTCCCCAACGAGATGGGCGCCTGGGAGAAGCTGCAACTGGGCTGGCTGGACTACGCGACCGCGAAGGCCGCGACCTCCTCGGTGCACCGCATCGGTTCCGCCGGGCTCACCTACCCCGAGGGCGAGCGCAAGCCGCTCAAGGGCAAGCAGGCCCTGATCGTCGAGCTGCCCGAGAAGGAGGTCACCCGGGAGGTGGTCGCCCCGGCCCAGGGCGCGTCGCAGTGGTGGAGCGGCTCCGGCAACGGGCTGGAGAACACGCTCACCCGCACCGTGGACCTGACCGGCGCCGAGAGTGCCGCCCTGGAACTGACCGGGTGGTGGGAGATCGAGGAGGACTACGACTTCCTCTACGTCGAGGCCCGCGCGGCCGGCGGCAGCTGGACCGCACTCGACGGCACCGCGGACGGGGCGGCCGTGCCGCGTGACGGCGCCGGCCGCCCGGCGCTCCACGGCGTCTCCGGCGGCCACGCCGACCTCGTCTACCCGTTGGACGACTTCGCCGGCGCGCCGGTGGAACTGCGGTTCCGCTACCTGACCGATGTCGCCGTAGCCGACACCGGCTTCACCGCCGACGCGATCACCGTCACCGCCGACGGCGAGACCGTCTTCAGCGACGACGCGGAGAACGGGGAGGGCGACTGGGCCGTGGCCGGCTTCTCCCTCATCGGCGGCTCCATCACCTCCTCGCACGAGCAGTTCTACATCGTCGAGAACCGCCAGTACACCGGCTACGACCGGACACTGGAGCGCGGACCGTACAACTTCGGCTTCCTCGACACCCGTCCCGACTGGGTGGAGCACTTCTCCTTCCAGCCCGGCATGCTCGTGTGGCTCTGGGACACCTCGCAGGACGACAACAACACCAGCGTCCACCCCGGTCAGGGGCTGATCCTCCCCGTCGACGCGCACGCGAAGCCGGACCGCTGGGCCGACGGCGGCATCATGCGCAACCGATTCCAGAGCCGGGACGCCACCTTCAGCTGGCGCCCGACCGAGCGGCTGACCATTCACGCCAACGGCGCGCCCACCACCCTGCGCGCCAAGCCGGGCAACCCCGTCTTCGACGACCGGCGCGGCACCTACTGGTACGAGGAGAACCCGGGCAACAGCGTCATCGTGCCGGACACCAACACCCGGATCAGCATCCTCACCGAGCTGCCCTTCGACGACGCGATCACCGTGCGGGTCTCCGCCTCCCGATGACGTCGAAGAGTCGCTGCGTGGGCGCCCTGGGTCACCGCGCGGGGGTCTCGGGGTAAAAGTCCAGGTCAGGGCATGATTCGGCCGCCGCCCCTAGCGGGCGGCGGCCGTTGCCGTCAGGATGGCCGGTGACCGGACGCGCGCTCCCGGCAGGGGGTCGGGCGGCCGGGTCGGGCGCGCCACGCCCGGACGGGACCCGTCGGCCCACCGCCGCCGGGGACCGGCGCTGGCCCTGCGGGGACCCGGGCAGCCCGCCCGGAGTCAGGGTCGAACGAAGGAGACGGACACAGCAGGACAGCGAAGGAGAACACAGCGTGAGTACGGAACGGGTGCGTCCCCCGCGAGAGGCGCGTCACCATGGCTGACGGCGGCTGGGTGCGCATGCCCGACGGCACCGTGGTGGTCGCGATGTCGCTGCCCCGCCCCGGCGGCCCCGGCCGCGTACGGGTGCTGGTGCACGCACAGAACCGGGCCCGGGCGTTGACCCGGCTGCGCAACCACGGCCTCCGCTCGGTCTACCTGCGCGGCAACGGGGCCCCGCCCTCGCCCGACGAGGTCACCGCGGTGCTGCACCATCCCGAGGGCGTGCTGTGGCGGGCTGATCCGGAGTGCCCCGTCGAGCGCTGGCGGCCGATGGGCGCGCTGGCGCGGCGCCGGCTGCACTCGGCCTGAGCGCCGCGCGCCCGCCCGCAACCGGCCGGGAGCGCCC
>NZ_JAAVJC010000341.1 GCF_012033785.1 Streptomyces bohaiensis
CCCCCCCCCCCCCCCCCCCCCCCCCCCCCCCCCCCCCGGCACCGCCCGCTCCGGGGCGGCGTGGGCTCACCGCATGCCGCGGCGGCCGGTGGCGGCGCCCCGCCGGTTGGTGGCCGCCCGCCGCCGCCGGTCGTTGCAGAGCAGGCACTTGCCCCACCCCGGCGGGAGGGGGTCCTCCTTGTCGCCGTACAGCGGGTCGACCGCGCCGTGCGGATGGACGCGGCAGCCCGTCGTCCCCGGCCCGGCGGCGAGCGCGAGCGCCGCCGCCTGGGCGCGACGCAACGCGTCCAGCAGCACGTCGGCCTGCTCCCCGCTCGGGATCTCCTGGTCGAAGGCGATGTCCGAGGCGGTCCGCAGCGCCACCTGGAGATCGCGCCACTCGGTCTGGTCACTCATGGGGATCAGCGTAGGCCCCGGTGCCGACAGCCGACGGCGACCCGGTGCGGCCGCCCGCCCCCGCAGGTGACCGGCGCCCCGCGGCGCCCGCCGGCCGCCCGCGCGCGCCGGCTCGCGGAGCAGCACGAGGACCTGCGGCCTAGGTCCCTGGTGCCACCGCCGACTAGGGCAAAAACCCGATGGGAAGCACCTCAGGAGCCCCGTAAGCTCGCAACGATGTCTGCCACCGACCCCACCGCCCCGGACTCCCCTGCCCGCAAACGCTCCGTCGTCCGCTCGCTGCTGCGGCTGTGGCCCTACGTCCGGCCGGTGCGGGCGCGCTTCTTCACCGCCGCCGGGGTGGCCGTCGTCGCGTCCTGCCTGTCGCTGGTGCTGCCGATGATCCTCCGCTGGATCGTGGACGGCCCCGTCGCCGAACGGGACCTCACCGGGGTGTGGATCGGCGGTCTCGTCCTGCTGGGCGTCGGCGTCCTGGAGGCGGCGCTGTTCGGGCTGCGGCGCTGGCTGGTCGCGCGCCCGCTGGCCGGGGTCGAGGCGTCGATGCGCACCGCGCTCTACCGCCACACCCAGCGGCTGCCGGTGGCCTTCCACGACCGGTGGTCCTCCGGGCAGCTGCTCTCCCGCGCCACCGGGGACCTCCAGGAACTGCGGATGTTCCTGGCCTTCCCGCTGACCTTCCTGGTGGTGAACGTCTCGACGATCATCGTCGGGTGCGCGATCATGCTCTCGCTCAGCTGGCAGCTGGCGCTCATCGTGATGAGCCCGTTCCTGCCGCTGATGTGGGTGTGCATCAGCTTCGAGAAGCAGTACTCGGTCGCGGCACGGCGCGCACAGGACCAGATGGGCGACCTCACCACGGTCACCGAGGAGTCGGTGCTCGGCATCCGGGTCATCAAGGGGTTCGGCCGCCACCGCAGCCAGGCGCGGGCCTTCCGCGCCCTCTCCGACCAGCTGTACGGCACCGAGGTGGTCAAGGCCCGGATGCTGGGCTGGATCCTCGCCGTCATCATCGCGCTGCCCGAGCTGGTGCTGGGCGTGGTGCTGGTGGTCGGCGTCCTCCAGGTCGCCTCCGGCGCGCTCTCGGTGGGCACCCTGGTCGCGTTCACCGCCATCGCGCTGGCGCTGCGCTGGCCGGTGGAGTCGATCGGTTTCATCCTGGCGATGTGCAACGAGGCCGCCACCGCCTCCGACCGGTTCTTCGAAGTGCTGGACACCGAGCCGCCGCGGGAGAGCGCCGGCGCCGCGGCCTCCGCCGCCGTGCCCCGCACGCCGGTGCCCGGTCCGGCTGCCGACGCGGGGGAACCCGCCGACGGCGCGGGGGAGGCGGACGGGATGCGGCTGACCGGGGTCGGCTTCCGCTACCCCGACGCCTCCCCCGATGCCGAGCCGGTGCTGCACGGCATCGACCTGCACGTGCGCGCCGGGGAGACCATGGCGCTGGTCGGCGCGACCGGCAGTGGGAAGACCACGCTGACGGCGCTCCTCCCACGGCTGCACGAGGCCACCGAGGGCACCATCGCCCTGGACGGCCGGGACATCGCCGAGATGTCCCGCGCGGAGGTCCGCGCGCTGGTGGCGGTCGCCTTCGAGGAGCCGACGCTCTTCTCGGCCAGCGTCCGGGAGAACGTGCTGATGGGAGCGGTCGACGGCACCGCCGACGAGGAGGAGTTCCGCCGGGCGCTGCGCGTGGCGCAGGCCACCGGGTTCGTCGACGCCCTCCCCCTCGGCGCGGACACCGAGGTCGGCGAGCAGGGCATGAGCCTGTCCGGCGGGCAGCGGCAGCGCCTCGCGCTGGCCCGCGCCGTCGTCGGCCGGCCCCGCTTCCTGGTGCTGGACGATCCGCTGTCCGCCCTGGACGTGCACACCGAGGCACGGGTCGAGGCGGCGCTGCGCGAGGTGCTGGTCGGCACGACCGCACTGGTGGTGGCGCACCGGCCCTCCACCGTCATGCTGGCGGACCGGGTGGCGCTGCTCTCCGGTGGCGGGATCGCCGCGGTGGGGACGCACGCCGAACTGATGCGGACATCGGCCGAGTACCGGCACCTGATGTCCGGTGAGGAGCGGGACCCGGGAACGGGCCCGGAACGCGAGGAGGTGTCGGTCCGATGACCACGGCCGTCACGGACACGGACGCCCGGCGACCGGACCCGGAGGAGCGCCCCGACGCGGGCGGTCCCCCGGGGGGCGGTTCCGGCGGCGACCCCTTCGACCGGGACCAGCTCCCGGCGCCGCCCGGCGCGCCACTGCGGCTGCTCCGCTCACTGCTGCGGCCCGAACGCCGGCTGGTGGTGCTGGCGTCGGTGCTGCTCCTGCTCCAGCAGGCCGCCATCCAGGCGGGCCCGCTGCTGGTGGCGATCGCCATCGACAGCGGCGTCCCCGCCGCGATGGACGGCGACCACCGCCCGCTCATCACGGTGGCGGTGCTCTACGCGGTGACCGGCGGCGCCTCCGGTGTGCTGGTGTACGCCTTCTACCGGACGCTGGGCCGCGCCTGCCAGGGCGTGCTGCGGGACCTGCGCGGCCGGATCTACCGGCAGGCGCAGGCGCTCAGCCTGGACTTCCACGACCGGTACACCTCCGGCCGGATGATCTCCCGCTCGACCTCCGACGTGATGGCGCTGCGAGAGCTGCTGGACGAGGGCGTGCAGACGCTGATGACCGTCCTCGTCTCCGTCGTCTACATCACCGGTCTGCTGCTGTACCTGGACCTCGGGCTGGGCGTGGCGACGATGGCCTCGTTCGTCCCGGTCTACCTGATGGTGCGCAGCTACCGGCGGCGGGCCGGGGCGATGTTCACCCGGCGGTCGACGGCGATCGCCGCGGTGATCGTGAAGTTCAACGAGACGCTCAACGGCATCCGGCCGGTGAAGGCGTTCCGCCGCGAGCGCGCCAACGACGCGCGGTTCGCCGAGCTGAACGACGAGCACTGCCGGCTGAACGGCGGCACCATCCTGGAGATGGCGCGGTTCGTGGTGTTCTCCCGGCTCCTGGCGAACGTGACGCTGGCGGCGATCGTGCTGTGGTCCGCCTACCGGGTGGCCGACGGCGACCTGGAACTGGGTGTGCTGGCGGCGGCCGCGCTGTACGTGCGTCGGCTGTACGACCCGATCGACCGGTTCGCGATGATCCTCAATGCCTACGCCTCGGCGTCGGCGTCCCTGACGAAGATCGCCGGCCTGCTGGCGCAGCGTCCCGACCTCCCGGAGCCGGCACAGCCGAAGGAACTTCCGGAGCGCCTGGGGGACGCCCCGGGGCGCGAGGTCGTCTTCGACGGCGTGCGGTTCGCGTACCGGACGGGCGGCGAGGTGCTGCCGACGTTCGACCTCACCCTCGCCGCGGGCCGGACGACCGCGGTGGTGGGGGCCACCGGGGCGGGCAAGTCGACGCTGGCGAAGCTGCTGGCCCGGTTCTACGACCCGACCGACGGCCGCGTGCTGCTCGACGGCGTGGATCTGCGCGACCTGGCCAACCCGGAGCTGCGGCGCGGGGTGGTGATGGTGACCCAGGAGGCGTTCCTGTTCTCCGGGACCGTCGCCGAGAACATCGCGCTGGGCCGGCCGGACGCCCCCCGGGAGGAGATCGAGGAGGCGGCCCGGGCGATCGGGGCGCACACCTTCATCGAGGCGCTGCCGGACGGCTACGACACCGACGTCCGCAAGCGCGGCGGGCGGATCTCGGCCGGTCAGCGCCAGCTGGTCTCCTTCGCCCGGGTGCTGCTGGCCGACCCCGCGGTGGTGATCCTCGACGAGGCGACGTCCTCGCTGGACATCCCCGGGGAGCGGGCGGTGCAGCACGCCATGGAGACGGTGCTGCGGGACCGCACCGCACTGGTGATCGCGCACCGGCTGTCCACGGTGGAGGTCGCCGACCGGGTGCTGGTGATGGACGCGGGCCGGGTGGTCGAGGACGGGCCGCCCGCCGAGCTGATCGCGGGGACGGGCCGGTTCGCCGCCCTGCACAGCGCCTGGCGGGAGAGCCTGGTCTGAGCCCGGGGCCGCCCGCCGGCGACCCCTGCGGCAAACGGCGCGGCACCGGCCCGGTCAGGGGCCGGTGCCGCC
>NZ_JAAVJC010000342.1 GCF_012033785.1 Streptomyces bohaiensis
ACCACGCTGCACCCGGCACCGCGCCGCCACATCCGCCGGGGCCGACGCGGAGGCCGCGCCCCGCCCGCCGGGAGCCCCGGGGTACCTGCGCGCCGTGTCCGCGAGCACGGGCACGGCACGCGGCCGCTCCCCGGGAGCGGCCGAGGTCCACCGGCCGGCGGCCGGTGGCCGCGTCGGAGCGGCCGGCGCGTGGGGCACCTCCCCGACGGGACGGGCCAGGCATGACGCCGCCGTGCGCGGGCACGGGAGGAGACGACCGGGTGAACCCGACCGGCCGGCTCCGGCCCGGCGACCACCGCCGCGCGCGCCGCTCCTCGCGCGACCTCCGCCGTCCCGCCGCCGAACGGGCCTCACCCGCCCCCACCCCACCGAAGCGCGGACGAGAGGCGCGAGAGATGAAGCAACGAGCGATACGGACGGCGGACTGGTTCGGCCGGGCCGTCCGTTCCAGCGGGACCGAACGGGACACGGCCCTGCTGGTGGTCAAGTCGACCCTCGCCGCGACGGGCGCGTGGTGGGTCGCCGAGCACGTGATCGGCGCGGAGTCCCCCGCGTTCGCCCCGTTCTCCGCGGTACTGACGATGAACGTCACCATCCACCGCTCGCTGTGGCAGGCGGCCCGCTACACGGGCGCCGTCATCGCGGGGGTGCTGCTCCAGGCCGCCGTCGTACTCCTCACCGGCCCCTCGCTCCTCGCCTTCGCGGTGGTCGCCCTCCTCGCCCTCACCATCGGCCGGTGGCCCGCCCTCGGCGAGCAGCGCTCCCAGGTGGCGACCGCCGCGTTCTTCGCGTTCTCCGCCTACCTCTCCGCGGAGTCGACGGTCGGGCGGGCGACCGAACTCGGGCAGATCGTCCTGCTGGTCGTCGTCGGCTGCGGCTTCGGCCTGCTGGTCAACCTGACGGTCTTCCCGCCGCTGCGCTACCGGGGCGCGGAGCACGGGCTGCGGACGCTGGCCCAGGAGCTGACCACGCTGCTCCGGGAGCTCGCGGACGGGCTGGACAGCGGGGACGTGGACTCCGAGCGGGCCGAGCGGTGGTGCCGTCTCAGCGATCGCGCCGACCGGTCGCTGGCCGCTGCACGCTCCGGCATGGAGACCGCGGAGAGCAGCATGGCCCTCAACCCCCGCAAGCTGCTGCCGCGCCACCGCCCGCACCGTGAGTTCGTCCGGTACCGCCGGGTGCTGGGGGCGCTGGAACGCACGGTGCACCAGCTCGCCTCGCTCACGCGCAGCCTCCAGCGCTGGCGGCAGGAGGAGAACACCTACTCCTACTCCGCGGCGCTCACCGCCTACGGGCGCTTCGCGGCGGCGCTGGGCGCCATGACGGAGTTGCTGACCGAGTTGGACGCGGATCGGCTGGCCGAGCAGTCGGCCCGGCTGTGCGAGCTCTCCGCCGCCGCGGAGGACGCCCTGGAGGGGGTGACCGAGGCCGCCCGCGCGCACGACCTTCCGCTGGCCGACCCCTCGCGGCCCTACGGGGTACTGATCGTGGAGGCGGCGCGCCTCATGGAGGAGTTCCGGCTGACCGCCGATGCGCTCACCTCCCGGCCCGGGGAGGCCGTCCCGGCGTCGGCCGACGGCCGGGACCGCTGACCGCCGGGGCGGCCGCTCGCCCCGCTCCACCCGGTGCTCCGCAGTGCTGGGAACGAACACGGACGGGCCGGTCGGCGAAGCATCCGGGCAGGACTCGGAAGAACCGTTTCTGCGCACGCGGTGCCGGGCACCCGACACCAGCGGCAGCGGGTGCCCGACCTGCGTCGCCGCCGCGCGGTCCCGGCCCGGGCGGCACCCGCCGTCAGAAGGAGGCCCGACCATGCGCGACACCGCCGGCGTCCGGACCGACGCACCGGAGGCGACGGACGCCGTGATGTCCGAGACCCCCGACATCCTGTTGCGGCGGTCCGCCCGGACCTTCACCCGCACCGTGGACGAGCTGCCGGAGGGCGTCGGCGCCGCTCCGCTTCCCGGAGCCGGCCGCACCGACCAGCGCTTCGCCCTGCTCTCCGACACGGCCCGGGAGGACCTGGGGGCGGCACGGCTCCTGGAGGGCCACCTCGACGCGGTCGCGATCCTGGCGGAACTCGGAGCCGAGCCCGCCCACCGGGGCCAGTACTGGGGCGTGTGGGCGGCGCAACCGCCCGGGCCCGGGCTCACCGCCGCCCGCCACGGCTCCCGGTGGCTGCTGAGCGGGCTCAAACGCTACTGCTCCGGCGCGCGTACCTGCACCCACGCGCTGGTCACGGCGGCCACCGAGGACGGCGACCGCCTCTTCGCGGTGCGCACCGGCGCACCGGTCCCGGACCCGTACCAGGGGCCGGCGGAGGGCCGGAGCTGCCGGCCCGTGCCCGGCACCTGGCCCGCCATCGGCATGGCGGGCAGCGACAGCCTGGACGTGCGCTTCCACGACCTGCCGGGCACACCGGTCGGCGCCCCCGGCGCCTACACGAACCGGCCGGGGTTCCACCACGGCGGTGTGGGCGTCGCGGCGTGCTGGCTCGGCGGGGCGCACGCGGTCGCACGGATCCTGCGCGACCGGTCGGCACGCCGTTCCGACCCCCTCACCGACGCCCACACCGGGGCGGTCGACGTGCAGCTCTACGTCGCCCGGACCGCGCTCGCCCAGGCGGCACAGGAGATCGACGCCGACCCCGAGGACGCCACCGGGACGGCGGAGGTGCGGGCGTTGCGCATCCGGGCGCTGATCGCCGACGCCTGCTCGGCCGTGCTCGACCACGTCGGGCGCGCCACGGGCGCAGGCCCGCTGTGCCACGATCCGCGCCACGCGCGCGCCGTCGCCGATCTGACGGTCTACGTGCGCCAGCACCACGCCGAACGGGACCTCGCCGCCCTGGGCGCGCTGGTCGCCGGGCTCGGGGCCGGCCGATGACGGCGGCCGGGCCGGAACCGCGGTCCGCGGACCTCATCCAGGCCCCCGGCACCCCGGAGGCGGCGTGGCGCTCCTGGGAACGGTGGGCGCACTTCCCGACCTTCCCGCTGCCGTCGGCCGGCCGGGTGGTGGTGCTCGCCGCCCACCCCGACGACGAGGTCCTCGGCATGGGCGGGACGCTGGCGCGACTCGTCGCAGCGGGCGTGGAGCTCACCGTGGTGACCGTCACCGACGGCGAGCGCTCCCACCCGGACAGCCGGCGCGTCACCCCGGTGCAGTTGGCGGAGCTGCGCGCCCGCGAACTGCACCGCGCCCTGTCGGCGCTGGGGGCCGACCGCACCGCGCCCGTGCGGCTGGGGCTGCCGGACACCGGGGTCGCCCGCCACGAGCACGAGCTGACCCGGCGCCTGCTGCCGCTGCTGCGGGGCGCCGTGCTCTGCCTCGCCCCCTGGGAGGAGGACCGGCACGGCGACCACGAGGCGGTCGGGCGAGCGGCCGGGGCCGCCGCCGCGGCGACCGCGGTGCCCCGCGCGCAGTACCCGGTGTGGATGTGGCACTGGGCACGTCCGGGGGACCCCAGGGTGCCGTGGGAGCGCGCGGCACGCATCGCGCTGCCGCCCCCGGTGCGGGAGGCGAAAGCGGCGGCGGTCCGCTGCTTCACCAGCCAGATCACCGACCTGGGTCCGGACCCGGCGGACGCCGCGGTGCTGCCGCCCGAGGAACTCGCCCACCACCTGCGCGACACGGAACTGGTGCTGCGATGAGCCGCTCCCCCACCCCCGAGGACTACTTCGCGGAGATGTACCGCCGCGCCGAGGACCCCTGGCAGCTCACCCGCCGGTGGTACGAGCGACGGAAGTACGCGCTGACGCTCGCCTCGCTGCCGCTGGAGCGCTACCGGCGAGGTTTCGAGGCCGGCTGCTCCGTCGGTGAGCTGACGCGGGGACTGGCCGCGCGGTGCGAGCGGCTGCTGGCCTGCGACCGGGTCCCCGCCGCGGTGGACACCGCCCGGCGCCGCACCGCGGACCTCCCCGGCGTCACCGTCGACCGCAGGGTGCTGCCCGAGGAGTGGCCGCCGGACCGCTTCGACCTGGTGGTGCTCTCCGAGGTGCTCTACTACCTGGACACCGCCGCCCTCGAGGTCCTGGTGCGGCAGGCGGTGGAGTCGCTGGAGCCCGACGGGACGCTGGTCACCGTCCACTGGGACCACCCGGTGGCGGACCACGTGATGCGCGGCTCGGAGGTCGCCGACCGCCTCGCCGACGCGCCCGGGCTCGCCCTGCTCGCCGATCACCGCGAGGAGGACTTCGTCCTCCAGGTGCACCAGCGGCCGACGCTGGGGCGGAACCGGCCGCCCAGCGTCGCGGCCCGCGAGGGGCTGGTGTGACCGTCGAGGCCGTGGCGGTCGTGGTGCCCGCCCACGACGAGGCGGAGCTGCTGCCCGGCGCGCTGGCCGCGGTGGCCCGGGCCGCCGACCACCGGGCGCTCGCCGGGACCGCCACGCTGACCGTGGTGGTCGCGGACGCCTGCACCGACCGCACGGCCGCGGTGGCC
>NZ_JAAVJC010000343.1 GCF_012033785.1 Streptomyces bohaiensis
GGCACCCGGTTCGGCGGGCGCCACCGCGGGAGGCCGGTCGGTGCGGGTGTCCGTACCGGCGCCGGCACGGACGCCGGTGTCGCTGCGGCTGCCGGCGTCGGCGTCGGCGTCCGGCGCCGTGCGGGTGCGGGTGCCGGTGCCCGCGGCGGTACCGGTCGCCCGGTCGTCGCCGGGGGCCGGCGCGGTCGTGGGGTGGTGGTGCGTGGTCAAGACAGCGCTGCGGAGACCATCAGGGCGGTGCCGACGTACATCGTTCCCTGGACCCACGCCGCCGGGTGGGGGCGGTTGTCGACGTCCTCCATGACGCAGGCGCCCATCCGGCCCGGGGTGACGATGCCGACGACGGCGAAGACCACCGTCATCACCAGCACGCCGGCGAGGCCGTAGACCAGGGTGCTGGTCAGCCCCCAGATCAGGCCCTCCTGGAACTCGCTGGAGCGGATTGCCTGCGAGATCACCAGGCCCACACCGAGCATCTGTCCGCTCAGGACGATGGAGGCGCCCTTGTTGCGTTCCTTCCAGACCACCTCGACGAGCTTGCGGGGGGTCACCAGGTCGAGCGCGGCGAAACCGGCCGCCATCACGATGAACCCGACCACCCCGTACGCGATGGTGATGCCGGCCGACTCGAATATCTCCGCCACGGTCGCCTCTCTCGCGCACCGCGTCTGCGGTGCCCTGCTGTTGTCCGCCGGTCCCGGTCGTTCACCGGGGCCGGACGTCTTCCGGTGTCTGTCGGCACGGCCCCGGCCGCGCGCGGTGCCACGCGGGTGTCACCGGCGCGCGCGGGGTGCGCGTGCGGGCGGCGGCCGCGTGGTGTGCGTGGCCGCCACCGGTATTCAACCCTGTTCCGGCTGTCGGCGGCAGCGGTGCGGCCGCCCCGTTCCGGTGGCCGCACCGTCGTCCTGCCGCTGCCGTACGCTCCGTTGCCGCTCGCGGCGCGGGGTCGTGGTGCTCGTGGTGCTGCCGCTCGCGGGGCTGCCGCGTGGGGGCTACTTGCCGCTGCCGGGGCCGCCGCCGCGGAAACCGCCGCCGCCACCGCCGCCGCTGCTCCCGCCGCCTCCGCCGTTCCCGCTCGGGCCGGGGACCGGCCACACTCCGCCGATGTCGCTGTTCCACGCGCGGTGCGCGGTGCGGTAGGAGGAGATCTCGATGCGACTGCCGCCGCTCGCGTTGGAGTTCACCCGGACCACGTGGTTGCGGTACCGCAGGTAGACCCGGTCCGTCTTGGTGACCCGGTTGCCCGCCTGGGTGTTGCGGTCGATGTCCGCGGCCACCTGGCGCGGCGACATGGTCCCCGTGGTCCAGTAACTGCCGCTGCGCGAATAGGTGGTGTCGATGTAGCTGCGCGGCACCTCGTTGTACCCGCCTCCCGAGCCGCTGCCGCACGCCGTCAGGAGCACCATCGTCATCGTCACGACGATCGTCGCCGCCGTCCTGTGCGCCCTCACCGCGACACCGCCACGGTGCGGGTCTCCACTATCTGGAAGGACCGGGGGTAGGTGTGCCAGGTCCGCCAGGCGACCCGCGGGCCGGCGCCGCCGCCATCGGGCACGGCGTCGGGCGCGGCGCGGCCCACCGACAGGGCGGTGACCGCGTCGGGGGCGCCCGGGAAGACGCCGAACAGCGCGTCGTCGCGGTCGGCGAGTGTCTCGCGCAACTCCCGTACCACCGCGGCGAACTCCGCTGCGGAGTACCGGCGGGTGTGCGAGGCGAACCGGTAGGACCAGCCGTCGACCTCACGGGCGAGTACGGCCGGGAGTCCTTCGCCGACGCCCTTGCCGAGGCAGGCGACGGTCTCCCGGACCGGCCCGACGAACACCTGGTGCGAGGCGCCGAGCAGCCGCAGTCGGACGGTGGCGCCGTCGACCGGGACCTCGGTGGTGAGCAGCGCCTCCTGGTCCGGCAGACCGAGGGCGAGGGAGATGTCCTCCGGCGCGGTGTCGAGGTAGGGCGTCTCCAGCGTCGCGGCCGTCATGCGTCGCTCCCCGGGTAGACGGTGAGTGTGCCGTTGGGGACCCGCTCGCCCAGCGAGGCCTCCCAGGTGCCCGAGCCGTCCTCGGCGAGGTAGCGCTCGAAGGCGAGGCCGCGGTTGCCGGGGCCCTCGTAGTCCGCGTACTCGACGCGGCCGGAGCCGCCGAGGCCCGTGGTGCCCTCGGAGGTGTAGCGGGCGACGCCGTGCTCGGTGCGGCGGTAGGTGATGCCGTCGACGGTGTGCGTGCGCTCCGAGGGCGAGAGCTGCGGGCCCTCGTACGGCGTCCACAGCATCACCTCGAGGTCCGGGTCCTCCTCGACGGAGATCCAACGGCGGCCGGAGCCGTCCTCGTTGAGGGCGTCCAGGAAGTGCTCGTCCCAGGTGAAGCCGCCCTCCTTGAGGCGGACGGAACCGCGGACGAACATCCGCTCGCCGAGGTACTCGACCATGTCGCCGGCGCGCAGCTTCCGCGGGTCGCCGCTCGCGGAATCGGACTGGTCGAACGGATCGCGTGGCAGGGCCGGTCGTGCCTCCTCGGCGGCGCGCTGACGGCGCAGCAGCAGGACGATCAGCGCCACCATGAGACCGATGACAACAAATGACAGTACATAAGCCATAGTTGGCCCCCCGTGGCTGTGAACGTGACTGTGCTGTCAAGTATCCCACGCAGCCGGCCGCCCGCCCGGTTCCCGGGGGCGCGCGATCGGTGCGCGCTCCGGGCGGGAGCAGCCGGTCCGGGGCGGGCCGCGGCGGCCCCGCCTACCGGCGGATCAGTCGACGCGACGGGCCCCGCGCGCCAACTCGCGCACCATGCTGTGCAGTCGAGGCACCCAGGGCTCGGCTTCCGGCTTCATCAACGCGCTCCGCACCACCGTCACCTCGCGCGCTCCGTCCGGCCGCACCGCCGGGTGCCTGGCCGTGAACGCCTCCGCCGTGACGCGGGCGGTGCTCAGGTACACCGGGTCGGGTTCGCCCGGCCGCATTCCGGCCGCCAGCATCGACTCGGCCGCCGCGGTGACGCGCGGCGCGGTGGCCGGTTCGGTGCGGGGGAAGCAGCAGACGATGTCCAGCTCCGGCTGCTGGTACAGCTCCAGTTCGGGGTCGGCGGCGAGCAGTTCGGCCCACCGCAGCGCGGCCCTGCGCCCCGGTGCCAGTGCGGCACCCAACCCGTCCGGGGTGAGGGGGAACAGGCGCAGGGTGAGCCAGAGCGCGGCGGCCGCCGCTCCGGCACGCGAGCACTCCAGGCTGATCTCGCCGAGGTGCGGCTGCCGGGAGGTGAAGTAGGTGTACGGCGAGTCGTGCCGGAAGAAGCGCGCCGTCGACCGGTCACGGAAGAGGACCGCGCCGCAGCCGTACGGCTGGAGGCCGTGCTTGTGCGGATCGATCACCACCGAGTCGCAGTCGCCGAGCACCGCCCACGGCGCGGGGTCGATCAGCGGCACGCCCCGGTCGGCGTCGGCGGTGCTGCCGGCAGCGGTGCCGGCGGCAGCAGTGGTGCCGACCGTGTCCCCGGCGGGCCCCTCGGCGTCGGCGGCGCCGTTCGGCGCCGTGCGGGGGAGCCCGGTCAACAGGGTGTGGAACCCGCCGTAGGCGGCGTCGACGTGGACGCGCACCCCGTGCGCCCGGGCGAGCGGCAGCAGCAGGTGCAGCGGGTCGATCGCGCCGAGCCCCGTCGTGCCGGTGGTGGCGACGATCGTGCCGACGGCGCCGGAGCGCAGCAGCGCCGCCAGGGCGGCGGGGTCCATCCTGCCGGCGGTGTCGACGGCGACTTGGTGGCCGCGGACCCCCAGCAGGCGGCACATCCGCTCGTGGGTGTAGTGGCTGTCCGCGCTGTAGGCGATGCCCCGGTCGGGGTGCAGCTCCCGAGCGACGAAGAGCGCCTCCAGGTTGCCGAGCGTCCCGCTGGAGGTGAGGTGGCCGAGGTGGTCGTCGAACCCGACCATCGCGGCCAGTTGCTCCATCACCTCGACCTCCAGCGCCGAGGTCGCCGGACCGCCGTCGAGGGCGTGGTTGTTGGGGTTGATCAGCATCGCCGCGAGGTGCCCGACCACCGCCGCGGGGTGCGGCGGCTTCAGCATCTGGCCGGCGTAGCGCGGGTGGAAGAACGGGTAGCTGCCGGCGAGCCGGTCGCCGAGTTCGTCGAAGGCGGCGGCGAAGCGGTCGGGGTCGACGCGCAGTGCTGGGGGGTCGGGGTAGGGGCCGTGGCGCTCCTCCCACGCGCGGTGCCGGTCGACGGCGCTCTGCAGCCAGGCGGCGAGGTCCACGGGTCTCCTCCGGGAGCGGGTGCGGGAGTGGGAGCGACGGGGGTGCGGCAGGGCGCGCGGCCGGTACGACGGGCCGGGTGGTGCGGTGGCGCGGGGCGGTGCGGTGGTGCCGACCGGTGCGGTACGGGGCGCCGGTCAGGTGCGGGGGCGCCTCGGGCCGGGTGCCGCGTGGCGGCCCGGCGCCGCCGCGAGGG